>JACDBU010000101.1 GCA_013694745.1 Chitinophagaceae bacterium
ACACTCCCTCCTGTGGTAACCCCGCCATCAACAGGCGCACTTTATATAACTGGAAGCGCAACCCCGGCTAGCTGGCAATGTGGTTGTGGAGAAGCTGCTCCTGCAAGTCAAACATTTACAAAAATCAGCAATACATTATTTGAGATAACCATAAATCTTACCGCTAACGGGTCTTATCTTTTTCTTCCACAATACGGCAGTTGGTCAGTAAAATATGGTGGTACAGGCTCTAATAATGCAAATAATGTTAATGGTGATAATTTTAAAATCAATGGTGGCGATTTGAAAGCACCTTCTACCGGCGGTAATTATAAAATCCGGGTTGATTTTCAGGCTGGAACTTTTTCTGTAATAAAATTATAATAAGCTTTTAATAAAATCATTATGAAATCAATTCTCAATTCAATTGTGTTAATAACTGGCTGCGTCTTTTTATTAACCTCGTGTGATAAAGCAGACAAGCTTTCATCTTACGGTAATGGCACGGTGCCTGTGCTCACCGCTTCGGCTACAAGTATTGCACCTGCTGCCGCAGATTCAAATAAAGTGGCGCTAACATTGAGCTGGTCTAATCCAAAATATGCTACGGATTCAGCGAAATATAAATATGTTATAGACATAGATTCATCTGGTAAAAATTTTTCTAATCCATCAAGCTTTACTGTAACAGGGGCTATGAGCAGGGGATTGCTGGCTAAAGAAATAAATAATGTACTGTTATCAAAGGGGTATGCGTTTAATGTTCCCGTAAGTATTGATGTGAGGGTGTCTTCTTCATATTCTAATAATAATGAAAGACTTACTTCCAACACCATTAAACTCCAGGTTACTCCTTATAAGATACCACCAAAAGTTGCCTTACCATCATCCGGAAAATTATTTTTGGTAGGTGATGCATCAGATGGGGGATGGAACAATCCTGTTCCGGTTCCAAGCCAGGAATTTGCGCAGATAGATGAAACTATTTGGGGAGGAATATTTCATTTGACAGGCGGAAAACAATTTTTGATTTTACCCGTCAACGGTGATTGGACACATAAGTTCGCTATTAGTAATAATGGAGCTGCTACATTGAATCAAACAGGGGATTTTGGCTTTGATTTGGGCGATAATTTCCCTGGCCCAACCGCCACTGGATTTTATAAGATCGTAGTTGATTTCCAGTCAGGTAAGTATACAGTAACACCTTACTCAGGCACATTGCCAACCAACCTCTACATCGTTGGTGACGCAACCACCTGGGGATGGAATAATCCTGTTCCGGTTGCAACGCAGCAATTCACAAGATTAAATTCTTCAGTATGGCAATTGACTGTACCATTAATTGGCGGCAAACAATATTTATTGTTACCCGTTAATGGTGACTGGAGTCATAAGTATGCAGTAAATGATAATTCAATTGCAGGACTTGCAGCGGGTGGTAGTTTTGGATATGATCTTAGTAGTAACTTCCCTGCCCCGGCAGCATCAGGAACGTATAAAATAACCGTTAATTTTTTAACCGGAACTTTTACCGTCCAATAATATTTTATTAAATTTAATTTCAAAAACCACCCTTTAAAAGGTGGTTTTTTTATTTTAAGATATTACCCTAATAAATTTTTATTGACCCCGGAATTACAGAACTTTAGTAATGTTAATTGAGTCATGAAAAAAATCCTCATCTGTTTTTTAATCTTGTTTATAACTTCTGATTGCAATAAAGCAGGTAATACAACTGGCGGAAATATTATTGTTACACCACCACCACCGCCACCTTTGCCTTTTTTTGCTAAAGGGGCCGATGTAAGCTGGTTGACAGAAATGGAATCGCTGGGAATAAAATTTTATAACAGCAATGGAAACCAACAGGACTGCATGCAGATCCTGAAAAGTTTAGGTATGAATTCTATCCGCTTCAGGGTTTGGGTTAACCCGGCCAACGGATGGAATAATACTGCAGATGTTGTAGCAAAGGCAGTTCGTGCTAAAAATTTGGGTTTAAAGATCCTGCTTGATTTTCACTACAGTGATTCCTGGGCAGACCCCGGTAAACAAAACAAGCCGGCAGCCTGGGCAAGCGAGGATATTACCATGCTTCAAACATCTGTTTACGATCACACACTAACGGTATTGAATACACTAAAAGCAAATGGTATTACACCCGCCTGGGTGCAGGTTGGTAATGAAACAAACGATGGCATGCTGTGGCCGGAGGGCCGGGCTTCTGTAAACATGCAAAATTTTGCCCTGCTCGTTAAGGCAGGATACAACGCAGTAAAAGCCGTAGATGCTTCCATTAAAGTAGTGGTGCATATTTCCAATGGCTATGATAATGGCTTATTCAGGTGGATATTTGATGGTCTTAAAACCAATGGGGTTTCCTGGGATGTTGTCGGTATGTCAATGTATCCAACGGCCGCTAATTGGTCTACATTAAATTCACAATGCCTGGTTAATATGAATGACATGGTTACACGCTATAACAAAGAGGTCATGATATGTGAAGTGGGCATGAGCTGGAACGACTCTACAGCATGCAATTCATTTATTGCTGACCTGATAGTAAAAACAAGATCTGTTAGCGGAAACAAAGGCCTCGGTGTTTTTTACTGGGAGCCGGAAGCCTACAACAACTGGCAGAGATATTCACTCGGTGCCTTTGATAATTCAGGTAAACCAACGGCTGCTTTAAATGCTTTCAACTAAATTTCGATAATGTTCAAACACGCCTGGATCATCATCTGCCTGTTACATTTTTCATTGCGAACTTTCTCCCAGTTCGATTCCCCAAGAAAAAATATTGATTTTGATGAAGGGTGGAAATTTCATCCCGGCAATGCAGCTGATGCTGTTAAGGATTTTAACTACAGCATTGCCAATATCTTTTCAAAATCCGGTAAAGGTGATGGTTCTGCGATCGATGTAAAATTCAATGATGCAGGATGGCGTAATGTTGATCTGCCACATGACTGGGCCGTTGAATTACCATTTGTAAATTCGCCATCTTTTGATGTGATGGCACATGGCTACAAACCTGTTGGAGGCTTGTTCCCCGAAACAAGTATAGGCTGGTACCGCAAGCATTTTTTAGTTAACAGGAACGATTCAGGTCAGCGTTTTCAAATTCAGTTTGATGGTATTTTTCGTGATGCCAACATCTGGATAAATGGATTTTATGTTGGCAACAATAAAAGCGGGTATGTTGGAGTATGTTACGACATCACCGATTATATAAACTTTGATAAAGAGAATGTAATAGTTGTTCGGGTAGATGCCTCGCAATATGAAGGATGGTTTTATGAAGGCGCCGGTATCTACCGGCATACATGGCTTAATGAATACAATAATTTGCATATTGCCAATAATGGGGTTTTTGTTTATACGGATGCAAATAAAAATAATGCCATTGTTAATATTGAAACCAATGTAGAAAATAACAACGGCATACCATCATCCTGCAGTATTTCTACAATGATCACGGACCGGGATGGAAAAATTATTGCACACTCAAATGAAGAGCCGATTTCATTGAACATTGATGAAAGCCGGATTTTTAAACAAAAGATCATTGTTCCCAATCCAAGGTTATGGTCTTTGGAAGATCCTTACCTGTACAGGATAATATCTGTAATTAAATCAAACGGAAAGATCATTGACAGCGAAAAAAAACGTTTTGGGATACGCTCTGTAAGTATCACTTCAAATGGTCTTTTCCTGAATGGGAAATATGTAAAAATTAAAGGAACCAACAACCACCAGGATCACGCGGGGCTTGGAAGCGCGCTCCCCGATTATCTTCAGTACTATCGCATCAGGTTGTTGAAAGAAATGGGTGCTAATGCTTACAGAACTAGCCATAATGCACCAGCGCCAGAATTACTTGATGCCTGCGATAGCCTGGGAATGCTGGTACTGGATGAACAGCGTTTGCTGAACAGCAGCCCGGAATACATTGACCAATTTGAAAGACTTATCAAAAGAGATCGTGACCATCCCAGCGTTTTTTTATGGTCAATTGGTAATGAAGAAGGATGGATACAAACCAACAGTACCGGCAAACGCATTTCACAAACCTTGCTTCAAAAACAAAAACAACTTGATCCCTCACGGTTAAGCACATACGCAGCTGATGTGGCAAATATTTACACAGGTGTAAATGAAGTTATACCGGTACGTGGATTCAATTACCGTATCAATGGCGTGGATCCTTATCACAAAGATCATCCCCTGCAACCCATTGTAGGAACGGAAATGGGAAGCACTGTTACAACCAGGGGCATCTACATAAAAGATACTATAAATGCCTATCTCCCCGATGAAGATATTACAGCACCCTGGTGGGCAAATACTGCTGAACAATGGTGGACACTGGCTTCCGCACGTGCCTGGTGGATGGGTGGTTTTGTTTGGACAGGCTTTGATTACCGCGGTGAGCCTACACCTTTCCAATGGCCGAACATTAGCTCGCATTTTGGTGTGATGGATGCATGTGGCTTCCCTAAAAATATTTATTACTATTATCAATCCTGGTGGACAGATAAAGATGTTCTGCATATTTCGCCACACTGGAATACGCCTACCGCACAGGAAAGCTGGAACGGCAGTACTGGAAAAGCGGTTGATGTGTGGGTTAACAGCAATGCTGACAATGTTGAACTTTTTTTAAATGGAAAAAGCCTGGGTAAAAAAGATATGCCTCGCGATAAACATTTGCAATGGACGGTTAACTACGAGCCAGGTAAACTTGAAGCCATTGCCTACAAAAAAGGGAGAAGATTAAATACCGTTATTGAAACAACCGGTAAGCCTTCCGAAATTGCACTGACACCTTACAAGACCACCATGCTGGCCGATGGCAAAGATGCAGCAGTAGTGAATATCAGCGTGGTTGACAAGCAGGGAAGGGAAGTGCCTGATGCAAATGATCTTATTCATTTTTCTGTTACGGGCGATGCGAAAATCATTGGCGTTGGTAATGGCGATCCTAGCAGTCATGAGCAGGATAAATATTACGATGTTACAGCACAGCGCCATTTGTTCAACGGTAAATGCCAGGTTATTTTACAATCCGGAAAAAGCAAAAGCCTTATAAAATTAACGGCAACATCCAGCTCGCTGTACAAAGGAGAAACAACCATATTTTCCATTCAGCCTGTTGCTACCTCTTATAAAAATGAAAAAAATTACAGTAGTGTCGTGGTTAAAAAATCAATTGGCAAAATGCTGGGAGCTGATATATCTTTTTTACCACAGCTGGAAGATCGCGGGGTTAAATTCTCTGATAAAGGAATACAAAAAGATGCCATAGAGATTTTGAAAGATCATGGTTTCAATTATATCCGCCTGCGAATTTTTAATGATCCGGCAACAGACAGCGGCTACTCTCCCAAAAAAGGATTTTGTGACCTTGCTCATACACTTCAAATGGCAAAGCGTTTGAAAAATCTGGGAATGAAATTTTTGCTTGATTTTCATTATAGTGATTACTGGGCTGACCCGCAGCAACAGAATATACCGGCTGCATGGCGCGGATTAAATTTTAATCAGTTAACACAAGCCCTGCATGATTATACAAAAAAGGTATTGCTTGCATTGAAAGCTCAAAATACTTTACCGGATATGGTCCAGGTAGGCAATGAAATAAATCATGGTATGGTATGGCCCGATGGGCAGATCGGAAATTTGGATAGCCTGGCGGGCTTGCTGCATGCGGGTATAGTTGCATGCAATGAAGTTGATCCGTCCATTATTATTATGTTGCACATAGCTTTAGGTGGGCAGAATGATGAATCAAGATTTTTTCTTGATAATATGATCGAACGCAATGTTTTGTTTGATGTGATCGGTGAGTCTTATTATCCAAAATGGCATGGAACACCGGATGACCTGAGGAATAACTTATCCGATCTTATCACCCATTATAATAAAGACGTGATAGTAGTTGAATATTCGCAATTAAAAAATGAAGTGAATGATATTGTCTTTAATCTTCCCTGTGATAAAGGAAAAGGTTCATGCATTTGGGAACCGTTAAGTACGTGGGAATCTGTTTTTGACAAAGATGGAAAATCAAATGGCTTCTTAAATATGTATGACGAGATAAGTAAGCGGTATCTTAAATAATTTTTTATCCGGATACTGGCAATACTACATTATTTTCAACGCTTTTGAAAATGTTGTAATTACGAATGGAAGCGCCATCCAGAAAATTTCCCTTTTAAATACAAGAAGAAGTATCAGTCCTAGTAAGGAAATAAAAAAATAGATCCACCATTTGCCAGTGCCTTCCATTGTACTCATGTTTTTTAGTTTGCGCAAATATAATCGTTAATTGCTTTCCCGTAAATATCTATGCATAAAAATATGTCATACATTTAGTTTGTATTTTGCAGGGGTATTTTAATTTTGGGTCAGAATTATTATTGACTACCAGTTGATTACAAAGCATACTCTAAAAAACTTCCCTGAATTTTTGGTAGATTAATATCATTGTCACACCTTTGCACTCCTTTAAAAAAGCCATTGGGATAGCGATGGCTTCGTTTCCACACAGGATTCAAAGGCACTTAATTAAAAATAGTAAAAATGAGTAAACTACATTTCACCACTAAACATGCGAACGAGGCTACCGTGCAGCGTAATTGGTACGTTGTTGATGGTACTAATCAAACCGTTGGTCGTATGTGCGCTAAAATAGCGTCTGTTCTCCGTGGTAAGAACAAAGCGTATTATACCCCGCACGTTGATTGCGGAGATTTTGTGGTAGTAACCAACTGCGACAAAATAAAATTCACAGGCAATAAGCTTGATGATAAAATTTACATCAATTACAGCGGCTACCCGGGTGGTAAAAAAGAAGAGACAGCAAAAGAATTGCTTCGCCGTCGTCCTGACGCAATTATCGAAAGAGCGGTTAAAGGGATGTTGCCTAAAAACCGGCTTGGTCGTAAGATGTATAAAAAATTATTTGTGTACGTTGGCGAGAATCATCCCCATACAGCACAGGCACCTAAAACACTAACTTTCTAATTCTATATAATGGAAAAACAAAAAAATGCAGTAGGCCGTCGTAAAGAAGCAGTTACAAGGGTCTTTCTTACAAAGGGCGATGGAAAAATAACGATTAACGAAAAGGATTACAAAACGTATTTCCCTTTGGTTTATTTACAAAACCAGGTTGAAGCTCCTTTTAAAACCATTGAGTCTGCCGACAAATTTGATGTGGTAGTAAATGCGCAGGGTGGTGGTGTAAAAGGCCAGGCAGAGGCCGTAAAATTAGGGATTGCACGTGCTTTATTGCAGGTGAATCCTGATTATCGTCCGGCATTGAAAGCAGCTGGGTTATTAAAGCGCGATCCTCGTAGTGTTGAGCGTAAAAAACCGGGAAAGAAGAAAGCAAGAAAGAGCTTCCAGTTCTCTAAGAGATAAAAGCAGCCCCCTCTAACTCCCCCGATAGGGGAGAATATGGGAAACGAATTTGGTATGGTAAACTATTTACAAATTTAAAAAATCTTCGCAAGTCCCTCCTTCGGAGGGATTTAGGGAGGCATTAACTTTATGGAACAAAATACTTCTTTGCAACAGCAACTTTTGGAAGCAGGTGTACACTTCGGACATTTAAAAAAGAAATGGAATCCTAAAATGTTGCCTTACATTTTTGCTGAGAAAAAAGGTATTCATATAATTGATCTCAACAAAACTGTTGAAGGTCTGCAGGAAGCTGCATCGGCTATGAAATCAATTGCCAAGAGTGGTAAAAAAATAATGTTTGTTGCTACAAAAAAACAGGCAAAGGAAATTGTTACTGAATGTGCCCAGCGAATAAATATGCCTTATGTAACTGAGCGTTGGCTTGGTGGTATGCTTACCAATTTTAATACCGTTCGTAAAAGTGTTAAAAAAATGCAGAGCATTGAAAAAATGCTGAACGATGGTACGCTTGATAGCATAACAAAAAAAGAACGTTTAACCCTTGCACGTGATAAAGAAAAGATGGAAAAAGTTTTGGGTGGTATTGCCCAGATAAGCCGTGTTCCTGCAGCTTTATTTTTGATCGATATCGGGCATGAGCACATTGCGCTTGCAGAAGCAAGACGCCTTGGCATCACAACTTTTGGAATGGTAGATACCAATTCTGATCCAAACAAAATTGATTTTGCAATACCGGCAAATGACGATGCAACAAAATCCATCGCTATCATAACAAATTATGTTGTAGCTGCTATCGCTGAAGGATTAGCAGAAAGACTTGCTGAAAAAGATGATGAGCCTGCAGAAACAACAGATGAATCTGAAAATAAAGAAACCAAGTTTGAAGTTGGTAGTGATGAAGACAGGGAGCGCAGAAGACGCACAGGCGGCCCGGGTGGAGCAGACAGGGGCAGAGGTCCGGGTGGCCCCGGAGGTCCTCCAAGACGGCGCACAACAGGTGGACCAGGTGGTGGTGGTGGCAACAGGCCAGGTGGTCCGGGTGGACGCAGGTAAAAATTAATAATTATAATTAATAATTGTGAACGCACAAATTCATGATTTAAAAATATTATTCTATGAGCACAACAGCAACAATAACAGCAGCAGAAATAAATAAATTACGCCAGCAAACCGGCGCCGGTATGATGGATTGCCGTAAAGCATTAACAGAAAGCAATGGAGATTTTGAAGCAGCTATAGATTACTTAAGAAAAAAAGGACAAAAAGTTGCTGCACTAAGAGGCGACAGGGAAGCAAAAGAAGGCGTTGTAATTGCTAAAACTACTGATGATAATAAAACAGGATTAATTATAAATGTAAGTTGCGAAACCGATTTCGTTAGTAAAAATGCCGAGTATGTTGCATTTGCACAATCCATTATGGATGCAGCAATTGCTAATAATGTAAAGAATGTTGAAGAGCTAAATGGTGTAAAGATCGGCAATGATACGGTGGCTGATAAAGTAAACGAGCAGGTAGCAAAGATCGGCGAAAAAATAAGTGTTTCAAGATTTGAACGGCTCGATGCAGAATTTGTTGCAGCCTATATACACGGGGCTTATCGCATGGGTGTGCTTGTTGCTTTTAATAAAACTGCCGGAGAAGCTGGTAAAGATATTGCCATGCAAATTGCCGCTATGAATCCTATTGCAGTAGATGCGGCATCTGTGCCGGCTGAAACAATTGCAAGAGAAAAAGACATTGCAATGGAGCAGGTAAAAGCGGAAGGAAAACCGGCAGAAATGGCTGAGAAAATTGCCATGGGAAAAATAAATAAATTTTTTAAAGAAAGCACATTACTTGCACAACCCTTTGTAAAAGACAATAACAATTCAGTTGGTGATTATTTAAAAAGTATTGATGCTGATTTAAAGGTTATCTCTTTTAAAAGAGTTGCCTTGGGATAAAATTAGAATAATCTTATAAAAGAAGAGCTGCCAAATATGGCGGCTCTTTTTAGTTTTAGTAGTTCAAAAAATGCTGATTTTTAAAATCAACAATTTTTATATATTTTAGTTTTTACTAAAACGCATCATAATGAGAAAGGCTTTAAAAATATTACTCATAATTATTGTGATAATAATTATTCTTGCCGGTACCGCAGCCTCCTACATTGCTTTAAGAAGTATTCCAAAGTATGATGTACAAAAAATAGACGTTAAAGTAGAATTAACTCCTCAGCGTATACAGACAGGAACAAAGCTGGCATCTATGCTTTGTCGTACTTGCCATTATAGTGAAGACACTAAAAAATTTACCGGCAGAGAATTAACGGAAGCGCCGCAATTCGGCAAAATCTATACTGCAAATATTACACAGGACACCATTGCAGGGATTGGGAAATGGACAGATGGTGATCTTATTTATTTTATAAGAACGGGCCTGAAACCTGACGGTCAATATGTTCCTTTTTACATGCCGAAGCTCATCCATATTTCTGATGAGGATCTTTATTCCATTGTGGCATTTTTGCGTTCTGATAATAGCTGGGTTAAAGCTGATAATACAAGGCAATCAGAATCAAAGCCTTCTTTTCTTACCAAATTTTTGGTAACCATCGGCGCAGCAAAACCATTTGCCTATCCAAAAGCCCCGCTCATGGGGCCAGACACGACCAGCCAGGTTAAGTGGGGACAGTACATCGCACTTTATCAATTAGAATGTTATGCCTGCCATTCTAAAGATTTTGCCAAGAATGATTATTACAACCCGGAAAAATCTCCAGGCTTTTTTGCCGGTGGTAATAAAATGTTTACCCAGGAAGGTAAAATGATCAATAGTCTTAATATAACTAATGATAAAACTACCGGGATAAGTAGCTGGACGGAAGAACAATTTGTTAAGGCTGTGAAATCGGGTATAGTTCCCACAGGGGAGCAGACCTTACGTTATCCCATGATACCATATAGTAACCTGAGTGATGAAGAAGTAAAAGCCATATATGCTTACCTGCAAACAGTTCCGCCCATTACCAATAAAGTTGAAAGGAAATTTGATCAGTAATATTTTTACGGAACTCACCACTACATCACAACACCCGCAGCAACAAACTGGCAAATCAATCCGCAAATTAATCCGGCATATATTTCTTTTGCGGAATGATCGCTTACGATCAATCTTGATGTGCATACTATGCCGGCAATTAAAATGGCAACCATAAGCGGTAATGAAAGCGGTGCTGGATTTGTGTAGAGACTTACAATCATTAAGCCCATAAGCCCGCCTACTCCTACAGCGTGCATACTTATTTTAAAATAAATATTGGCGAGCAATGCTGCAGAAGAAGAAATAAAAACACCAAAAGTAAAAGCGGTCAGGATTGACGGGATCTCAATTTGATTGTGAAAAACCAGGTACATCCAGAAATAAAATATCCCGGCTGCTATGTAAGGTATTATCCTGTCTTTTTGAGAATTAAGAAAAACGGAATCAATAAATCCTACTCCTTTCAGCAGCAAAACAGTAATGCCCGGAAATATTACCATGTTCAAAAAAACCATTCCCATAATCGTCCATCGCTCTTTTTGTTCAAATCCAAGGAAATAACGGGGATGGATAAACGCTAAATAATAAACGGCATATAGGGGAATAAATAAGGGATGAAAGAGATAAGAAAAAACATATGCGAAAAATCTGGTGATCCCTGGTTGTGTGGTATTTGTGTTATGCTTAAGTATTTGACCGGGACTATTTTGAGCATCCATATAAATCGTAAGTCTTAAAGTTCTTTTCGCAGGCGTGCTACAGGAATGTTCAGTTGCTCTCTGTATTTTGCTACCGTTCGCCTGGCAATATTGTAACCCTTTTCCTGCAATAACTCTGTTAATTTTTCATCACTCAGCGGATGTTTTTTACTTTCTGCTTCTATCAAATTACTCAATATTTTTTTTACTTCCCGGGTACTCACTTCTTCGCCGCTATCAGTGACGAGGCTTTCACTAAAGAAAAATTTTAAACGGTAGGTGCCAAATTCTGTTTGTACAAACTTGCTGTTCGCCACCCGGCTTACCGTGGAAATATCCAGGCCGGTACGTTCAGCAATATCTTTCAATATCATTGGTCTTAGCTCAGTTTCGTCGCCGGTTAAGAAAAATTCCCGCTGGTAATCCATGATGGTTTGCATCGTACTTAACAACGTGTGCTGCCGCTGCTTAATAGCATCAATGAACCATTTTGCCGAATCTATTTTTTGTTTTATAAAAAGCACGGCTTCTTTTTGGCGCTTATCTTTTTTTGTACCGCGGTCGTATTCTTTCAGCATGTCGCGATACCCTTCGCTAATCCTGAGGTCAGGTGCATTTTTTGAATTCAGGGTGAGTTCGAGCTTGCCAATATTATTGATCACAAAAAAATCAGGAATAACATAGTTTTCTAACTTGTTGGTATCACCAACCTGCCCGCCTGGCTTCGGATTTAATTTGATGATCTGGTTGATCACCTCTTTAATATGTTCATCTGTTAAATTCAATCCACGCTGGATTTTTTCGTAATGTTTTTTGGTAAACTCTTCAAAATATTTATCCAGCACCTTCATCGCGATCTCCACTGATTTTCCTTTTCCTGATTTACGTACAAGCTGCAACAGCAGGCATTCTCTAAGGTCGCGGGCCGCAACACCGGGAGGGTCAAATTGTTGTATATATTGTACTATTTCTTCAATTTCTTTTTCGGTAGCATCTATATTTTGCCTGAAGGCAAGGTCATCTGCAATGGCACTTAGATCTCTTCTTAAATATCCATCATCATCAATGCTGCCAACAATTTGTTCTGCGATCTTTTGTTGCCGCTCGTTAAGATCGAGCATAGTAAGCTGGTTAAGCAATATCTCGTGAAAGGAGGTCTCAACCCGGTGGGGAATCGTTTTGGTATCATCGGCTTCCGGGTAATTGTCATCCCGTAATTTATAATCTCCAATATCATCATCACCATCACTCACATACTCACTTATATCGATATTTCCATATTCATCTTCGCTGCCATCTTTTTCAAAATCATCTTCACTGTTATCAAAATCATCTTTTACATCGTCAAAATTATCTTCATGGCCATCTTCGCCGGGTTCAAGCGCCGGGTTTTCTTCAAGTTCTTCCTTGATCCTTTCTTCCAGGTGGGCCGTAGGAACCTGTAGCAATTTCATCAACTGAATTTGCTGGGGTGATAATTTTTGCAGTAACTTTTGCTGCAGGCTCTGGCTTAAGGACATTTAGTTAAATTCTTATCTTGTTTAGTTAGAAGCTGTAAATTTACATACACTAAATCAATGATATGAATAATTGGAATAAAATTTGTGGCTTTATTGCAATTTTTTTTCTGTATGCTACTTTTTTACCTGCACAGATACCGGCCAAAACGACGGCAATAAGTGCATCAACGGGGGGAAATATAACGACACATTCAATATTTACAATGTACCCCGGTAAAGATATTTTGAATTCTTCAAAGCCTGTATCTACAATTTCTTCTGATTATTATACACAGCATTTTGGTTTTTTTTGCAAGAAAGAACTCCAGGTTGAGAAAGCAACAAAAGTTCCTTTACGATTCAGGCTTGGTTCATTACAGCAATGTAATTATTACGAAGGGAAAAAATTATAACGAGCCTGGTACCCACTGGCCGTTTGTCCTGGATATATTATACAATTTACTAAATTCACTTTCATTGTTTGTATTACTAACTGCGGAAATGGCAAGATAAAAATTATTCCATTCAGCCGGTATCATCTTAGCTGCCAAACGGATGTATAAATCATTTCCTGCCAATACGATCTTGTATATCCTCGCATTTTTTATATCCTCTTTTTTAGGAGTAATATACACGGCATAATGTTTTATCGAAGGCAAATTATTTTGAATGTGAAAGACCATTTCAATTGAATTGGAATGGTCTATTACCGTTAAATTATTAATAACCGGAATGGCCGGCTTTGCATTGTCGATCCATTCCATGGGTGGTATTAGCGCAGGATATTTATAATAATTATTTTTCAGGCTATCGTTCCATCCGTTAGGATCGCTTTCAAATGTTTTGCTGCTGAAATAAATACTGCCTTTTACCTGGGGATATTCACGAAGCTTTTTTATTTGATTGGGCAGCTCACCGGGATTTTTCCAGGCACCACTTTTTGAGTCAAAAGCCTTATAAATACCATGGCCGATGTATAAATGTCGTCCGTATGAATGCCGTGCCCACCAGTCTATAAGGGTTTCGTAGCCCACCAGTTTATGGCCAAATTCCCAATACAATTGAGGGGCAGCATAGTCTATCCATTTCATTCTCAGCCATAATAAAATATCGGCATACAGATCGTCATAATTGGTTTGACCCGCACGGGTGTTGCTTCCTTCCGGGTCTTTATCAATATTGCGCCAAACACCAAAAGGACTGATACCAAATTTGCAGAATTTATTTTCTTTTTTAATAGCCCTGCTTAATAATAAAATAATTGAATCAACATTGCTCCTTCGCCAGTTATCTTTATTTATTCCATGCGCATACTTTACATACGAAACCGAATCCGGAAATTCTTTTCCTGCTATGCGGTAAGGATAAAAATAATCATCGAAATGGATGGCATCCACGTTGTACCGATGCACCACATCTGTTACTACATTAGTAACGAAATTTTGCACCTGCTTATTCCCGGGATCAAAATAAAGTTTATCCCCATAAGGTAAAAACCATTCGGGATGCAGTTTGGTGATGTGTTCAGGGGCGATAGAAGAACCACCGATTTTAAATTCGGCGCGGTATGGATTCATCCAGGCATGAAATTCCATTCCTCGTTTATGCGTTTCCGTTATCATGAATTCCAGCGGGTCATAATACGGAACCGGCGGCTTCCCCTGTGTGCCTGTCAGCCACTCACTCCATGGCTCATATTGCGAAGGATAAAACGCATCTGTTGCAGGCCGTATCTGGGCGATTATGGCATTCATCCCGTTGCCCTGGTGGAGGTCAAGCAATTTTATAAATTCTGCTTTTTGGCTGTCGCTGCTTAAATATTTGGAACTTGGCCAGTCAATATTATCAACTGTAGCAACCCACACAGCCCGGAACTCATATTTCGGCTGCGCCAAAAGCCTAAGCGGGAAAAGAGAAGTACAAAAAAGAAAAAGAGGTAGTGAAAAATATTTCTTTAGCAGGTGTATCATTTTACCAAAAGTAAAAATTATTATAAGGAACGATGTTGATGAGGTTAAGACTGGATCTTATGGTTATACAATCAACATATAATTTTTATACATTAGTCATCTTTCCATACGGAAGCCCCTTCGCTGCAATTAGCACATATATCAATATTTTTCCTGCTCGTGATAAGTTCCTTGCGAAACTGTTTATAATTATCATTGTGCCAGATCTCTTTAAAAGATTCCATTTTTAAATTGCCTAAACGATGTGTAGCATCCTTGTCAAAACAACACGGAACAACCAGGCCATCCCAGGTAATAACGTTTGCATGCCAGAGTTTCCAGCAATGGTTTAAGAGTTTATTTTTGGAGGTATATTTCCCTTCCTTATTTTTTCGGTAGCGGCTGTATTTTTCGTTAACAGGGATAAGCCGGTTAGGATCGTTTTCATAATCATATACCTGGGCAGTTTTAAATCTTACTTCATCAACACCTACTTCCAGCGCTAATTTTTTTATGTCCTCTATCTGGTGCTCATTGGGCTGCACCACTAAAAACTGGAAAAAAACAAATGGTGTCCGGCTGTTTAAGATCTTCTTCCACTTAACAATATTTTTTGCCCCTTCAATTACTTTATCAATATTGCCGCCCACACGATATTGCCTGTAAACATCCTGTGTAGTGCCATCAATTGAAATGATCAGGCGGTCTAACCCGCTTTCCACAGTTTTTCGTGCAACCTCATCCGTTAGGTAATGTGCATTGGTTGAAGTGGCGGTATATAGTTTTTTATCCGCGGCATATTTCACCATTTCCAAAAATTCACGGTTCAAAAATGGCTCACCCTGGAAATAAAATATCAGGTATAAAATATCTTTATGAATATCATCTATCGTTTCCCTGAAAAAATCTTTTTTCAGCATTCCTGTTGGCCTTGTAAATGAACGTAGTCCACTCGGGCATTCCGGGCATCTTAGGTTACAGGAAGTTGTTGGCTCAAATGAAATGGATACGGGATAACCCCATTGTACGGGTTTATTAAATAAGCGGCTCAGCGAATAACTGGTGTATACTTTTGTAGCATTCCAAACCCTTCTTACAGTTAATTTACTTAAAAAATTCTTACTGTCATTTAAGTTGAAATCAGGCATAAAACAAAGGTAAGCCTAATCGATGAGGTACAAAATAACGCCTTATAATATTTACCTGTAATGCTTAAAGAGTAGCATCAATAGGGTCTTCTGCAGGTTCAGTTACTTTAATGGTTTGTACAACAGGGGTAAATACCAGGTTGTTCTTTACAAACTTATCGTAGTTATCAAAAATCACATTGAGTGCAATGAAATTCATAACATAGTTCCGGGTTTCCGCAGGTAAATATTTTTTTATATCCCAGAAACCCGCATCACTTTTTCCGCTTTGTTTCATTGCCGATCTAACCTTACCAATTCCACAATTATATGAGGCTACAGTTAGCAGTATGTCATCATTTAAATTTGCAGCCCCCTCGCGCAGGTATTTAGCGGCAGCATAAGTTGATTTGGATAAATTTTTTCTTTCATCACATTGCCTCATTTTCCCCTTCACTTTTGTACCATTGGATATTTTTAAACCATGTTCTTTTGCAGCAGCATCCATAAGCTGCCAATAACCAACCGCACCGGCAGGTGATACAGCATTACCATTGAAACCCGATTCAAGTGCTATCAAAACTTTTAGTTCCGGGGGTAATTGATAACTTTTTAAAATTGCAGAGATCTTAGGAAAAAATTTTTGTCCGGCATTATAAGTATGTATAAGATAAGCTCTTTTTTTATTGCTTATTTTTTCAACATATCCAATCGTTTGCTGCCTGTGTTTTTCAAGCAATGAAGGATAAGTGATGTTAGAAGGTTTTGTGATAATTATTTCTGATACTGGAGCAAGTGTTTTGGCATTATTAGCCAGCAACGTCGTAGTGTCGCCTGTAGCAGCATTTGAATGATTTAAAAACAGTACAACCGTTATTAATAGAAAACCAATATGATATCTGTAAGTGCTTAAATTCATAGATTTTTTTTCGTTTATTAGCGCCCCGGTTCAAAAGGAAATCATTAACGATGGCGCCTTAATTTATATTGCTTCGTAAAATATTTTTAGGAACTTTACTATAGTTAAATGGCCGGCAAAGGTAAAAGGCAGAGGCTAAAAAGTAGTTAAAGACCAGTTAAAGAAACCACATGAGATTTATATTCATATATATTTGTCTATTCTCCACGGCTGTAGCTCAAATTCCCAACGATTATTGTAAACAGGTTAACAATATTGCTGCAGTGGAAAGGATGAATCATGAAAGATTGATGCTTCCAGCTTCAGGGGAAACCGGTGCTTCCAATAATTTTGATATTAAATACATAAAAGCTGAGTGGCAGGTAGATCCGTCCGTAAGGTATATCAATGGAAAGGTTACCCTGTATTTTAAAATAATTACTGCAACCAATACTATTTCACTTGACCTGATGAACGACTTAGTGGTTGATAGTATTAAACAACGAAATGCCACGCTTGTTAATCAGCATACTAATAATATCATACAAATCAATTTCAGCAACAGTATTGCTGCAGGTACTTTGGATTCCATTAACATTTTTTACCAGGGTGTTCCTCCTACAACCGGGTTTGGAGCATTTGTGCAAACCACACATGCAACAACACCCGTAATATGGACCTTAAGCGAGCCTTACGGCAGTCGCGACTGGTGGCCATGTAAAAATGGACTGGATGACAAAGCAGATTCACTGGATGTTTTTATTACTGGCCCATCACAATACACGGCGGCATCAAATGGTTTGTTGCAAAGCGAAACAATAACCGGATCACAAAAAATTACACATTGGAAACACAGGTATCCGATCGCAACATACCTCGTATGCTTTGCTATTACTAATTATGCAGTCTTTAATAACAGTGTGCAACTGGGAGCTGTAAGCTTGCCTATGCAAACATTTTGTTATCCGGAAAATCTTGCCTTATTCATGACAAACACTCCGCTGGTTCTAAATGCAATGCAATTATATAACAACACTTTTGGAGAGTACCCTTTCATAAAAGAAAAATATGGCCATGTACAATTTGGATGGGGCGGAGGGCAGGAACATCAAACCTCAACTTTTATAGTTACTCCTAATGAGGGGCTCATGGCGCATGAACTTGCACATCAATGGTTCGGTGATAAAATAACCTGTGGCAGCTGGCAGGATATATGGCTGAATGAAGGCTTTGCTACACATATTGCCAGCATGTATTATGAAAGAAATTACCCTGCAAACATTTTGATCTCCAGGAAAAATGAGATTGCCAATATTACCGCGCTGCCTGGAGGATCAGTATGGGTTGATGATACAACAAATGTTAACAGGATATTTGATGGCAGACTGAGTTATAGCAAGGGTTCGCACCTGTTGTATATGTTGCGATGGATCATCGGTGATTCCGTTTTTTTTAAAGGATTACGGCAATATCAAAAAGATGAAAAAGTGATCTATAGCTTTGCAAGAACAGCTGATCTTCAGAGAAATCTTGAGCAGGTTAGTGGCAGGGATCTCAACTATTTTTTTAAAGAATGGTTTTACGGACAAGGATATCCTTCTTATAATATTGTATGGAATCAATTAGGGAGCAATTATGTGCGGGTTAAAATGAACCAGGTTACTTCACATCCTTCCGTTCCTTTTTATGAGCTTCCTGTTGCATTGGAATTTAAAAATGCAACCATGCAAAAAACCGTTATTTTAAATAATAAATTTAATGGCGAATATTTTTTTGAAAATATTGGGTTCATTGCAGATACTGTACTGGTTGATCCGGACTATTGGCTGATAACCAGGAACAATACTTCCGTAAAAGAAACAGATAATATCACAGGCCAAAATGTTATAAGCATATTCCCCAACCCTGTACAGGATCAATTGTACATGTATTTTGCCAATTTTAATCTTCCCGCTGCCTCCATAAATATTTACAATGCAGCAGGGCAACTTGTCTATAAAAAACAATTATCCGTAAATGGTTCAGAATTTCTAGAAGTTTTTGTAAAAAATCTTTCACGCGGAATATATATTGTTAGGATACAATCCGGTACTGATATTAAATATAGCCGGAAAATTGTAAAAGATTGACAACATGAATTTATTTATCAAACTAATTATTTGCCTGCATTCAAAATATTCAACTTAAGATCTTTACACGGCTAAGATGATTTTTGCCATTTTAAACTCAATGGTAATTGTTATTTTTGCCCATGGAAAAAAAATTGTTTTTGCTGGATGCGATGGCGCTCATTTACCGGGCTTATTATGCGTTGATCCGTAATCCCATCATCACTTCAAAAGGCAAAAACACAAACGCCCAATTTGGTTTTACAAATACATTATTTGACCTTATAACAAAGGAAAAACCCACTCATCTTGCCGTAGCTTTTGATACTGCTGCACCAACAGAAAGGCATACCGATTTTGTTGATTATAAAGCCAACAGGCAGGCGGCTCCCGAAGATCTGTCGGCTGCTTTACCTGATATTAAAAAGATAATACAGGGCTTTAATTTACCCGTAATTGAATGTGATGGTTTTGAAGCAGATGATGTTATTGGCGGCCTGGCACAACAGGCGGAAAAATATGGCTATGAAGTTTTTATGGTAACACCTGATAAGGATTTCGGGCAGCTGGTTACCGACAAAATAAAAATTTACAAACCCGGATACCAGGGCGGCAATGTAGAAATTTTAGGCGCTAAAGAAGTATGCGAAAAATGGAATATCAAAAGTGTTTCGCAGGTAATTGATATTTTAGGTTTGATGGGTGACGCCATTGATAATATACCCGGCATACCAGGCATTGGTGAAAAAACTGCAGCAAAATTATTGGCAGAATATGAAACACTTGAAAATGTTTTAGCCAATGCGGATAATATTAAGGGGGCACTTGGCGAAAAAATACGGGCCGGAAAAGAGCTTGCCATTATGAGTAAAAAATTAGCAACGATCGTTACTAATGCTCCCTGCGAATTTCATGAAGAAGATTTTAGAGTGAAGGCTTATAATGCCGAAGCACTAAAAGATATTTTTAATGACCTGGAATTTAAAACCCTGGGAAGAAGGATACTTGGAGAAGAATATTCGGCCTATGTTATGGGCACAACAGTTGTGCAAACAGATCTTTTTGGAAATGCTATGGAACAGCCAATACCAAAACCAGAAGAGCTGGCAATGGTTGAAGAAAGACCGGCGATAACGGTTGATAAAAATATTGGCAATACGCCACATGAATATATTGCTGTGCAGGGTGAAGCCGCTATCCTTGAGCTTATCAGTAAATTATCTCTTGAAAAAGAAATTTCTTTTGATACAGAAACCACTGGCATTGATGCCAACAATGCAGAGCTTGTAGGCTTAAGTTTTTGTTTTGAACCTGGCAAAGGATATTATGTTCCCTGCCCCGCGGACATTGAGGGAACAAGAAATATCCTGCATCATTTTATACCACTTTTCAATGATGAAAAAATGATATGGGTAGGACAAAATATTAAATACGATCTGCTTGTTTTGAAATGGTATGGTGTTGAGCTCAAAGGAAAATTATTTGATACCATGCTTGCTCATTATGTTATTGAATCAGAAGGCCGGCGTAACATGGATGCTCTTAGTGAGCTCTACCTGGGTTACCAGCCGATCGCTATTGAAGAAATGATCGGTAAAAAAGGGAAGAACCAGGGCAATATGCGGGATGTGGAGCTGGATAAAATAAAAGAATATGCTGCCGAAGATGCCGATATAACCTTGCAGTTAAAAAATATTTTTACGCCCCTTATGACTTCCCGCCAGGTGGAAAAAGTTTTTACAGAAGTGGAAAGTCCTTTATTGAAGGTGCTTACTGATATGGAGTTTGAAGGGGTTAAAGTAGATATGGATTTTTTAAACCTATACTCAAAAGAACTTGAAACCGAAGCCAAAAAATGTGAAGAGAGTGTATATGAGCAGGCAGGGGTGCGGTTCAATTTATCATCGCCAAAACAATTAGGCGAAGTGCTGTTCGATAAATTAAAGCTGGATGCCAAAGGAAAAAAAACCAAGGGTGGCCAGTATGCAACCGGTGAAGATGTATTGCTGAAACTTTCTCATCAAAATAAAATTGTTGACGACATCTTAGGATACCGTGAGCTTACCAAATTAAAATCCACGTATGTTGATTCACTACCGGCCATCATCAATAAAAAAACAGGTCGTGTGCATACCTGCTACGGGCAGGCCATTGCAGTAACCGGGCGGCTTAGCAGCAATAATCCCAACCTGCAAAACATTCCTATACGCACCGCGCGGGGCAGGGAGATCCGTAAAGCATTTATTTCCAGGAACAGTGACCATGTAATTATTTCAGCCGATTATTCACAGATCGAACTCAGGATAGTTGCCGCCATCAGTGGTGATCCTGCAATGTGTGATGCCTTTAAACAAAACAAGGATATTCATACTGCCACAGCAGCCAAAGTTTTTAATGTTGCAGAAGAAGATGTTACCAAGGAAATGCGGTACAAGGCCAAAAGTGTAAATTTTGGAATTATATATGGGCAGGGGGCTTTCGGTCTTTCAGAAAATCTTGGTATATCACGGGGAGAAGCCAAAGAAATAATTGAAACGTACAAAAAAGAATTTGCCAACATCCAGAAATATATGGATGAGATGGTAAATTTCTGTCGTGCTAACGGTTACGTACAAACGTTAATGGGGCGCAAACGCTGGCTTAAGGACATCAACTCTTCTAATTTTACGGTACGTGGTTATGCCGAACGCAATGCCATCAACTCGCCGATACAGGGCACCGCGGCAGATATGATAAAGCTGGCGATGATACGTATCCATGATGAATTTAAGCAAAAGAATTTTAAGTCGAGAATGATCATGCAGGTGCATGATGAACTGGTGTTTGACGCCCATAAAGAAGAAGTGGATATAATAAAGCCGATCATAATCAATTGTATGCAAACCGCCCTCCTGCTGCCCAACAATGTGCCCGCTGATGCTGAGATTGGCGTGGGGGATAACTGGCTGGAAGCGCATTAATGTTTAATAATTTTCTTCATGAACTGGAAAAATTATTTTTTTTATTTTGAAAAGATAGGCAGCCGTTATTTTATTGTTGCCGGCCTTGCATTTATCCTGTTTTATTTTCTCATTAAAAATAGCCTTGGATATAAGAAGATACAAAACCGTTTCCCTGCAAAGGCTGATTATATAAGGGAGATCCTTTATTCGGTTGTTACCATATCCATATTCGCGCTGGTACCTCTTTTTATCCTGCAATATCCTCCTGTGGCGGCACACACTTTTTATTATACAAAGATCAGCGAACATGGATGGATATGGTTTTTTGCTGCCTTCCCGATAATGTTCATCATCCATGATGCTTATTTTTATTTCACTCACCGGCTGATGCATCATAAAACACTCTTCCGCTATTTTCACCTGGTGCATCATCATTCCACTAACCCCTCGCCCTGGGCGGCGTATGCATTTCACCCGCTGGAAGCCTTAGTGGAAGCAGGCATTTTTGGTGTTTTTTTATTTATTATGCCGATACATAAATTGCACCTGCTGATCTTTTTCTTTTTAATGATAGTCTATAATGTTTATGGCCATCTTGGTTTTGAATTGTATCCAAATGGTTTCAATAAGCATTGGTTTGGCAAGTGGATCAATACCTCGGTAAATCATAACCAGCATCACCAGTTTTTCAAGGGCAACTATGGTTTATATTTTACCTGGTGGGACAGGCTGTTCAGAACTATACGAAGTGATTATGATGCACGGTTTAATGAAGTTACTTCGCGGGTAAATGAAGGGAAGAGGCGAGTGGCTAGTAGCAAGAAGCTAGTAGCGAGTAGTAAGTAGTAAGTGGCGCAGCAAGTAGTAAGAGGCAATGAAGATCGAAAAACGAGAAACCTGAAACGAGAATATAAATGACCCTGATATACTGTTATGATGCATATTGCGGATGGTGCTATGGCTTTAGTGAGGTTATGCGCAAAATAAATTCGGAGTACAAAAATTCATTGGAAATAGAAGTGCTTTCGGGCGGTATGATCGTGCCTGATGAACCCATTCCCATTTCCGCAACAGCTGCATATATAAAAAAATCTTACAAATCAGTAGAAGAATTAACCGGTGTAAAATTTGGAGAAGATTATTTATGGCACATCAATCATCCTGAACAAAGTGACTGGTACCCGGATTCTACAAAGCCTGCAATTGCCATGTGCATATTCAAAGAAATTTTTCCTGCAGGACAGGTAGGCTTTGCCGCCGATCTTCAGTATGCCTTACATTATGAAGGCAGGGATTTAACCGATAATGAAGCATACCGGCATCTCCTGGAAAAATACAATATCCCGCCAGGAGAATTTTATGAAAAACTGGAAGACGAATTATACAAAGAAAAAGCAGAATACGAATTTGCTTTATACAAACAATTGCAGGTAACCGGGTACCCTGCTGTATTTCTTCAAACGAGTGACACAAAATTTTTTTTACTGGCAAGAGGATATACGGATTTTGATATCGTAAATGAAAGGATAGAGAAATGTATTTTCGAAAATGCAAACGATAACTAACTTATCGTTCCTTCAATACGCTTTTGTTTCAGAACACAACCTTTAAAATACCGTCAGCAGGGTATTGAACTACTCTTTTTCAGTCTTTACTTTTATGTAAAGATAAATTTTCTATTTTGTACATTCCAAACTACACAAACTGAATTTTATGAGAAAAAGCTTTTTGCTCATTTTATTATTCTCTTCTGTTTTTATTAACGTGCATGCACAGGATCCTAGTAAAGTTGCCCTAATCATAGCGATCTCAAAGTATCCTGCCGCATCCGGCTGGGGCGAATTAAGTAGTAACAATGATGTTAAACTGATAAAAGATGCCCTGATGCGCCAGGGTTTTAAAGAACAAAATATTACGGTGCTTACTGATAAGCAGGCAACCCTTGTGGGTATGACAAATGCGATAGACAAAGACCTCATAGAAAAAGTAAAGCCGGGCGATATTGCCGTTCTTCACTTTTCTGGTCATGGTCAGCAAATTGAAGACGACAATGGAGATGAAGGGGATGGCCTTGATGAATCGATTATTCCATACGATGCAAATATCGAATATCACCCCGGTCCGGATAAACATTTTCGCGATGACCTGCTTGGGAAAAAACTTGCAGAAACAAGAATGAAGTTGGGAGCAAACGGAAACCTTTTAGTGGTTATAGATGCATGCCATTCCGGAACAATGACAAGAGGTGTTGGAAAAACAAGGGGTACAAACCAGGTCTATGCAAGTCCAGCATTTAAAACAAAAACCGGAATGGCACGAACCATCAGTGATGATTCGTACGGGATAATTAATGAAACAAAAGGCATGGCACCAATGGCCTGTTTTTTTGCCTCATCACCTTCAGAACAAAATGAAGAGGCAGTTCTGCCCGATGGTTCCGGTGCAGGCTCTTTGTCTCTTGCGTTTTCACGGGCCTTATCCAAAGCAGATAAAAATACCAGCTACAGGGCTTTGTTTGATAATATTAAAGTAGAAATGAGTTCATTAGTTTCAAGACAAACTCCAATGGCAGAAGGAGAACTGGATAATACACTATTTGGTGGAAAGGCACTCGGCAAACCTAAATATTATACCATTACCAAAGATGATAAAGCCAAAACACTTTCGATACCTGTAGGAAAAATTTATGGCGTTTTTGAGGGAACAACCTTAAAATTATTTAAACCAGACACCAGGGATACCGCGAATGCGTCGCCTATAGCAAGAGCAACGATCACAGATGCCGGCGAATATTCTTCGGAAATAAAACTGGATAAAACAATCACTGATGATGAATTAAAAACCGCCTGGGTTTATATGGATGCAGTGAATTACGGAGACCTTGGTGTAAAAATAAAAACGAATATAGCTGATGAGGGATTAAAGAAAAAGATGGAAGGTGTATTCAGTAAAATTAAGCAGGCAACAATAGATAATGATGCTGCTGATCTTTTTTTACAGAGTGGGAGTAGTATTTATTCTGCTGATTCCATATATCTTGTTAATGCAGGAGAGATGGTTATTTGGTCAGCACCTAAAGGTATGGAAGAGCAAAAAATGTTTGAAAATATTTCAATGAAGATCGGTGATTATGCACGATCAAAATATTTGCGTAACCTGGCATTAACCAACCCTGTTTATAAAGTGTCTTTTGAATTCGTTCCGTTAAAATGTGTATCGGATTGTGGTACGCATAATGCCAGGTATATGGATAATAAAATAAGAACCAAATCAGATGCATCGGGAAATATTTTCTTTAAAGACGGCGACAGGTTCAGGCTGAATATCATCAACAACAGCGACCAGAAAAGGTTGTATTATACCGTACTGGACATACAGCCTGATAATGTTGTAAATGTTTTGATCCCCGGTACAAAAGATGCTCCGGAAGATTTTTTTATCTCACAGCAAGATACCATCAGGCTTGATAAAATATTTGTAATAGGTCCGCCATACGGAATTGATGTGCTGAAAATAATTGCTTCGGAAGCGCCGCTCGACCTACGGTATATTTTTGAAAGCCGTGGTGCACAAACACGTGGTGCTCCAAAAGGCCCGTTTGAAAATATTTTACAGGGAACCTATAATGCCGAAGGCACGCACACACGCGGACCAAAACAGGTTGCCATACAACCGGATGCAGTAAATATAATTACCGTTCCCTATCATATAATTAAAAACGAATAAAGTATTTAATTTTTTTTCTTGACTCAACATTTTTAATAATAAAAACAAAACAAATCAGTATGAAAAAGATCATGTTAATTGCAATTGCAATTATTGGATTATCAATCGCCTTCCAGGCCCATTCTTATGCGCAGACCGCAAAGAAAAAAGTAATGGTTTTTGGAAAACAGGGTGGTGGTAATTCAAATGCTTCATTGCCATCCGAAGACAAGCCGCGTGAAAAGAAATCTAAAAAAAGAGGTACTTGTTATCTTTATTTAGATAATTACACAGGATACTATGTTGATGTTTGGGTTGAAGATCAATACCAGGGCCGCCTTTCACCGTATGCAACATCTGTGCGCTTTGATGTTTGGACCCCGGGTAACTGGACAAAATGGTATGCAAAATCTGCCGGCGGAACTTATTATTGGGAAAATGACAGCTATTGCAATGACAGCCGTGTTTTCACGATCAATTTAAAGCAGTAATGTTTTAACGCTTTGCTAAACGAAGGGTATAAATAATTTTATTTATACCTTTTGTTTTTTTAGATAACAACGTGCTATCAATTTTAATAAGCCGGAAAGCAATGCTTAAAAACAAACACAATACAGCTAAAAGAAAACATTATGGCGAATATTTACTGATAAATATTTTTGTATTTGCCGGCATAGGGTTGTTATCGTACGTGGTATTTAATGTTTCAATTTTTAACCAGTTCACTGCAGCATTCAAAGATTTTACGCTTACCGATCTTTATTTTACCCGCATCATAAATCAAAATAAGATCTATAAAGGTCCTTTGGTACTGGTAAATGTAGAAAATAAGGGAAGAGCCGAGATCGCTTACCTGATTCAGAAAATTGAAGAATGCAAACCCCGTGTGGTTGGCGTTGATGTAATTTTTCCTGATAAAAAAGATTCATCATCCGATGCGCTATTAAAAACAACCCTGGGCGCATACGATAATCTTGTACTTCCCTATGTTGCTGCATTGGGAAACGGCACAAAAGAAATCAGGAACGATCCTTATTTTGGAACCAAATCAAATTCATTTGTGAATGTTGAAGGTGAAGGTCGCCAGTTTTCAACCATACGGTATTACTATCCGTCGTATCACGATCAAATTGCATTCACTACTGCCATCATGCAAAAATTTGATACATCAAAAACAAATTACCTGCTAAAAAGAAGCAATGCAAAAACAGAAATAAGATATTATGGTAATCTACAGAATTTTTTTTACCAAACGTTTGATGAAGTAATGAACCCGGGCTTTGATACAACCCTTTTAAAAGATAAGATCATTCTTTTGGGATATACAGGTTCGCCTGCATCTGTAAATAATGATATTGATGAAGATAAATTTTTCACACCTTTAAATCCCAGACTTTCGGGTCGTAGTTTCCCCGATATGTATGGACCGGTGATTAATGCTAACATCTTAAGGATGGCGCTGGATAAAGATTATATAATTTCTTTCCCACGATGGTTAAATATTGCAGTAGCTTTTTTACTAACACTTTTTTTACTGCCTCTCTTCATCAGCTGGTATATTTATAAGGCTGTGTGGTTTCATTTATTTACTATGATGCTGCAGTTGCTTATAAGTATATTATTTGTTTTTTTTACCATCTGGCTCTATGCAAACGAAAATATAAAAATTGAATCATCAGCAGTACTGATAGCAATTTTACTTATCGGCGACTTTCTTTTATTTTATGATCATTTTGTAAAATTTCTCCGGCATAAACTGAAAATGAATTTTCATTCAATTTTTTTCAATGCGAGTCATTAAGCTTATATACTTTTTGCTTGTGTTTATTGCTTGTGTAAAACCTGTTACTGCACAAAAAAATATTGTGGTGTATCATATCTCAGGCGATGTTAAGCTACTGTCAGAAAAAAAATTGTCACCGGCAAAAAGAGGTGATATCATTTCAAAGAAAATGGAATTGATGATTAGCGAAAGCGCAACCTGTATGCTTATTGATCCGGCCGGGAGGTCATTACAAATATCAAAGCCGGCCAGTTACAGTTTTGATGCACTTATAAAAATGTTTTCTGCTGCCACTTCTTCTAATGTTAGCGCAGCTTTTTTTAAATACGTGTATGAAAATCTTTTCACTGCTGATAAAAACGAAAAACTTGCCGCCACGCCTGTAGTTTTTCGCGGCGAGGATCTCATGAAATCGCCTGGCAATTATTCTATTATAGAACCCGGCGCTATCCTGTTCACCTGGCGTAAGCTTGCCGGCAAAAACCCGGTGAGGATAATCATCAAAAACGAAAAGGAAGTAATTTTTGATTCTGTTTTTAAAAATTCAATCTTCTTTAAGTTTAAACCTGGCAATAAAATATTGCCGGCTAATTCCTATACCTGGTCTGCAACAATTAGTGGGGGTAATTCCATTAATGAAAATCATTTTTTGGTTGAAGACGAGACCGACTACCCGCAGATTAAAAAAAACCTGAAACTTTTAGAAAATAAAAAATTATTGCCTGCAGAAAAATTGCAGTTGCAAGTGGATATTTTTAATAAGTGGATAAAATTTTATTCACCCGGATAAAATTTTATCAGGCTAATTTATAAAGTTCAACCGGGTGGCTCCATCCTTTAAGATTGGCTTCCGTTGCAAGTTCGGGCTTAAGTTCCGGCATGTTTGCATATTCAAATGCTTCCCGGGAAAGCAATATTTGCGAATGCAATTGTTTATTGAATTGCTCTATCCTGGCGGCTAATATCACTACACCACCCGTTATTGAATATTCACTTTTGAGATTGGTTCCTATATTCCCGGTAACGGCTTTTCCACAATGGATCCCTATACCAATATTAAAAGGATGTAATTCTCCTTTCTCAATGGTTGCATCCAGCGTTTGCTTGATCTCCAGGGCAGCCTTAATTGCGTTTCGCGGGGGATTTTCAATCTCTATGGGAGCACCAAAAGTTATCATGCAGCCATCGCCTAAAAACTGGTTTACTATACCATGATATTTATTAATGATATCAATTATAATCCCAAAAAAAGCATTTTGAAATGCAACAAGATTTTCGGGAGTTTGCGTTTCAGCATACACGGTAAAATCTCTTATATCAATAAACATCACGCTCACAAATTTCAGTGAGCTGGGTACCTTGCCATCCTTATCCAGCAATTCAGTAGCGATCTCTTTGGATATCTGCCGGCTGAAAAGATTGAATAATTTGTTTTCATCTTCTACCAATTCCACCGACCGCATTATGCTTTTCTTTAACTGGTTGGCCATAAAAGCAGAAGCAACTCCCGCAAGGAAAAGTAATATTCCCGTGGCATAAATAAAGTATTTACTGTTCACCAGTTCTTCCATAGCTGAAGAATCGGGAACCTTTTGCTGTTCCATCAAATGAAGAATGGTATAGGCAATAGCAGCCAGGGCGCCCGTAACAAGTGAAATGAACTTATCAAGATAAAAGGAAGATAAAAAAACAATGAGATAATAGAGGCTAACTAATATCACATCCGATAAGAGAGATGATTTTTTGAAGCTTACCGCATATAAATATAACATGATGGTGATAAGCGTTAGCTCTACCAGAGCCGTAAAATATTTAAAATGCGGATGTATTGATTTGCTAAGTTTTTTCAACCGGTGATCAAGTACCCTGTTGGTTATTATCTCATAAGTAAATAAAATTGCCAGGAAGATCAATAAGGCCTCTGGTAATGGTAACTGGTCAATTAAAGTATGATTATGATTTAAAAAAAGACTGATAGATAAAATATAAATAAAAGTAAATATTGCATAGCCTGCAAGTATCGCTGCTCTCAGTTTTTCACTCTGAAGTGTTTCCCATTCAAATTGTTTTGCGAAGCTGGCAGTTATTTTCATGCAATCCCGTTGGGTTGATACATCTTCTCAAATATAATTAAACATTTCCGCAGTTTTTCTGCTATCACTTTGAATGGCATGATTTTTTATTTATAAAAAAAAATAATTTTTATGGCACAATCTAAGGGAAGAAATATTTCACAGGACCGCAAAAGAGTAGCCGGAGGGCAGTACCACGAGGTAGCCTACATGAAAGAAAAATTAGGGATAACCTCCCAACAACTTTCGGGGGCGATAAGAGCAGTTGGCAATGACAGGAAAAAGATAGAGAGCTATCTTAAGCAAAGAAAGTAAGAGGTTGTGTACATATTCTCCCTAAAAACTATTAAGGGAGGATAATAAAATACACCGTTTATTTTTTCCGGTTGGTAGCTACTTCAGTGAATTTTAAAAATTGCTGGGCAGTAGGCGTTGTTTCTTTTTTACGCATGAACCAAGCAATGGTAAAAGTTGGAATAAAGTCTACCCCTGGAATAAGTTCTTCAATGAATGAAAAAAGGCCACCAAATACGCCGAATTTTTTTCCAAACATAAAATAAAAGATAATTCCCGAAATCACGGCCCATATAGGTCCAAAGGGTGGTATTATATAGCTAAGACATCCTATCACATCTAAAATGATACATGTTTTTAAAGATGGCAGAACAGATTTTTTCATGTTTAAATTATTTGACTTACATATAACAAATTAACTTCCAAATTTTAGGTATGCTGTTTTGTCATAAATAAGCTTGTTAAGTTTCAGTAAAAGCTTTGTCTCTCCGTTGTTTTAACGTACCTTTGCAAACTCAAATTTGAGGTTAAGATCACAGGAATAAAATTAATATGGAAATCAGGAACATCGCCATCATTGCACACGTTGATCATGGCAAAACTACATTGGTAGATAAAATTTTGCACAGCACAAATATTTTCAGGGATAACCAGGAAACAGGTGAGCTAATAATGGATAGCAATGATCTTGAAAGAGAAAGAGGGATCACCATATTCAGCAAGAATATTTCGGTAATGTATAAGGGAGTAAAGATTAATGTAATTGATACACCTGGTCACGCCGATTTTGGTGGTGAAGTGGAAAGGGTTTTAAAAATGGCAGATGGGGTTGTGTTACTCGTAGATGCTTTTGAGGGACCGATGCCGCAAACCCGTTTTGTTTTGCAAAAAGCATTGCAGCTTAATCTGCACCCTATAGTGGTTATCAATAAAGTTGATAAGCCAAACTGTCGCCCGGATGAAGTGCATGATGCCGTGTTTGAATTATTTTTTAATCTTGATGCAACAGAGGAACAACTTGATTTTTCAACCATCTATGGTTCCAGTAAACATGGCTGGATGAATACTTCAAATACACCCACTGATAATATTTTTCCATTACTGGATACGATCCTTGAAAAAGTTCCGGCACCGGTAGTTACAGAAGGAAACCTGCAGTTACAAATCACTTCATTGGATTATTCTTCTTTTTTAGGAAGGATTGCCGTGGGTAAAATAGCACGCGGTGTAATAAAAGACAACCAGCCAATTTCTTTGATGAAACTTGATGGTACGGTGCAAAAAAGCCGGGTAAAGGAATTGTACATTTTTGAAGGATTGGGAAAGAAAAAAGTGGCGGAAGTTGTGGCCGGTGATATATGTGCAGTTGTAGGCATTGAAGGATTTAATATTGGTGAAACCATTGCCGATTTCGATAACCCCGAAGCCTTACCGGTTACCAGCGTGGATGAACCAACCATGAACATGCAGTTCAGTATTAATAACTCTCCCTTTTTTGGTAAGGATGGAAAATTTGTTACTTCACGACATTTAAAAGACAGGCTTGAAAAAGAACTGGAAAAAAATCTTGCATTAAGAGTTGCCGATACAGACAGTGCAGATAGTTTTATGGTTTTTGGCCGCGGTATTTTGCATTTGAGCATTTTGGTTGAAACCATGCGTCGCGAAGGTTTTGAAATGACCATCGGGCAACCACAGGTAATTACCAAAGAGATCAATGGTAAAAAATGTGAGCCATATGAAAATCTTGTAGTTGATGTTCCTGCAGAGTTTAGCGGAAAAGTTATTGACCTGGTCACCCAGCGTAAAGGTGAAATGACCATCATGGAAAGCAAAGGCGAGATACAACATCTTGAATTTGAGATTCCCTCAAGAGGATTGATAGGACTGCGTTCTAACATGCTGACAAATACTGCAGGGGAAGCCGTTATGGCTCATCGTTTTCTGGAATATAAACCATGGAAGGGAAATATACCGGGAAGAAGTAATGGTGTGCTGGTTTCAAAAAATACGGAAAGAACTACAGGTTATTCTATTGATAAATTACAGGACAGGGGAAGGTTTTTTGTAGATCCGGGTGAAGAAGTTTATGCAGGTCAGATCATTGCTGAACATATAAAGCCAGGTGATCTTGTAGTAAATGCAACAGAGCCTAAAAAACTCACCAACCACCGCGCGAGCGGAAGTGACGATGCCTCGCGGGCTGCTCCTAAAATTTTAATGACCCTTGAAGAATGTATGGAATATATTCAGCAGGACGAATGTATTGAAGTAACGCCTAAACATATCCGGATGCGAAAGGTGATCTTAAATGAAGATGACCGCAAGAAGCAACAGAAGAGTATGCAAATGGAAGAAGTTAGTTAAAGATTACCATCAATAAAATAAATAAACCAGGCGTATTGCCTGGTTTTTTTATTGAGATGAAATATGAAAAAAAACTATCGTTTTAAAAATTGCTTCGTGATATTATTGCCATCTTCGGTTTTTATTGATAACTGATAAACACCTTTTGCTAATTTATCAATGCCATTTACTGTAAAAGAATTATTACCTGCAGATAGCAGCACATCCTGGGATATCACTTTTGATCCTCCTGAATTTATAACCGATACAGTTCCCTTATCATTTATCGTATTATAAAAATTTACAAACAAACTTTCTTTAACGGGATTTGGGTAAATAAGTATTGATGATAATTTATTGTTTCTTTTTATTGCAACTGATTTACTCAAATAATAAGAGCCATCACGATCATACTGTTTTATTCTGTAATAAAGCTGGGTTGATGATACAGTGGCAATATTATCCAGATAAGAATACGAATTGGTATTAGTTGGGTTGGGGGTACTTTTAACATCCCCTACTTTAGAAAAAATTACGCCATCTGTACTCCGCTCAAGTTGATACCTGTCAACGGATGTTTCATTTTCAACTTTCCAGTTCACTTTAACGGTGTTATTATTTTCAGTTGCACCAATGCTTACAAATTGTACTGGTAATACAATGGTTTGTATACTAATGCCTGTAATAGCAATAAGATCTATGCCGCCACCTGCGGGAGCGCTGTTAGTAGGAAAATTAGTAGTGTTTGTATAATCAACCAGGTTAGCAGGAGTAGCTGCTACCGGCAAATCACTTGGAAGCAATGAATAACCGTAAATGGTGGTATTGGCCGTAACTCCCAAATCCTGGAATGATATAAGAACACCTCCACGGCTTTGTGTATTACTACCGGCATCTAATAAATTTCCCGGAACATTTGCCTTAACAATTTCGTACGTTACATTTGGTCCGGTTTCACCATAGGATGCTGTTGCTACTCTTACAATTTTACTATATGCTGAAGGTTTACCCAATGCATCTAACGCGGTAATAGCCGCGATGCCAAAAGGATCGTGCGCTCCAGCAGCGCCCCGCTCAAATACTGCAAAACCTACTTTTGCAGGATAAGGTGTAGAATATCCTGCTGCTATAATCCAATCTAAACGTTCAATGTTATTACAATTAGATGCAGTGTTATCAAAAAAATTATCAGTTCCTTTATTATAAATATTATTATTGAAAAAGGGTTCCATATCACCCTGGTATTGGGGATACATGCTAAATGTATTCACGCCAATATTGGCTTCAGCCCAGATTAGCGTATAGTTTCCTGTTATGATCGCATTGTTCGCCCTTCTTATTTTTACAATACCCGTAAGAAAAGATGCATATGTGTATGCTATACCACCGGAAGTAAAACCGTTAAGTACCGCCGTATTATTATTTGGATTTATTCCCCAGTTATAAGTATTAGTACTGTTTGTATAAGATGAAGTAACTGTCGTTGTTGTATTGGTAATATTTACCGCAGTGATAGATGATTGCGCCGTAGCAGTATAATAGAAAAGTAATACAGCAATAAATGAAATTGTGTTTTTCATACAAAGGAATTTTGGATATACATTAACGCATGGATCTATATGCGACCATTAAAACGGTCACCCGCTCTGATTATTGTAAATCCCGGAGTAATTTTTGCGTTCCAGGAAATTAAGAAATAAAAAAAAATAAAATAATTCGTGCCTTTTCGCGCGTATTGTTTTGCTACAAAATAAAATTGGTGGTTGTTTTTTGTATGCCGCTGGAATTATTTTTATTTTGGTTTGAATGCTTTTAAAAACGCAGCATTATTAAAAGTGGAAGCGTAATGATTGCTACCAGTACTTCGGTGTATGGTAACAGTACTAGAGGGAATATTATTTTTCTCCTGCGGTTTAAAGGAATCTTCTTTTATTGAATTAGAAGATTTGTTATCAGCCTGGTAAAATGCATAGCCTGCAAAAAACCACTTTAAATAATCTTTATATCTAACCCAAACAAAACCTTTATCACCCCAGGTATCACCCCACGAATTCATTATTTCTATTGCACCTCCATATTTGATATTATCATATCCTATCGCCAGCACTGCATGGCCCATTTTTTCTTTATCCAGGAGGTCTGTTGGCTGCGGGATCCACAAGGGAGTTTTTAATTTTTGAAAAGAGGCAGGTGTGAATAAACAAAGTACAACCGGCATGCCTCCGGCAAGCGCAGTTTTTAATTGTTGCACAGAAGTAACTCTGTAGATCTCATCAATTTTATAATTTGCTGCACTCTGTTCATCTTCCGTCATGGATGGAGGGTATGATGTGCCGTTTTTTTGTACGCACAAAACTTCACTTGTAAAAGGATAATACGCTGGATATTCAACATCAACAATTGGCGCAAATCCATTGGCTAATACATCTTTTGCGGCTGTTTCAATCACCAAACCACTATTACAATTTACATCGTCATCACTTTTGTTCCTGTAATAAATGTAGTAGGGACTAAAGCATAAACCGGTTATCTTTTCCCGGTCTGTCCAGCCCAAACTTTTAGCCGCAAGTATGGTCCGGGCAGTGGCAAATGATTGTGCTACGCAGGTATTTCCCGATTGCGGATATTCCATCGGGGTATATTTTTTAAACGAGATTGAGGCAGGAAGTACATCCCTGCTAATGCCAATAGCTTTGCGTTTTGCAAATGCATTTGCATCAAAAATAAGTCCTTGTGATGTTGCACTATTACCTGCGATAGAAATAATACAAAGGGTTACCAGCAATTTTTTCATAGCAGATTAATTTTGTTATCAGTAAAGATTTGAATCGCAACGATGTGTAAAAATATTATTTTTCCTTATCCGAAATCTCAGTGATAGCACGGATAAGTTTATCCAGGTCGCTTAGTTTCGTATATACGTGTGGGGTAACTCTCACACAGCTGATGTTTTCCCAAACAATGCCCACCGTATGAATTTTATAGTTATTAAATAAAGCACTATCTAATTCCCCGGGCGTCATTCCATCAACTGTTACACCACAAATAGCACAGGAATATTTTGGATTAAGAGAAGTATGAATTTTTACTTTGGGATTTTTCCTGACTTCCGAGGCCCAATAATTTTTTAAGTAATGTATCCGTTCCTGTTTTCTTTTTGATCCTATTGCATTGTGAAAATTAACGGCTTCTCCTATAGCCTGCTCAATCGGGAAGCTGCGTGTGCCAATGGTTTCAAATTTCCTAATGTCACCACTGTCGGGTTTGTCATTGCATATTAACGGCCATATATTTTTTATCTTTTCTTTTTTTATCCATAACATCCCGCTGCCAACAGATGCACTTAAAAATTTATGAAGACTCGTTCCAAAATAATCGCAGGAAAGATCTGGTATCTTAAAATCCAGTAATCCGAAAGAATGTGCGCCATCAACCAATACTTCAATGCCTTTGGTATGTGCCATCTGGGCTATCTTTTTTACAGGCATTATTTGTCCCACCCAATTGATGACATGCGTGATATGAATAATTTTTGTTTTGGGAGTTATGGCCCTTTCATATGCATTAACAATTGCTTCATCATCTTCTATCGGGAAATCAAAACTTATTTGTTTGTAAACAATCCCTTCACGGGTTGCTCTTTGTTTCCAGGCATTGATCATATTTGGGTAATCCTGTTTTGTGCCAACAACTTCATCGCCTGCTTTTAAATTCAATCCAAAGATTATGGTGTTCAGCGCTTCCGTTGAATTGCGGTTTACAGCAATTTCTTCGGGATCACAT
>JACDBU010000178.1 GCA_013694745.1 Chitinophagaceae bacterium
CAATGTTAGATCATCAAACCACTGCTGCAGATCTTTCACGGGCATTTCACACAACTCACCTATATGCTTATCGCCCACTTTTACATACAATGCCTCTTTGCGCAACCGGTAGCCACCGCAGTCCGGACAAAGCGTTCTACCCCTGTACCTCGACAATAGCACACGGTATTGCACCTTGTACAAATTTCGCTCAACTTCTTTAAAGAATTCGTCTATCCCATTGGCAAATTCATTTCCTTTCCATAGCAGCTGGTATTCTTTTTTGGAAAGATCGATTATGGGTTTATGCACCGGAAAATCAAATTTCCGGGAAGCTTTGATAAATGCATCGCGCCACAAGCCGAGCTTTTCACCTTTCCAGGGAGCTACCGCGCCCTCATACACACTTAGTCGCTTATCAGGGATAACCAGATCCTCATCAATGCCCAGGACCAACGAAAAACCTTCGCAGGTAGGACATGCGCCGAATGGATTGTTAAACGAAAACAGGTTGGGCACCGGCTCTTCAAAACTGATGCCATCCAGTTCAAAGCGGTTTGAAAAATGAATAAGCTCCGTTCCATTTATCTCCAGGTACACATCGCCTTCTCCTTCATAAAATGCGGTGTTAACGGAATCTGAGATACGATGCTTATCATCTTCATCAAACGGCTTTACTACAAGCCTGTCTATTAACACATACAATTTTTTCTTTGCAACCGGTTTCCATTTAGGATCTTCCAGTATATCTTCTATACGCAATACTTCTCCATTGTACAAACGTGAAAACCCTTTTTGCAGAAGAATATTTAATTCTTCTTTCAGTTCACGGTTGGCATGTTGCTTAAAGGGAACTATGATAAGAGCTTTATCTCCTTCCTTTAAATTACTAATGGTATTGACTACATCTGCTACATCATTTTTCTTTACTTCCCGGCCGGAAACAGGAGAAACAGTTTTGCCTGCGCGGGCAAATAACAATCGTAGGTAATCATATAACTCAGTCATACTACCCACTGTAGATCGCGGCGTGCGGGTAGTTACTTTTTGCTCGATGGCGATGGCGGGGCACAATCCTTTTATATAATCAACATCAGGTTTATTCATACGCGCCATGAACTGTCTTGCATAAGCACTCAGGCTTTCTGCATAGCGCCGCTGTCCCTCTGCAAACAAGGTGTCGATAGTAAGCGAAGATTTTCCAGATCCGGATACACCTGTTACCACAATGAACTTATTACGTGGTATTTCAACGGTTACATTTTTCAAATTGTGTACCCTTGCTCCTTTTATCAGGATTGCTTTATTGCCTGTGTGCATTTCTTCTGCCTTTATACCTGTTTTTTTTGCGGTAACTACTGCCATAATAGTAAAAAAGGAAACTATTTTATCGAAGTTCTACGATCCCTGCACGTATTAACACCCAATTATGAATTCAGTTGCAATATTTCCCTTTTAAAAGTTTTTTTTTTTGAAAAATGTACTATTTTCGGAATACAATTAAAAGCCAATTAAAAACCAATCAAACACTATGAATAACCACTTAAATTTTTCCCGCCTATAGCACACCTGTACTTCGCTTAGCAATTTATCCCAAACACTGTACATCGTAACCAATATCCAATAATTTTTTAAAAACCGTAGACGTTTATGAAATCACTCTGCAAAAACACAGACCATGAATTGATCCATTCATTCAAGGATGGAGACATGAATGCCCTTGAAACGCTGGTTGTGCGCCATAAGGACAAATTGTACACATCCATTTTATTTATGGTAAAGGACAAATATCTTGCTGAAGATATTTTCCAGGATGTACTTATCAAAATTATTGACACTATCAGGGGTGGCCGCTACACAGAAGAAGGCAAATTTCTACCCTGGGCAATGCGTATTGCACACAATCTCTGTGTAGACCATTTCCGCAAGGTAAAACGAACACCCGCTATTAAAACAAGCGATGACCGTGACATCTTTGAAGTGCTGAACTTTACAGAAGACAGCGCCGAAACAAAAATGATGAAACGCCAAAGCCACGACCGTGTACGTCGTATGTTGGACCTCCTTCCCGAAGATCAGCGTGAAGTAATTATTCTTCGCCATTATGCTGAGTTAAGCTTTAAGGAAATCGCAGCGCTCACCAATTGCAGCATTAACACTGCTTTGGGCAGAATGCGCTATGGCTTAATCAACCTCCGCAAGATGATGCAGGAAAAACAGATTTGCCTGTAACAGGCAACACCTTCGTTTAGAAAATATTAACGCGATTATTAAATCT
>JACDBU010000183.1 GCA_013694745.1 Chitinophagaceae bacterium
CTTTGCACGTTCCCATTGACCTAAAGTAAAAACCGAATCTGCATAATGCAGATCAATTGCAATTTTATAAGGCGTTGCGCTGGCACCAAATACCGTAAATACAAAACAAATGGCTACGGTAAAAAAATTTTTAGCTGGACAAAATATGCTCATAAATGTAATTTGTGATGTGTAGGTTAAATTACATAAAATATATACCGGCTAATAGAAAATGGTATGAATGAACAAATATTGTTACGAACGGAAATGAATACCCCGCTTATTGTACTCACTTGTTTATTACAAAGCCAGAGAAAGTTTCCGGCGGTTTAGAAGTAATGATCACATCATTAACGGTTGCGTTATCCGGCCCTTTTTTGCACCAGTTTATGAAATTTTCCAGCTCATTTTCTGAAGCCGTTATTCTTGCTTCAACATCACCTTCATCCGTATTTTTGATCCAGCCCGTTATGCCAAACCTGGCTGCTTCCTTTTTTGCGGAAGCCCTGAAAAAAACTCCCTGGACTTTTCCTTTTATCAGTAAGTGTACAGTAGGCATATTCAAATATAGCAAGGCCTGACTTACATAGTAGCCTGTTGAATATTTTTTTCTTTTAATTATGGAATGGAATTTTTAGCTTAGGTGAAATATTGAAGCAGCCTGACGCACCGGATTTAAAGACATTGCAAATTGAAATAAATGAATGAGGAAAAACATAAACTATCAATGGTATCGGGGCGTTTGGAGGCATTGGGTGATGGTATCTTTAGTGTGGCCATGACCATACTTGCGATAGAGCTTGTATTACCTGTTGTAAATGGAAATAAGTGGATTGATTTTATGCATGCCATGAGCCAGTCGTGGAGCGGTCTGCTTTGTTACATGATAAGTTTTATTGTGCTGGGGATAATGTGGTTTGGCCACAGAATGATGTTTGAATACATTGGCAAAACAAACCGGTATTTTATTTTTTTAGGTGTGTTATTTTATATGATGGTATGCCTGGTGCCATTTAGTACCCGCTTTTTGGCGAACAACACATTGCACTGGTTTGCCATATTGGTGTATGGGCTAAACCTTAGTTTGTGCAACCTCACTTTATATTGCCAATGGCTTTACGGAACAAGCCGGTTGCATATGCTGCACCGTGAAATACCTGCCGATGTTAAGAAAGAGGCCCACATACAGTTCCTCCTCTCCCCGGTAGTATATGCTATAGCCGTTGGTATTTCTTTTTTTTATCCCATTGCAAGCATTGTCATTTTTATTATTACCCCGATCGTTTATTTGCTGCCAAGTAAACTTGATAAATATCTTCCCTGATTTATTCACACCTATGCATAGCTCTTTTTTTTGAGCGGGTATGTGCACTTTACCTTTGTTTAAAATTTTAAATAATGCAAACCAAACCGAAATACACAGTAGTGGTTATACCCAATGATGACAAGATGGAAGTATCATATTTCTGCAGCGATAATAAAATAAAGGACGAAGAAAAAAAAGATTTTACAAATCTCATTATTCAATTGGATGATTGCCATTGTTCATACAGGATATCAAAAAAAACCTGCAGCGATACCAAAGAACTTGAACACATAGTTCAAAAAACGGTGATAAATGCCAAAGGTCATTTGTGCTGACAGGATAATCGATATCCCTCTCTTTCATCAGTGTTAGGTGCAAAAAAAATCCGTTCTGTTTTATGAGAACGGAAAGGTATATATAGAAGTGCTGAAGTATTATTTTCCCCTGCCTTTAGAGGAACTTTTTTTTCCTTTACCAGCTGAACTTTTTCCTTTTTTAGCAGTGGATTTATTACCGGATATTTTACTGCCTTTTGATGGACTCGTTTTGGAAGGCATGGCTTTTTTGGCACTTCCTTTAGATCTGTTGGAAGCAGTACTGCTCTTTGAAGCACTTTTGTTTGCCGACGCTTTTGATGAGCTGCTTTTTGAAGCACTTCCTTTTGATGATCCACCTTTTGTGGAAGATGCTGTTTTAGAAGCTGACCCTTTTTTTGCGCTTCCATTAGATGCGGAACCATTATTTGAAGACTGTTTTGATAATGTTCTGCTCCTGATGCCTCGCGGAGCTTCTGATCCATCACTGCTAATAGCTGCTTCGGCTTTAATATTAAGCCTCCCAACTGCTAAAATGGTTAAACTGTCATCTGCAAGATATTCCTCATCTAAAGTTGTTGTTAAAAGCCTTTCCACTTCCTGCATCCCCAGCTGGCGGGCATATGCAGCCGCTGTACCGTATCCGCTAATTTCGTAATGCTCTATTTTTTGAGCACTGGCAATGATCGCAGCATCCATTACTTCAGGACTCATATCTTCACCCATCATCTTTTCCCCTTCTTTTATCAATCCTTCTGTTCCCTTACATTTTTCACCTCCTGATCCCCCGAACAACCGGCTAAAAAATCCTTTTTTTTCCTGGTTCCCTTCATCTTCTTCTCCAAAAAACTGCTTCACCTTATCAAGGCGGTCTTTTTGCTGTTCTGTTACTTTCAGGTGGTCACGGAGCGCTTTTTTAAGATCCGCATTATTGGCTTTTTCAATCATCTTCGGAAGTCCTTCGATGATCTGTTCTTCTGCAGAATACAGATCCAGAATTTCGTGTTTGAGCAGATCACGGAGATCGATCATTGTTTCCATAAAAAAATTTTTTGATGATAACATCCCATGAAAAAATCATGCCGTAAATATTTTTTTTATAATATGATATTTTAAACGTTCAAAGCCTGTCCAGGGGCGACAAGCGTTTTATCGTGGAATAAAAAATTACAGGCTTAATAAAAATTGTACAAGAAAAACCACAAAAAAAACCAGGAAGATTTTCTTCCCGGTTTTTTGAATATCAAATAAAAAAAATTGAATTACATTTTACGGTCAGGCTTTATCAATTCAGGAAACCTCTTTTGAAAATCTTTTACTTCAGGAATGGAAACATGTTGAACATATCCTCCATCCGGGTTATGCTGAATATAATCCTGGTGGTATTCTTCTGCCGGCCAGAATTTCGTTAAGGGCCTGACCTGTGCGGCAATAGGTTTTGAATATTTGTGAGAGGCATTAAGGTCGTGAATATAGCTTTCGGCAAGTTGTTTTTCTGTATTGTTGCGGTATAATATGATCGACCGGTACTGTGTTCCAAAATCGGGAGCCTGGCCGTTTACAGAAGTAGGATCCTGCGAGGCAAAATATACTTTAAGCAAAGTAGGATAGCTTATCACACTTGAATCATAATATACATTAACCGTTTCAGCATGCCCGGTTGTTCCTGTTTCAATACCCTCATAACTAGGGTTGGATGTAGTACCTCCAGCATAACCTGAGATAGCTTCCTGTACACCCTTTACACTTTCAAAAATAGCTTCTTCATGCCAAAAACAACCTGAAGCAAATGTGGCCACGCTGTATTTGGAAAGGTCTTTTTTGCCGGAAACCATACTGGCTGGCTTATGACTTTTTTGAGCGCATGATGTTAATGCGATAAGAAAAGTTGTTGCAATTAGAAAAGAACGGAATCTCATAATAAATTATTTATGTAAACTTACGAATATGCAATAATCACGGATGTTAAAGAAAGAAGAATGTAATTATTCATATAGAAAGACAGGCTTTTAAGCCAGGAAAATTCATTCTTTTTACTTTATTAAGAGATTACGAAATTCTTTTAACTTTATCCCTTATGGAATATGTAGATTATTATAAAACCTTAGGCGTTAATAAAACAGCATCTGCAGAAGATATCAAAAATGCATATCGCAAACTGGCCAGGAAACACCATCCGGATCTGAACCCGAATGATAAAGAAGCCAATAAAAAATTTCAGCAAATAAACGAGGCAAACGAAGTTTTAAGCGATCCGGCAAACAGGAAAAAGTACGATGAACATGGTAAAGACTGGAAACATGCTGATGAAATTAATAAGCAACGGCAACAGCAACGGCATTATTCAAACCAGGGTGCTCAGGGGTTTGCGGGTGGGGAAGGAGATGATGCTTTTTCAGATTTTTTTGCTTCCATGTTTGGCGGCGGAGACCGTGGTGGAAGGGGCAGGCAGGCAAAATACCGGGGACAGGATTACAATGCGGAATTGCATTTGAATTTATCTGAAGCTTACAAAACCCATCAGCAAACCCTGGATGTAAATGGAAAAAAAATCCGCATAACAATACCTGCGGGTGTTGAGAACGGGCAGGTAATAAAATTAAATGGACATGGCGCGCCGGGCACAAATGGCGGCCCCAATGGAGATCTGTTCATAACATTTGCCATAAATAATGATACACGATTCAAGCGCCTCAAAAATGATCTGTATGCAAATGCAGACCTTGATCTTTACACAGCTGTGCTGGGAGGGGAAATTACAATTGATACCCTGAGTGGAAAAGTGAAACTTAAAGTTAAGCCCGAAACACAAAACGATGTCAAGATCAAATTGAAAGGGAAAGGATTCCCGGTTTATAAAAAGGAAGGTGAGTTTGGCGATCTTTTCATTACCTATTCCATAAAAATGCCTGTTAATTTAACCGACAGGCAAAAAGAATTATTCACAGAATTATCTAAAAGCTGATAAACTTATAGCAATGGAAAATCTAATACCGGCTGATGATTTTTGCACCTATTATAAAGTAGAATATTCATTCATCAATTCTCTTGAAGAATATGGATTGATTGAGCTCATCAGGACAGAAAAAACGAAATTCATTGACATAAATAAACTACATGACCTGGAAAAGCTTGTACGACTTCATTACGACCTTGATATTAACCTGGAAGGAATTGAAGCCATAACCCATCTGTTACAAAGAGTAGAAGATATGCAGCAAGAGATCATCCTGCTTAGAAATAAGCTTAGTTTATATGAACAAACCCTTTAAATATTGAAAGCTTTTTTACAATCCTGAATACACTTCTTACCAATTCACTTTCTTCCACCTTCTAAACATGGGAAAAATTATCCTCCATGAAAATCTAAAAAAATATAAACCGGCTTACTTTAAATAAAGAAAAAAACGGCATGAATTTTTCGGTAAATTACAAATCTTAAATAACTAATGTTTATGGCAAAATCTGTAAGTAATCAAAAAAATAATCCCGGTAAAAAACCCGGATCACCTGTTTCTAATACACCCCCACTGAAAAAAATGTCTAAAACAAATGATGTACCGGACAATGATAAAGTGAAAGACCTTCAGCAAAATACTACTAATGCAGACGGCCAGTTTCTTACAACAAATACGGGCTTACGCATCAATGACGACCAGAATTCTTTAAAAGCAGGCGAACGTGGCCCTACCCTTTTAGAAGATTTTATTCTCAGGGAAAAGATCACACATTTCGATCATGAACGCATCCCGGAACGGGTTGTTCATGCAAGAGGTTCCGCTGCCCATGGTGTTTTCCAGGTTTATGAAAATATGAGCCGCTATACCAAAGCCCAATTTTTGCAAGACCCTGCTGTTAAAACACCCGTGTTTGTTAGGTTTTCAACAGTAGCAGGTTCCCGTGGTTCCAGTGATATGGCAAGAGATGTGCGTGGTTTTGCAGTAAAGTTTTATACACAGGAAGGTAACTTTGACCTGGTTGGAAATAATATGCCTGTATTTTTTATACAGGATGCAACAAAATTTCCAGACCTGATACATGCAGTAAAGCCGGAACCTCACAATGAGATCCCACAGGCCGCCTCTGCTCACGATACTTTCTATGATTTTATTTCCAATGTTCCTGAATCAGCTCACATGCTGATGTGGGTGATGAGCGATCGTGCATTACCGCGGAGCCTGCGTATGATGGAAGGATTTGGTGTTCACACTTTCAGGTTTGTGGATGCAAGGGGTAAATCAAACTTTGTAAAATTTCATTGGAAGCCTTTACTGGGCGTGCATTCCGTTGCATGGGATGAGGCGCAGAATATTTCCGGTAAAGATTCTGATTTTCACAGACGTGATCTTTTTGAATCCATTGAAAGGGGTGATTTTCCAGAATGGGAATTTGGTGTGCAAATAGTTCCGGAAAAAGATGAGCACAAATATGATTTTGACCTGCTTGATCCAACGAAATTAATTCCGGAAGAACTGGTACCTGTTATTAAAATAGGTAAGATGACATTGAACCGTAACCCTGATAATTTTTTCGCAGAAACTGAGCAGGTAGCCTTTCACATCGGCCATATTGTACCAGGGATTGATTTTACTAACGATCCATTGTTACAGGGCAGGTTGTTCTCTTATACAGATACACAGTTAACCCGTTTAGGCGGACCAAATTTCCAGGAAATTCCCATCAATCGCCCCATTAACCCGGTTGTAAATAATCAACGCGACGGCCACATGCGGCAGACCATTAACCAGGGTAAAGTTAGTTATGGACCAAATGCGATTGCTGGCGGATGTCCTTTCCAGGCAGGGGCTTCACAAGGTGGCTTCGTTAGTTTTCCGGAACGCATTGATGCTGTAAAGATCAGGGAAAGAAGTAAAAGTTTTTTTGATCACTTCAGTCAGGCAAAATTATTTTTTAACAGCCAGTCTGAGCCTGAAAAAACACATTTGACAAATGCCTTATGTTTTGAATTGGGCAAAGTGGAATCGGTTGAAATAAAACAACGCATGCTTAATTATCTTAATCAAATCGATAATGGGCTAGCAGCCGGGGTGGCTTATTCGCTTGGACTTCACATTCCTAAATCATTGGCAATACCATTGAATCAAAGTATTCCTGCAGATGGAGATCCAAAAAAATACAGATCCATTGTTCGTGAAGGCTCGCTTGATAAATCAGCAGCCTTAAGTATGGTGAATACAAAAAAGGATTCTATAAAAACCAGGAAGATCGCCATCCTGGCTGCAGATGGAGTTAATGAAAACAATCTGATGAGCATGATAAAAACATTAACGCAAAATGGCGCCATCGCAGATGTGATAGCTCCCAGGCTGGGGTTTATTTCGGGAGACGGCAATACAAAAATCCCTATTTACAAATCATTTCTAACAACGGCCTCGGTTTTATATGACGCAGTGTATGTACCCGGTGGGACTAACAGCGTGGCCACGCTTGAGGCAGAAGCCGATGCTGTCCATTTTTTGAATGAAGCATTTAAGCATTGCAAAGCCATAGCAGCAGACGCACAGGCTATGCAGGTTTTAAAAGCAACTTATTTTGGTCGCAAACTTCCCGAAGATGACACTGATGATACAGCAATGATGGAAGGTGTTGTTATAAATAATAACATAAAAACGTTATCCAAACAATTTGTTTCGGCAATAGCACAGCATCGTTTTTGGGAACGTGAAGAACCACGTAAGGTTCCGGCATGATAACATAATTCAATCTAAAATGCGAACACAAATAATTATGTTCGCATTTTTTTAGAGTTGTATCAAATTGTTTTCTTTTAATTGAAAAGGCCACTCTTTATTTATACGTGCCTTAATAAAATACAATATTATTCCTGTAAATATTACGATCATACCGGAGATGATCATTTTACATCCTGTAGATAAGAGGATGCCCAGCCACATTAACATTGCGATATAAACAGGCCAGGGAAATAAAGGCATTTTATAAGGGAAATCTCTTTTATCACGTGTTCGCCTGAGTAAGAGTAAACCTATTGCCTGCCCGATAAATTGTATAAGGATCCGCATTGCAAGGATAGCATTGATAACATCACTGAGCTTGAACAAAAGGCTAAAAATAAATGCGATACTACCCAGTACCAGCAAAGAAATATGAGGGAATTTTTTGGTAGGATGCAGCCTTGCAAATACTTTAAAAAAAGCGCCGTCTGTTGCTGCTGCATAAGGAATACGGCTATAACCTAATGTAGCTGAAAACACAGATGCAAAGGCTACCCAAAGGATCAAACAGGTTGCAATTTTTGCTGATGTACTGCCTGCTATTTGTTCAATAAAAATACTCACCACAAATTCACTTCCTTTTGCAATTTGCCATGGTATTACACTGGCAACACTAATATTCATCATCAGGTATAAAACAGTTATCCCGGCAATGGAAATGAACATGCTCCGCGGAATATTTTTTGAAGGATTTTTTATTTCACCCCCAAGATGGCAAACATTATAATAACCCAAAAAGCTATAGACAGTTTTTACACTTGCAAACCCCAATGCAGTAACAAAAGCATAGTTCAATGTAAGGCCGTCATTTAAATGTTTTATGGGAGATAAAAAATTTCCATGTGCTATGCCACCGCCAATGATCCAGAGCATAGTTACAATTACACCACTCCAAAGCAGCATACTGATCTTGCCGATCGCTTCTATTTTACGATAGAGCAGTACGATAATAAGTATGACCAGTAAGCCGCTGACAATTTTTGAATTTAGCGTTGATAAAGGAATGAGATAAGAAAAATATTTTGCAAAACCTATGGCAGCGGATGCAATTACCAGGGGTGCCTGTATCATGGTTTGCCAAACGAATAGAAAGCTCATTAACTTGCCAGCGCCGTTTTTGCCATATGCTTCTTTTAAAAAATTATAACTCCCGCCCGCCTTTGGAAATGCGGCTCCCAGCTCACTCCACACCATTGCATCTACAACTGAAAGCACCGCGCCTGCAAGCCAGGCGTATAAAAAATAAGGGCCATTCATCATCCCTATAACCATCGGCAACGTAATGAAAGGACCGATACCCACCATGTCGGTCATATTAATTGCAGTTGCCTGTGCCAGGCCTAATCTTCTTTGTAAAACAATTTCTGACATTAAAAGTTATCTTTTAAAGCGGGGCAAAGATGCGGAGAACATTTGTAAAAAATAAATCAGGTTAAACTACCAGTCCAGGTTATTTTTAAAATAAATCATTTTGCTCTTTAAAACTTCTTGACATTTGGGTAAAACCAAAACCTTTTGATAGCGCATTAACTGCGTTTGCAATTCGTTTGGTTTTTGTGGGTTCGGTTTTAACGGCTTCAATCCATTTGCTAAAATAATTACGATGCCCTGCAGGTAGGGATTCAAAAAATTTCTTTGCTGCAGGATCATCATTGAGGCATTGTATAAATTCCTTATCCGGTTTATAAGGTTTATTATCTGGTTCCAATTGCACTTTCAACATTGCGCCATTTTTTTTATGGATGGCCTTCCTTATAGTGGCGTTTATGGCCATTATAAAGTTGCCATTTCCCATTGGTATCAATGCTAAGCCAGTAAAAGAATATTCATCAAGCCGGCCTTTAACACGGAATGATTTTTTATTGCCGGGTTTTAAAAGCGCTGCAGTGCGGGCAGGGATATCAATGTATGTCCACCCGGTTTTTTCTCCCTGCTCATCAAACTTTTTTAATATGGTTGTAAAGACGATCATAAATTCATTATAAAAACCAGGAAGGTTTTCATGACCTTCTTGGTTGGTTTTTTTGGAACCTTCTTGGTTGGTTTTTGGAACCTTCTTGGTTGGTTTTTTTGGAACCTTCTTGGTTGGTTTTTGGAACCTTCTTGGT
>JACDBU010000194.1 GCA_013694745.1 Chitinophagaceae bacterium
GGTTATAGAAGCGGCAAATGTTGTAAAATCTATTCTTGATAAAGCCGGCGCCGCATCCTTTTGTAAAACATCCGGTGCGTCTGGTTTACATATTTATGTGCCTGCAGCCAAAAAATATACGTATGAACAAGTAAAAGATTTTGCCTACCTGGTGTGTATGCTTGCGCAAGAACAGCTACCTGACTTTACTACATTAGAAAGAAATTTACAAAAAAGAGGGAAGAAACATATTTATATGGATTATCTCCAAAACAGGAAAGGTCAAACCATTGCTTCTGTTTATAGTTTAAGACCTAAGCCAGGGGCCACTGTTTCAACACCATTATTATGGAAGGAGGTAAAAGCCGGATTAGATCCGCGTGATTTCAATATTAAAAACACTTTACAACGGTTTAAAAAAACAGGGGATATTTTCTCACCTGTATTAGGCAAAGGGATTGACCTGGGAAAATGCTTAAAAAAATTAGGAGATGGATCCTGAAAAGATCCGTTTTAGTAGGCTGCCTCTTTTTTTGTTAACTACAATATCGTTCTCAGGTCTTTTAGCAACCAGGCTTGTTACGGCAAATTGTAAAGCAGATCCAAGAGTTCTTTTTAGTAATCCTGCATCTCTTCCCACAACCAGTTTTTTTGATAAAAAACCAGCACCAATACCCAGCGCTACATTTAATAAATTATGTTTGAATTGAGGGGATGCGGAAACTTCTGAGAGGGTGTTTTTTAAAACATTTGAAGGCTTTAAACTTTCGTAGGTTTCATGAAATTGTTTTTTTAATGCCGTTTCTTCGAATGCTTTCCTGGCCTCCAGTTCAGCAATTGCTGTTTTAAGTTGAGCGGCGTTATGTATATTCTTTTTCAAATTAAACGGATTAATATTGATCAGTTCAGTAACGTTTTAACCATCATATTTACGATGGGATTTTTCAGCCATTTGTCACGGAATGCAAATAAAACGAACCCGGCCAAAACATAAAAGCCCGCCATTATAAAAAATCCATAATATATTTTACCCAGGCATTCTCCTATGAGAAGCGAGAGTCCAATATTTATTAATATTAAAATCATCAAACCTAATACGCCTAAAACGATAACTGAAAAAAGGCTGGAAATAAATGATGATGATTTATCTATAGCCTTTAATCGTAAAAGATCAGCCTGTGTTTCTACATAATTGCGTACTCTGTCCACTAACGTTTCAATATTTGATTCATTTTCCATTATAGCTATTTGTTTTGCCGGGTCCCCGTTTTATTTGATGAAAACTTACGAATTCATGTTGTTTCTTACATCCGCTTTCATAGCGTTGCCCTGACCTTTAGCCTGGTTAAGCATATCCTTTCCTTCTGATGCGAGACCGCTTAATTTTTCTTTTGCAGCGTCATATTTGTCGCTGATTACATCGGCATACTCGCCATATTTACTTTTTACAGAATCCGCGAGATCAGCGCCTTTTTCAGAAAGTCTTCTTCTGGTTTCAGTGCCTTTATCCGGTGCAAACAAAATACCTAAAACTGCGCCTGCTGCTGCGCCTGCCAGTACACTAGCTAATACTTTTCCTGAGCTCATAATTATGATTTTAAAAGTTAATAAATTTTTGTTCAATCCCCTTGATGTAAAAATATTGCCAAACTAATTTTCAGCTTCTTAAAAGTGATGTAATTCAGGTTAGTTAAGTGTTTCAGGATAATACACACCATTTACTTAAGTAATAAAAGAAAGGTTATTGTTGAGTATATTTTTTCCCATAATGTGTAAGCAAAACAATAATCTAAATCAGCTTATTTCAATTGTCGAATCTTTTCCCAAGGTAAAGTTAAAAAAATAATTTTGGCATGCTATTTAAATATCATCTTCAACTTACAATAAATCTTCACATTTTAAATCAGAAAGGTATGGCAAAGACTAAAAGTACTAACAATACAACTACCGCTCAAAAAAGTAACGGCCTAAAGAAGTCTAATGGATCACCATCAAATGAAACTTCAGAAAAATCTTTATTCCTTGAGCTTTTCGTGGATGAATTAAAGGATATCTACTGGGCAGAAAAACATTTGCAAAAAGCCCTCCCCAAAATGGAAAAAGCTGCCACAACAGCAGAATTAAAAAAAGCTTTTGCACAACATCTGGTAGTTACCAAAAAACACGCTACAAGATTGGAAGATATATTTGGAATGCTGGGAAAAAAGGCTCAGGCAAAAAAATGTGAAGCAATGGACGGGCTTACTAAAGAAGGCGAGGAAATAATTGAAAATACCGAAAAAGGAACTTTAACAAGGGATGTTGGGCTTATTATGGCAGGCCAAAAGGTTGAGCATTATGAAATTGCCACTTATGGAAGTCTTGCACAACTTGCAAAAACCATCGGGAAAAATGATATAGCATCCCTTCTGGAACAAACCCTTGCCGAAGAAAAAGAGGCTGATGAAACTCTTACTGGAATAGCCGAGAACAATATAAATTTGGAAGCCACAAAGGAATCATAAAAGCTACCTCATGAAAATCATACACTTCATCAAACCTTATATACTACCTGCATTTTGGATAGTGATTTTTATATACAGGTAATTTCTTTGAGCATACATCGATATTGTCAGAACATCTGATCAGTGTTCTGACTTTTTTATTTTTTGGATAAAACATTAAATTTGAATGATTTTTTCAAAGGTGAAGATTTTACCCAGGTTATTGGTATAGTAGCAGGCATTTTAACCGCTACTTCATTATTGCCCCAGATGATCAAAACGTTCAGGGAAAAAAAGGCAAATGACATATCACTGGTTATGCTGTTAGTTCTCCTGGGGGGCATCGGTTGCTGGATATACTATGGCTTTTTAAGGAAAGACCTGCCCATAATTTTCACCAATTCATTTTCTTTTATATTGAATATAATTATGATCGTTATGCAGGCAAAATATAAAAAGGGAAATAAAAAATAAATCTCAATTCTTTGTCATTTATTTGGTTTAAAAAATGTATGTATTATTTTTAAAAAAAAATCATGAAGCATAAAAAGGTGGAATCAAAAAACGCCGGGGTATCAAAATTTTTTAACCGGTTCTCAAACATAGTTACAAAAGCTACCGGTAAACCCATTGCCTTCATAATGGCGGTTCTTATCATTTTAGTCTGGGGTATCACAGGGCCCATCTTTCATTTTTCTGATACCTGGCAACTGGTGATAAATACGGGCACAACCATTATTACCTTTTTAATGGTTTTTGTAATTCAACATTCTCAAAATAAAGATACTACGGCTATCCAGTTAAAATTGAATGAGTTAATTGCAGCAAATTCTGATGCCAGCAACCGTTTAGTTGCCATCGAAGATCTAACAGAACATGAACTTGAAACGATAAAGAAATATTATACCCATCTTTCGGAATCAGCCAAGACAGGTGCAGATGTTTATTCAACACATTCATTGGATGAAGCAAAAAGAAATTCTGCTTCAAAATCAAAAGGTAAATCACATCTAAAACATAATCATACCCAACATGAAAAAAAATAACCATTTAGTAATGATTTCAATACTTATTGCAATTGTTACCACTGCAAGCAGTTGCCAGGCCATCGGCGATATTTTTAAAGCAGGCTTTTGGTCTGCCATAATTGTTGTTGTGATCATAGTAGCGCTGATACTGTGGCTGGTTGGCAGATCACGTAAGTCGTGAAAAATAGGTTTGATAATAAGTTGATTTGGATATTGTACTGTAAAGTGCAATCTTTTGTATGAGGTTAATTGATCCTGACCGATCAATGAAAAATTTCATATTACGTAGCTGAAATAATATTCGGCTTTCTTCAGCTAATTTTAAGGTATGTTCTTTTCAATGGTGAATAAAATTGCAGATAAAATAAGAGTGGGCTATCTCACAGCCTTTGTCCTGATACTGATTTCATATGTATTAACTTTTTATACTACAGACCGTTTACTTTCCCAGGCTAAAATTGTAAATCATACCAACGAGGTTATTAATAAACTAAATAATCTTCTTTATTGTATTAAAGAGGACGAATCTTCATTCCGTGGATATATTATCACAAATAATGAGGGGTTTCTCGGGGAATATCACCAATCGCCCGCAAACTGCTATTTAATTTTAAAGCAACTTTCTGCATTAACGAACGACAACCCGGCTCAACAAAATAAACTGGATACTTTAAAGCGTTACATTGATAACCGCTTTGCTTATTTAAAAAGCGGGATCGATCTTTATTCGTCTAACAAGCATCAACTCAGCGATTCTCTAAGGCAGGTATTAATAATGGGAAGGGATATAATGGATAGTATCCGGTTCATGGAACTCGGTATGCAAAACGAGGAAAATAGTCTCATGATCAAACGATCTGCAAGGTTTGTATCTTTTTCAAATACCATCAAGATCATTAATATTCTTTCGTTATTGCTGGCAGTATTGCTCGGGTTTTATACTTTTATAACTTTCAACAAGGAAAATAAGGCTAAAAAAAGTGCAGATGATACTGCCGAAAAATACAGGAATCAATTACAGGAAAGGGTTGATGAGCTTTATAAACTCAATATTGAATTATTGGAATTGAGAGGTATGGAAAAGTTTGCTGCCACCGGGCGCATTGCGCGCACCATTGCACATGAAGTTAGAAATCCACTCACTAATATAAACCTGGCTGCCGAACAGCTTCGTTCGGATATTGAGCCGGGCGGAGAAACAGGGATGCTGTTCGACATGATCACCAGGAATAGCAAACGCATAAATCAATTGATAAGCGATCTGCTTGATTCTACTAAATCTACAAATCTTAATTTTGAAAAACTTTCAATAAATAACGTGTTGGATTCAAGCCTGGAATTTGCGCAGGACAGGATAGAATTGAAAGCAATAAAAGTTGTAAAATCATATGCCCCCGATATATGCCCTGTACAGGTTGATTTTGAAAAAATAAATACTGCCTTTTTAAATATAATCGTAAATGCTGTTGAAGCAATGGAACAGGGAAATGGTATTTTAAAAATAACAACAGAAAATATGGATGATAAATGCATCGTTACTATTTCTGATAATGGAAAGGGGATGCCAAAGAGCGAAGTGACCAAATTATTTGAGCCATATTATACTACCAAGGAAAAAGGTACCGGGCTAGGTTTAACCAATACACTAAATATAGTGTTGAGTCACAATGCAACTGTTGTGGCAAAAAGTGTAGAAGGTGTTGGGACATCTTTCATAATCACTTTTGCTTATGCAGATTGATCCTTTGGAGATTTGGGTAATTTTTTAAACTTTAAATTTTTGATGCGCTGGTATAATTTGCCTTTTCCATAGCTGGTTGTATCATCACCTAAAACCATTCCCCAGGGTTTTAGATCATCTGTTTGATCACATATAATTTTAAACATGGCACTGGCTGGCACAGATAAAAATAAGCCGGATAGTCCTGCCAGCGCGCCGCCGGTTACAACTCCTAAAATCGATATCAAAGCATTGATTCTCACTTTTGATCCTACGATTCTTGGCATTAAAATATTTACATCTATAATATGGATGCCATACATGATGATTATAACCCACAAAATATCACTTGAATGAGTACTGGTAGATAAAGTGATCAGCACGGTAAATAATGTTGCTGTAAACATTCCAATGTATGGAATGATATTAAGCACGGCTGCAAGTACTCCAAAGAACAATGCATATTTAATTCCAAGGATCATTAAACCGATCGTATTACACGCTGCAACAATTCCCATTTCTATAAGCACTCCCAAAATATAATTATGGATCATCATTTTTGAGGATCTGATAACATTGGCGATCTTTTCACCATGTTCCCTGCGAAAGACCATGAACAGAAACCTTCTTATCAGGTCGCGGTAATATAAAATCAGGAAAGTATAGATGGGTAATATTATTAAAAGAATAACCGATTCCGTAATGGAAAAGAATGTAGTGCTTAGGTAGCCGGTTCCCGATTCCTTTAATTTATTTGCCTGTTGATTTATGTATTCATTTTGTTCCTGGAAAGAGATATGCATCTTTTCTTTTATCCACCCCTGAAAGATCACAAAATGATCACTAAGGTTTTTTTTAATGGCTGGTATATCATCCACGAAACGCGCAATCTGGGTTGATAAAAAATAGATGAGGGCAGCCATACAAAAAACGGTGATAAGCAATGCAATGGCAATTGACAATGCCCGTGAAAAATTCTTTTTTTCTAAAAAATTCACGATCGGCAGAAGCAGTACTGCAAGCAATACTGCAAACGAAAAAGGGATAAGTATTGTTTTGGAGACATGTATAAAATAACAAATAAAAAAGATCACTAAAAATTTAAAAGCAAGTTTTACATAGTAGGGTGAGTTGTTGGTTATTTCCATTTTGCTTTCTTTATGTAAAAAAGCCCTCATGCCGTTATGCATTGAGGGCTTTGTAGACCTAAATTAAGAATAAAAAAAGAATTAAAAGACTTTCAATCTATTTTATTACTTCATCTTTTGCTATACTGGTTTCTTGCTGAAGTCTTCTAACAAATTCGTCTTAAAATCATCCTTGTTAAGGTGGCCGTACACCGGCTTACTTTCCCTTTTGGTGTAATTCCAAATGCCTTTAATTCAGCGATCCGAATTTTATAACATCAATCAGGCAGACCTATTTATTACTTTTAATAAGATGGCAATTACTGCTATTACCAAAAGTATATGAATAAGACCTCCGGTATAAAAACCGCCTAAAAAACTAATAGCCCAGATTATCACCAGTATTACTGCGATAACATATAATAAGTTTCCCATGTTGAAAAAAATTTAGAGTTAAAAAATAATTACATGGATTAAATATATAAAAATTTTGCCAAATATTTTTTAAGTTCTATTTAGTACAAAATAGTATATTGAAAGAATATTTAACTGGTATCTTAGAGGTGTTTTTGGGGAATTATATCTACGAATAGAGATTAATTATGTTGTAATTCATGTATCAACACATCCATTGTATTGTTTATTTTTTCTAAACTCAATGGTTTACCAATGAAGTGATCAGCACCTTCTTTCATTGCTTTATCGCGGTCATTACTGGTATCATATGCGGTGATCATTATTATATGAATCGCGGGATATTGCCTCCTTATGTGGCTGATAAAATCAATACCATAGCCATCAGGTAAATGGTTATCTAAAAATAATATATCGGGGATCCGCTTGCGCAATGCTTTATTTGCTTCAAAAAGTGTGGCTACACAGCCTGGCTGCAAATTCTTTTTTTTAAGAATGGCCATTAAGAGGAAACAGGTGTCTATTTCGTCTTCAACTATCAATACTTCCAGCGGTGTTTGTATAGGCTTAACTGGCATAACACAATAATTAGCATAATAGGTAAGGCAATTTTATTGCCAGTAAATGTTATATTTTAATAAACATTTTTATAATGTTTTTTCAACTATTTTCATGTTTTTTGTTACCATTCAGCTATGGTTCAATACGGGTTACAAATGAAACGACATTTATATTCACTATTTGAGTATTTGAAACAGGTTTTTACCGAATTTGTTGAGGATAATATATTAAAATACAGTGCTTCTCTGGCTTATTATACTATCTTTTCTTTAGCGCCTCTGCTAATTATTATTATATCCATATCCGGAATATTATTCGGCAAGGATGCCATCCAGGGTCATGTATATTCACAACTCGCGGGCTTGGTGGGCAGTGAAGCAGCTATACAGGTTCAGGAGGCTATAAAAAATATCCATATAACAGGACATAATTTTTTTGCCAGTACGCTAAGTATTATTGTACTGGTAATTGGTGCTACCGGAATTTTTGGAGAGATACAGGATTCACTTAATAAAATTTGGGGGCTAAGGATCAAAACCAAAAAAACCTGGTGGAAACTGATTTTAAACAGGATTTTGTCATTTTCCTTGATTTTAAGTATTGGGTTTGTAATGATTGTATCTTTATTGCTGAACGCTGTAATTGCTGCTTTTGGTAATTTTTTAAGCCGGTATTTTTCTGAGATGAGCATTGTGCTGATACAAATTGCAGATAATTTTCTAAGTTTTATAGCAACTACTTTTTTGTTTTCATTATTGTTCAAAATGCTGCCGGATGCTAAAATAAAATGGAAAGATGTTTTTGTAGGAGGTCTTATAACATCTGTATTTTTTACATTGGGAAAACTAGGTATTGGCTATTATTTAGGAACCAGCAAATTATCTACGGTATACGGGGCGGCAGGTTCAATCATGATCTTAATGGTATGGGTTTATTACAGTTCGATAATTTTGTATATGGGTGCAGAATTCACTAAAGTATATGCAAAATTGTACGGAGGTAAAATTTTGCCCAATGAATATGCAGTTTGGATAAAAACAGAAGAAATACAAGTTGCAAATCCAGTATTAAAAAACAAAGTTTTAGATTAACTTTGCATTCCCTAAAATAGGTAAACCCTTTTATGACGAAAAGAATCCTCATTATTGATGATGACCTCGATATGTGTGTGTTGCTAAGTAAATTTTTAGCGAAAAGAGGGTATGAAGCAGATGTGGCACACAATGCATCTAAAGGAATCGCTAAATTTAACGAGGGTGTTTACGATATCGTATTATGCGATTACCGCCTTGGCGACAGGGATGGTAAAGATGTGCTTCAAAAAATAATTGAGATAAATCCGGAAACGATAGTCATAATAATTACCGGTTATTCCGATATTAAAACAGCAGTTGATGTTATAAAAATGGGTGCTTTTGATTACATCACAAAACCGCTTATCCCGGATGAGGTGGTTAGTGTAATTGAAAAAGCGCTGGCAAAACCTTCACAGGAAAATATTACCCCTTCAGTTATAGCACCTGTTGCAAAAAATAAAAAATCATATGTTATCTCAGCTAATAAAGAATTTTTAGTTGGACAGGATGGCGAGACCGCTAGGCTTTACAATCAAATTGAAATAGTAGCATCAACCAATTACAGCATTATTTTATATGGCGAAAGTGGTACTGGTAAAGAGGTTATTGCAAAAACCATCCATGAATACAGCAACCGTAAAAACATGCCATTCGTTGCAATGGATTGTGGTACGTTGTCTAAAGAACTAGCTGGCAGTGAATTATTTGGTCATGTTAAAGGGGCATTCACCGGTGCCATTGTAGATAAAGAAGGGCATTTTGAACTGGCCAATGGAGGTACATTATTTTTAGATGAAGTAACCAATTTATCTTACGAGATCCAGGCTGCCCTGCTGCGAGTTATTCAGGAAAGAAAATTTAAGCGGGTAGGTGGAACAAAAGAAATGGATGTAGATGTAAGGGTAATTGTTGCCTCAAATGAAAACCTCCAGGAGGCATACCGCAAAGGAAAATTCAGGGAAGATCTGTACCACAGGTTCAACGAATTCTCTATTAATTTACCACCTCTAAGGAACCGTAAGGTGGATATTCCATTGTTTGCAGATTTTTTTCTGGACAAAACAAATAAAGAATTAAATAAAAATTTAGAAGGGTATGAAGATGATGTACTTGAAATGTTTTTAACTTACAGCTGGCCGGGCAATTTACGAGAGTTTAGAAATGTGGTGCGCAGGGCAGTTCTATTAACCCCCTCTGGTAAAATAAGCTCTAAAGTTTTACCCTGGGAAATTACCAACTCTTATACAAACCAGGCAGCAGATAATAATTTTTCGGAATCGGATAATGTCATACTTCCAAAAGACCTTGATCTGAAAGACGCCGCTGCCAAAGCTGAATATGATACTATAATGACGGTTTTAAAAGATGTTAACTTTAATAAAACCAAGGCTGCTGAAATTCTTAAAATAGACCGCAAAACATTGTACAATAAGATCAAGATCTATCAATCACTTTAGATTAATATTTACTCCATTTTATTTTTGATAAGAAGGGTATAAAATTTGCCCTATTAATCCTGATCATTATCTAAAACAATTTATATGTCAGAGGCAAAAATAGAAGAAGTACTTCCCGAACTGGAACTTCCCCAGCAAAAACCGGGTGAAATGTCAACTGTAAGTTCTGTTCTTGAAAAATTGCGGATAAAAAAACGCGATAAAGAATTCAGAATGTTACCGGAAGGCTTCACCGCAGGAAATGGTAAATTTTATAATCCTGAAGATCTGAAAATTATTCGCACCTATCGTTTCGAGGGAGAATCCGATCCTTCTGATTCCTCCATTATTTATTTAATAGAAGCAAACGATGGTTTAATTGGCTACAGTATGGATGCCTACGGGGTTTACAGTGATCATGAAGATGATGGCTATGATGATTTTATCAGGAAGATATCGGTTGAGGAAAGAGATGAACAGCAAATATTCCAGGATTGAATTTTATACCTCAAGCAAGAACGTTAACCCCAACCAAGAAGGTTGTCCTAAACAATACCAAGAAGGTTGTCTTAAACCCAACCAAGAAGGTTGTCCCAACCAGTAAGGTTTTAAAACCTTCTTGGTTCAAGTTACTGGTAAATCCTGCTTACTGCATTACGGTATTTTTCCATTATTACTTTACGTTTCAAACTAAGCTTGGGCGTTAGTTCTCCCGTTTCTACACTCCAGTCCACCGGCAACAATTCAAATTTTTTGATCTGCTCCACATGATTAAAAAATTTATTAAAACTTTCTACCAGGTCTTTATACAGCCCGATCACATTAGGATCATGGATCATTTCTTCGTTGGTTGAATAATTGATTTTTTCATGCCTGCACCATTCTTTTAAATTGGGGAAAGACGGAATAATAAATGCCCCCACATATTTTTGTTCTGCTCCAATTACCATTACATTTTCTACGTAGGGTGATTCTTTTAGTTTATTTTCAATGGGTAATGGTGCAACATACTTGCCACCGCTTGTTTTAAACATTTCTTTCTTGCGATCGGTAATTTTCAAAAAATGATCATTAATCATCATCCCTATGTCTCCGGTTTTATACCAGCCATTTTCCATCGTTTCTGCAGTAAGCTCAGGATGTTTATAATATCCCATCATCACGTTGGGTCCTTTGCATAAGATCTCCCCATCATCAGCAATTTTTACTTCTACCCCTTCAATTAAAGGACCTACAGTACCAAACATCCGCCCAGCTTCAGTATACCGGTTCACACTAATTACCGGAGATGTTTCGGTAAGCCCGTAACCTTCCATAATTATTATCCTGGCAGCAGTAAATATTCTTATCAACCTTACCTGGCAGGCTGCACCACCGGAAACAATACATTGTATCTCATTGCCCAGTGCCTCCCGCCATTTGTTGAAAATAAGTTTATTGGCGATAAACAATTGCATGCGGTAAAGTATGCCCTGGTCTTTATTTATTTCAAATTTTTCTGCAAGGTTGTGTGCCCAGAAAAATAATTTTCTTTTAACGCCGGTGAGTTCATTTCCCTTTGCCATGATCCTGTCGTACACTTTTTCAAGCAGCCGTGGTACCGTGGTGAACATCTGGGGCTTTACTTCCTTTAAATTATCGCCTATTGTTTCCAGGCTCTCCGCAAAATAAATTGAGGTGCCTTTAAATAAATAGATATAGCTAACCATTCTTTCAAAAATATGATTGAGTGGTAAAAAGCTTAAAGCTTTCATGTTAGCACCGGGCGGGTAACAGGGAATAGACGCGATCACATTGCTTAAAATATTGTTGTGAGAAAGCATTACCCCTTTTGGTTTGCCGGTAGTACCCGAGGTATAAATTATGGTGGCAAGGTCTTGCTGCTTTATGCCATCTGCAATACACTTAACTTCTGCTAGCAAAGATGGTGTTGATTGTAAGGGAATTTCACTCCAGTGTTTTGCGCTTGTTTTTTCGAATGAATAAGTATCTTTTAAAAAAGGCAGCTTATCCTTGATGGTAATTATTTTTTGAAATAACTCCTCATCATTTACAAAGATCATTTTAACCCGGGCATCGGTAAGCACATATTCCAGTTCATTAATATTTATGGTAGGATAAATAGGCGTAAGAATAGCGCCTATCTGTTGTACTGCAAGATCAAGCATCAGCCACTCCGGCCTGTTTTTGGAAATAATAGCGATCTTATCTCTGCCTTCAGCCGTCATATCATTTTGTGATATGCCGAGGCTTAACAGGCCAGCACTCATATCATTTACCAGGGCAGCAATAGTATGGGTAGAATATTTTTTCCATTCGCCATTTTCTTTGGCGGCCATCATATCCTCCAATGGTGCTCTTTCCAGGTTATACTCTATACAATCGAACAATCGTTTTGGTTGCGTCATACAATGAATTATTGAAACGTAAGATCTTCATTAAAACTATGTTCACAACAGGTATAGGATATAAATAAATAACCGGCTACATAAATAATTACAAACTATTATCTCTTTCTTTTTTTAGTTTTTCATATTCTTTATCAGCCAGATTTTGTTTGCCGCCGCCGTATGCGCCTAGATATTGAAATACCAACCCCAATCCCCACGAAACCATAACCCAGGCAGGCCAAGGTATACCATGATAATTTTCATTTTGCGCAGAGGTGAACCACCATATTATCCAAAGAAATGCATTGATGATAAAATAAGAAACCAGGCTGCGCTGGAAATGCGCTCTTCGTTGAGCCAGCTTCCATAACTCCTCATCGCGGGGTGTTGTATCCATAATGTTTTAATTGTGGTATGTAAGAAAATAGTAAATCAACTATACAAAATAAACAATTTAGCACACATAAAAAAGCCGGCAGGATTATATGAAAACCAAGCTATTATTTCTTCTGGTAATACTGACCGGCAGGTAATTTAAAAATCCTTCCTTTTTGAAACCTGCCAAATTCAGTATATTCTGTTGGGTGTACAGCTGTCCAGTTTTGGTAATTGACTAAATTTTGTGCAGACCCGAAGATCCATTGGTTGTAAGCATCGAATATACCTTCCTGCAGCAACTGACGATCATATTCAAAAAGGCGGAAGGGAAATTTTTCAGCGTAATTTTGAAACCAGTTTAAAATAAACCGGGTTCTAATCATGGTAAGACTTTCTGGTGTAAGACCAATAGTTGAGGCGATATTCCGCTCATTATTTATGGTTTGTAAAAAAGCCTGTTCAAATTCGTTTTTATCTTTCCCATTTTTTAAAATATCAGGATCCGAAAAAATCTTCTTGTAACTGTTGAGGAGCATATCTTTCATTTCTGCAGTTCTGCCAGTTGCGGGTTCCATATTTAAAAAGATCTCTCCATAAATGATACTCCAGATTTTATCAGTTGTTAAGTAATAATATTTGGTAGCATTATAATAATTACCGCTGTAATTCGCATCCATTTCTATTCCTTTTTCCCATTGTTTTACGGCTGAGTAGTCCTGTTGCGCCCATAATAATTCTCCGTATTCACTGTATAATGCACCACTTGCTGGAAATTTTTTGAGACCTTTTTTATATAGCTTATCGCATTCTTTTAACTGGTCAAGGGCTTTGTAAATATTACCGGCTATCTGGAAGCATTGATCATCTGCGTCTTCCCTGTCAAGCAAAGGTTTTATAATTTCAAGGGCTTTTGTATTCTCTTTTGCCAAAAAATAATTCAATGCAAGGTCCTTTGCAATTTCAAGATTGGCTGGTTCCAATTGCAATGCTTTTACCAGCACCAGGCTGGCATTTCCAAAATCTCCCTGGCGCATAAAAGTTCTCCCTGTTTCATGCAGCTGGCCTGCATCCTGTGCCATTGCCGTGGCTAAAAAAAATACGATGCATGAGATAAAAGAGAATATTTTTTTCATTATAATAAAGATAAAAAAAGAGACGCTTACTAAAAGCGCCTCCAGCAAATTTAAGTATTATTGATAACTATTGATTGGCTTCACTCAGTTCCGTTATGCTGAAAACAAATTTAAGGTTTAGGTTGAGGTTTGAGGTTAAGGTTGAGATTAAGGTTGAGGTTGAGGTTGAGGATCATTCATCTATCAGATTTGTTAGCAGGCCATCCCGTAATTTGGGTTCGAACCAGGTACTTTTTGGCGGCATTACCTCTCCGCTATCGGCTATATCAAGTAATTGCTTGATACTAACGGGATAAAGACTAAAAGCAATCGCCCATTCACCGCTATTTACCCTTGTTTCCAGTTCTGTTAAGCCACGCATACCCCCCACAAAATCAATTCTTTTATCCGTTCGCTGGTCCCCGATTGCTAACAATGGATGCAGAATATTATTTTGTAAAATAGTAATGTCTAAAATCCCTGTAGCATCCGTGGTATACGTTCCTTCCCGGGCCACAACCTTGTACCAGCTTTTATTTACATACATACCAAAATAATGAAGAGCTTCGGGGGAATACGGTTCTTCGCTTTTTTCAACCAAAAAATTATCATTCAGTTTTTGCATCAGCTCATCAACAGACAAGCCGTTAAGATCTTTTATTACCCGGTTGTAATCCATGATCTTAATATCACCGGAGGGAAAAAGTGTTGTTAAGAAATGATCTGCTCCCGGTAATTTATTCCCTGCCTCAGCCTTTACCCTGGCTGCAGAAGCGGCCCGGTGATGGCCGTCGGCAATATAGGTGTAAGGAACGTTAGATTTAAATAACCCGGAAATGCGAGCAATGGTTTGCTCATCATTTATTATCCAGACAGTATGTTGTATACCGTCATCAGCTGTAAAATTGTAAACAGGACCTCTTTCACTTTTCCAGTTTTCAATAACCTGATCTATCTCATCAACGTTTTTATAGGTTAGAAAAACATTACCTGTTTGCGCACCAGTAACTTTGATATGATTTATCCTGTCGAGCTCTTTTTCCGGGCGGGTATGCTCATGTTTTTTTATCAGTCCATTTTCATAATCATCTATTGAACTGCAGCACACAAGTCCGGTTTGCTCATGCGTGCCCATTTTCAATTTATAAATATAATAGCACGGTTTATTTTCTTTGAAGAGAATATTACGACTAATAAAAGCATCAAGATTGTCCTTTGCTTTATTGTATACAAGCGGCGAATGCGGCGGCGTATTTGCCGGCAGGTCTATTTCACTTTTGGTTATGTGCAGAAAAGAATTAGGATTTCCCTGTGCTTCTATTTTTGCTTCTTTACTGTTAAGTACATCGTACGGTTTTGAGGCTACCTGTTTTGCGTACGGGGTTTCGGGCCGTAAAGCCCTGAAAGGTGTGATGGTTACCATGTATCAGTTATCACCGGTAACAACCGGCAGTCGATTTTTAAAAAGGAGCAAATATAGCCAACAAATTTTTAAAGGAATTAGTATATAAAATTTACTATCTGCCCGAAAAAGTTTTCATAAGATTCACTAAAAAAGTAACACTTGATAAAGGCAAGGCATTATATAATGAAGCTCTGAAACCCCCTGCCGTTCTATGCCCTGCAATGCCAACCACGCCGTTTTCGAGGGCATAGGCTAAAAATTTACTTTCATCATTTTTATCCGTGGTGGTAAAACAAACATTCATTAAACTTCTGTCTTCTGTAACGGCGATACCCCTAAACATGGGGTTGTCATCGATCTCCCGGTATAATAAAGCAGCTTTTTCAATATTGCGTTTTTCAATTGCAGCAACTCCACCCTGTTCTTTTAACCAGCGCAGGGTAAGCAGGCAAACGAATACAGCAAACACCGGCGGTGTATTTAACATACTGCCTTCTTTAATATGATTGCGGTAATCCATCATGGTAGGTATGCCGCGTTTTACCTTACCAAGTATATTTTTATTTACGATCACGAGGTTTACGCCCGCGGGTCCAATATTTTTTTGTGCGCCGGCATAAATAAGATCAAAGGCATTAAAATCCAGCACCCTGCTCATAATGTCGCTGCTCATATCCGCTATAACGGGTATGCTTACACGAGGAATTTTTTTCCACTGGGTGCCATAAATTGTGTTGTTGGTGGTAATATGCAAATACTTTGCATCATTGGGCACTGCAAAATCTTTAGGGATAAAATTATAATTACTTTCTTTCGAGCTGCACACAATATCTACATTCCCAAAAAGCCTTGCTTCCTTTATTGCTTTGGTGCCCCAAACATCCGTATCAGTATAAGCTGCCGTATCTTTTTCATTCAGTAAATTCATGGGCACCTGCATAAATTGTGTTGATGCGCCCCCGTGTAAGAACAACACTTCATGATCGTCATCAAGCTGCATTAATTCTTTTACCAGGTTCCTGGCTTCCTCCATGACTGATTTAAAAAGAGGCGTTCTGTGCCCGATCTCTAAAATTGATAACCCTGTATCATTGTAATTTAAAATAGCAGCAGCTGCTTTTTCAAATACAGACGGGGGTAATATTGATGGTCCTGCATTAAAATTGTGAATCACTCTTAAAAAATTTGCAGGCAAAAGTATGAAAAATAAAGAGCGCTGTATAACAGACTTGCTAAGAAATCTCCAGGATGTAGTACTGGCATGGATTATATGGATTCAGCGAAATTTAATCTTCATGCTCTTTTCCTGTCTCTTTTCCATTTTTCCATTGTGTATTCAGCGTATCGAAGGCTTTCAGATCGGCCTCCGTAAAGGATTGTTTAGAAAGATCTTCCAGGTCGGGCTGGCCTGCATTTACCCACGCTGTATACCAAAAGGAAGCAACAGCAAAAACGGATTCACGCATTCTTCTTTCTATCATGCCGTTTAATTTTTTATTGTAGGCAATAGTGAAGGCCGAAGAATATTGTTTTATCACTACCTTATTTCTTTCCTCAAAAGCATATTTTTTATCAGGTGGAAATTTTCCGCTAAGTTCTTTTTCAAAATATAAAACCGAATCGGCAGCATTGGCGCTTTCCAAAACACATTGCCAGATAAAAGCAGCCGGATCTTTTATATACACTGCTTTGACAATAAAAAAATCAAATTCTTTATCTGCCAGTAATTCCGGTACCCGGCTTTCCCAAAAAGCATGAATTCCTTTTTGATCAGTTAGCTGTCCATTGTGATTGCTATTGGTATGAAGCGGAACGTGTGCATCTGCAATATAATGTCCTATCTCAGCGCTGTTCTTCATTATTTTAAAAAAATCCTTTTCTTTAAATGCAGCGGTTAACCTGTACAACATGGTTTGTATATGCCACGGCACAATACCATGAGCATTTAAAGTATCTTCTGTATATTTTTCAACTGCATCTTTCCATTTTCGCGGCAGGCTGGTGTAAGGATATTTTCCATAATAATCAATATCTATATAATGCCTTGGGGCTTCCCCGCTAACTGTATACCTTCTTTTATCAGGGTCGATGGCATGCTCACTTAAAAAAGTAATATTTGTTTTGTAAAGCCACAGCATTTTTGGGGGCAACAAAAAAACCGCATAATAATTTATTTTCTTATGCGCAAAAAATCCCCAGCAAATGCTTTTTAAGGGCAGGATGAGTAATAGTATTGCGGGAAAAATTTTTGTCACCAGGCTGGCAAGTTACCTTTCTCTTCCTGGCGTTTCCTGGTGAAATAACTTAGTTATATGGTATTTTAATTCTCAGCGTATATCATCAATTATATCTGTAACGCCACCACTAACCGCAAATTTCATCGTTTGGGCAGAGCTGATATTTGTTATGGATTTAACGCGTGATCTTGGTATTACATAAACGTTGCCTGCAACGGAATAGGCCATGGGCACATACACCGCAACATAATCCTGCATACCGAATTGTATCATGTCATCCTGGGTAATAAATCCAACGCGCCATACATCGTTATCATCCACATTTGCCAGCACCCCTTTTGTGAATTTCTTTTTGTTGCCGGCGAATGCTTCAAAAAAATCGCGTATAAATGAGTAAATGAGCTTAATACCAGGCGTTTTTTCAAGTATCTTATTTACCACTGATAATATCCTGTCAATCACAAAAAAAGAACTCAGGTAGCCAACCAGTAAAATAAAGCCGATCACGATGATAAATCCTATGCCCGGTACATTTATAATGGGCCGCAATATGCTGTCGATTTTGTCAAAAACAACATAAATGGCATATACCGTGATGGTCACTGGTCCCAGGATCAATAATCCCTGCAGGAAATACTGAATAAATTTTTGATAACGCATTGAGGGGGGCATGATAGATATTTTTCCAAAGGTAGTTTATGCATGGCTGTCCACGAATAGGAAACAAAAAATAATGGCCTAGATAAATCTTATTAGTGCCTTGCATTGCCGTTCATAATAAATTAATGTAGGAAACTTTGGTTTCATTAAAAGTTTCCTTAGTTTTGCTTTCTTTTTTAAAAATATGGAAATCAAGGACAGGATAAAACATAAGGCTGATGACTTGTTCAGGAGATACGGGATCAGGAATATAACCATGGATGAAATTGCAGGCCAGATGGGCATTTCCAAAAAAACCATTTACCTGTATTATGCCGATAAAGATGAATTGGTTGATGAAGTAATAACCGATATGCTGCAGTTTAACCAGCTGCGGTGTGATAGCGACCGGGAAATTGCTGTCAATGCGATCCATGAAATTTTTCTTGCCATGGAAATGATAAAGGAAATGTTTGAAAACATGAATCCCTCTATCTTGTACGACCTGGAGAAAAATCATCCCAACACTTTTGCCAGGTTTCTTGAACATAAAAATAAATACCTGCTGCAGATATTGAAAGATAATATTGAGCGGGGAATAAAGCAAAAATTATACAGGCCTGAAGTTAATGCGGATATCGTTGCCAGGATACGGTTGGAAACAATGTTCCTTCCATTTAACCAGGAGATATTTCCAAAAAACAAATTCAGGCTTGCTGAAGTAGAAAGACATTTAATTGAATATTATTTGTTTGGTATTGCAAGTCTGAAAGGATATGAACTCATTTTAAAATATCAAAAGGAACAAGAAAAAAAAGCGCATTCAAAATGAAAACAATCTGGTTACAAATAATATTTGTTGGTATTTTATCTGGCTTTGCTACAACCGCTATAGCCCAGGTAAATAGTTTCAGCGTTAAACAGGCGGTAGATTATGCTTTGCAAAATTCTGCACAGGTGAAAAACGCGTTAATTGATATCGAGATACAGCGGCAAACGAATAAAGAGATAACCTCCGCTGCATTTCCGCAGGTTAATGGAAATATTTCATTAACGGATTATTTATCTATCCCTACAAGCCTTATCCCTGCTGAGTTTACAGGCGGCCCCCCGGGTACCTATTTCCCCGTAAAATTTGGAACAAAATACAATGCGACCCTGGGCGGCGATGTGCAGCAATTATTATTCGACGGGCAGGTCTTCGTAGGACTGATGGCGAAAAAAACCGTAATGGACTTTTCCAGGAAAACTGCAGAAGTAACGGAGGAGCAGATCAAAGCCAACGTTATGAAAATATATTACCAGCTGGTAGTTGGCAGAAAACAAATTGAAAGTATTGATGCCAATATTGAACGCTTTGAAAAATTGTTACACGACACCCGTGAAATATATAAAAATGGCTTTGCAGAAAAACTCGACGTTGATAAAGTAGAAGTGCAACTTAATAATCTGAGAACCGAAAAATTAAAAGCCGAAGATCAGCTCAGGGCAGGATATGAAGGGTTAAAATTTTTGATGAGCATGCCACAAAAAAATACACTTGTATTAACGGATACTTTGAGTGATGAAGAATTAAGATCAAATATCTTAACAGATAAATACAATTATAATGACCGGAAAGAATTTCAACTGCAAAACCTGGGTTTAAAATTAGGCGAGTTCAATGTGCGGCGCTACAAGCTAAGCAAGATACCAACCATCTCAGCCTCCGGCTCGTACAACAAAAATGCACAAAGGCAGAAGTTCGATTTTTTTAAAGGCAGTGGTGACTGGTTCACTACTTCACTAATAAGTTTACACGTGAATGTCCCGATATTCGACGGGGGAGCAAGGAATTCGCGGATCGAAAAAGCGCGGCTGGAGCTGCAAAAAACCAGGAACAATATTGAGCAGTTAAAATTATCAATTGACAATGATGTTGAGCAAGCAACCATAAAACTTGCTACGGCAATAACAACAATGGATAACCAGAAAAAAAATATTGAACTGGCAGAGCAGGTGTATAAAACCACCAAATTAAAATATGAACAGGGGCTTGGCAGTAACCAGGAAATTTATACCGCCCAGGCAGAATTAAAAGTAGCACAGAACAATTATTATGGCTCATTGTACGATGCCATAAGTGCTAAAATAGATTACCTGAAAGCGACCGGAAAACTAGACTAACATTCACGATAAATAAACGATCACTTAATAATTAGACAATGCAAAAGATCAGCCGGCTAAGTTTACTGCTCGCAGTAATTTTATTTTCTTCCTCTTGTGGCAGCAGCAGTAAAAAAGAAAGAGAAGGGGGATTGAATGATAAAAAAACAGAACTGCAAAAACTCCAGAACGACAGAACAAAACTTGATGATAAAATAAAAGTTTTGCAAACTGATATTACTAAGCTTGATACCGGCGCTGCCAAACAGGATAAAGCAAAACTGGTAAGTGTGATACCGGTAGGTGCGCAAAATTTTCAGCATTACATTGATCTCCAGGGAAAGGTAGATGCAGAAAATATCTCTTATATATCACCCCGCGGAATGGGTGGCCAGGTTAGAGCCATCTATGTTAAGCAGGGTGATAATGTTAGAAAGGGGCAGTTGTTGCTGAAACTTGATGATGCCATAGCACGCCAGAACGTAGTAGCCATACGGCAAAATTTGGGAGGCGTTAAAACACAGCTTGCGTTAGCACAATCCGTTTATAGCCGCCAGAAAAATTTGTGGGATCAGCATATTGGAACAGAGGTTCAACTACTACAGGCTAAAACAAATGTAGAAAGTTTACAGAACCAGTTAAGATCGATCAGCGAAAATGT
>JACDBU010000222.1 GCA_013694745.1 Chitinophagaceae bacterium
GTTGTATTATTTCCCATCGCAGTAGACAAAATACCATTGGCAATTGTAGAATTTCCCATTGCAGTGGAATAATCACCGCTGGCATTTGTACCAATTCCCATTGCAGTGGAAGAACTACCACCAGCAGTTGTATTCGATCCCATTGCAGTGCAAGAACTCCCACTTGCAGTTGTATTCGATCCCATTGCAGAGGAATAATAACCCACATTGGCATCATCCCACTGAGTTCCATAAACGATGCCTGCACGGAAGGCAGATTTACCGGGATAAAACATTAACCTGCTGCCTGCACCAAGATTTGGCACATAAGCAGGATAAGTTGCAGTACCTGTCACCAACAAACCTTTGGTTGAACTGGTGCCAACATCTACGTGTAACATGGCTGTTGGGTTAGATATAGCGCCAGTGCTGTTAATGCCTACACTTTGTGCATAGCCATTCGACAAGCTCAGGATGACAAATGCAAAAATTAGAAGTGTAGTAAAGAATTGTTTTGTTTTCATAAAAATTTATTAATGATATTTTAATTATTTTACCGCTACTGTTTCTTTAATAGCCTGTTTTAAGGCAAGCGTTTTTAATTGATCAAGACTTTGCGCAATTAATTTTTGTTGTTGATCAAACTGTGTTTGTAATCTTGCAACAGATTGCTTTAAATTTTCATTTTCTTTTTTTAATTCATCTACCTCAGCGACTTTTTTATTAAGCACTGCATTTTGATTTTTTAATTCGTTAGTCCTTTTTTCCAATGCCTGTATAGCAGTCATATCAATGCCGATCATATCAATGGGGTTAACGGTGGTATCGTTTCCGATGGTGCCAAATTTATCTTTGCCAAAAGCATTATAAAAGTCCTGCGCCATAATACCATAGTGTCTGTAAATTTTTGGGTCCTGTTGTTTGTAATTCCATGAGGTAAAATTTATTTTAGCAATTTTTTGTAAAACATCTTCACCATCGAGCTGCTCAAAATTTTCTTTCCGGTTTTTATCGCAGATACTTACCCATGCATTGCCATTATGTCCAATCTGCACACCCATACGTGGAGTTAGCGGCGTACCATCTCCGGTGGTTAATAAGTAATACCCATTATTAAACCTGGCAACGAATTCGTTATCTTTTCCTGAAAAAGTAATTCCTTCTCCGTTCGGATTATTATCGCCAATTATAAATGCACCTTGTTGTCCATTGGTATTTACATCTGAACCCATTGCAGTAGAATAGATGCCACTTGCAGTTGTATTTGATCCCATTGAAGTTGATACAATACCACTTGCAGATGTATGTGATCCCAAAGCAGTGGATTCACGACCACTTGCATTTGTGAATATTCCCATTGCAATGGAATAATCACCACTAGCAATTGTTTCAGATCCCATAGCAATAGAAGTTCCTCCGTTAGCAGCGGATTTATATCCGATTGCAGTAGATCCAATACCTTTTGCAGTTGTTAAAAACCCCATTGCAGTAGCACCTGCAGAATTAATGCCGTCAGAATTACCGGCATTCGTATAATACCCCACTGCAAATGAATAAGCCCCTGTAGCTGTTGTTCCATTCCCCATTGCAGTGGAAAAGGTGCCACTGGCAGTTGTATTATATCCCATTGCAGTGGAATAAAATCCCACATTGGCATCATCCCATTGGGTTCCACCAACATTGCCAGCACGGAATGCTGCTTTACCGGGATAAAACATTAACCTACTGCCCGCACCAAGATTTGGCACAGTGCCACTTATAGCATTGCCGGTTACCAAGAAACCTTTGCTAGTGCTGGTACTTACATCTACATGTAGCATTGCACTTATGTCAGGTGTAGGAGTACCAATGCCCACCTGTGCGTTTGCTTGAGTAACAATAAGAATAATTGATAAGGTGGTTAATACATAAAACTTTTGCATAAAATATTTTTTACAGGTTATACACTAATTGTTGAAATTAACTCTTCTCTTATTTCGAAAAATTGTAAATGAGTGAGCAGTAATTTTGAATATGTAGAATAACCACCAGAAAGTGTAGAGGGAATAAAGTTTAAGAAATAAAAACCTTCATTATTGCAGGTTACATAAATAACATTTATCATACTTTGATTACAGTTACCTGAAGTTCTTACAACAGGGCTAACCTTGCTTTTATTATCCTTATCAACCATACGCAAACGGAAATAATTATTTTGGCTTTTTTTCCCCCAGCCAATTACTTTTCCAAAAAAGAATCCCTTCCTTTACTGTATATTTTATTATTTATTTTGAAGCTGGCTATTTCTTACTTTTAAGAAAATGAAAATATTTCTTTTCCTATCTTTTCTTTGTATTGCATCCCTATTACAGGCACAGGATAAAATCATACTTGCAGATCCTGAATTCATAACGGGTAATAATGATCACTGGAAAGATATTTCATTCGATGATTCAAAATGGAAGACTATCCGGCCGAATATTTTATGGGAACCCCAGGGATATCCTGACTACAATGGCTACGCCTGGTACCGGTTTCATTTTAGGCTGCCATCATCTTTAAAAGACAATTCTTTCCTGAAAGATTCGCTCAGGATATTTCTTGCAAAAATTGATGATGCTGATGAAACATTTTTAAATGGAGAAAAGATCGGTGCAACAGGAAGTATGCCGGAAGATAAAGAAGGATACATTGGAGCCTACAATGTTACCAGGGAGTACCACGTTGCAACGGCCAGTAAATTTTTGCGATGGGATAAAGAAAATGTGCTCGCCGTTAAAGTGTACGATGGTGGTGGCGGAGGTGGAATGTATGGTGGCCATCCTTATATCGATATGATCGATATCATTGATGCAATTTCTTTAACATTACAACATGCAGTTGAAAAAAATGAAGTGAGTGTGATCATAACCAACCAGCTGGGAATAAATATAAACGGGAACCTGCATCTCCAAATCAAAGACCGTAAAAACAACAGGACCATTTTAAATAAAAACATTTCTCTTGTTCTTTCACCTTTAAAAAGCGCTTATAAAAATATTGAAGTGCCGGAGGGTGAAATGGAATTAAGTATTTCTTTCAAAGAAAAAAATACCGGTAAAATTAAAAGCCTGGTTTATGTAATGCCGTACATACTTACCCCTTTGCCAGGTGATGTACCCCGCATTAACGGAGCCAAAATATTTGGTGTAAGACCCGGATCACCTTTCCTTTTTAAAATTCCGGTAACCGGGAAAAAGCCCTTACTGTACCATGTTGATAATTTGCCTGCAGGCTTGCAGGTGGATGCGGCAACCGGGATCATAACCGGCACATTATCAAACCGGGGAGAATATAAAACACAGGTAACGGTTACTAATAACGCTGGTAAAGCAGCACGGGAATTTACCATAATAGTGGGGGAGCATTTATCGCTAACACCGCCGATGGGCTGGAATAGCTGGAATTGCTGGGGCCTCAGCGTTAGTGCGGAAAAAGTAAAAAGCTCAGCCCAGGCTTTAATAGACAAGGGATTGGCAGATCACGGATGGAGCTTCATGAATATTGATGATGGATGGGAAGCAGAAAAGCGCAGCGCAGACAGCAGCATATATGCAAATGAAAAATTTCCTGATATGAAAGACCTGGGAAACTGGCTGCATGCAAAAGGATTAAAATTTGGAATATATTCTTCGCCAGGCACACAAACATGTGGTGGATATTCAGGCTCGTACAAAAATGAAGTGAGTGATGCAAATACGTATTCGGGTTGGGGAATTGATTATTTAAAATACGATTGGTGCAGCTATGATGAGGTTTATAAAAAAGAAGGTGACACAACTTTAGCTGCCTACATGAAACCATATCGTGTAATGCAACAAGCATTAAAAATACAACCCCGCGATATAAATTATAGCCTTTGCCAGTATGGAATGAAAGACGTGTGGAAATGGGGAAACCAGGTAAGTGGAAATAGCTGGAGAACTACGGGTGATATTGAAGATACCTGGGAAAGTCTTAGCAGTATTGGATTTAACCAGGATAAACTTTTTTCTTATGCGGCACCGGGCCATTGGAATGATCCGGATATGTTGATCGTAGGGCAGGTTGGCTGGGGGAAACCACACCCAACAAGGCTTACGCCCGACGAACAGTATACCCACATAAGCTTGTGGTGTTTGTTATCTTCCCCCCTACTTATTGGATGCGATATCAGTAAACTTGATGATTTCACTTTAAATTTATTGAGCAATGATGAAGTACTAGCCGTTAACCAGGACGTATTGGGAAAACAAGCCAGGCGAATAAAGCGAACAGCCACTTATCAAATATGGCTGAAGGAACTGGAAGATGGAAGTAAAGCGATCGGGATTTTTAACCTGGGCGAAACATACCAAACTGTTTCTGTAAACTGGCATGAGTTTGGAATTTCTGACAATGAAAAAGTAAGGGATCTATGGCGGCAAAAAGACCTTGGATTTTTTAAAAATAATTTCATCTCTAACGTTGCTCCTCATGGTGTGAAGTTTATAAAAATTTGGAAATAAATAAACCCGTTCTAAACCTTTTGGAAAGTTTAGAACTTCCCAAAAGTTGAACCTGTTATATTAAAATAAAAAAAGAGAGAATCGCTTCTCTCTTTAATAAAATATTATTTTAAAAATTTTATGATTTGTACTGGTGCATTATTTCCTGTGCCAGGGCAGTCATCTTTTTAATACCGTCTTCCGGCAAATTACCTTTTTTAAATTCGGCTAAAATTTCAGGATACTTGCTATCCATCTGCATTAAAAATTGTTCTTCAAATTCTTTCACATGTTTTACCGGAATAGAACTTATTAGTCCATTTGTTCCAAGATAGATCATGGCAACCTGCTTCTCAACAGCGTAAGGTGAAAACTGTGGCTGTTTCAGTATTTCAACATTCCTTGAACCTTTATCCAATACAGATTTTGTTGCAGCATCAAGGTCACCACCAAATTTTGAAAACGCTTCCAGCTCGCGGTATAATGCCTGGTCGAGCTTTAAAGTACCCGCCACTTTTTTCATTGATTTTATTTGTGCATTACCACCCACACGGCTCACAGAAATACCAACGTTAATAGCAGGACGTATACCCGCATTAAAAAGGTTTCCTTCTAAGAATATTTGTCCGTCGGTAATGGAGATCACATTTGTAGGGATGTACGCAGATACGTCACCCGCCTGGGTTTCAATGATAGGAAGTGCCGTTAAAGATCCACCGCCTTTTACTAAGTGTTTTATTGATTCAGGCAGGTCATTCATCTTCTGTGCTATCTCATCTTTGGAAATAATTTTTGCAGATCTTTCCAGTAAGCGGCTATGCAAGTAAAATACATCACCAGGGTAAGCTTCACGGCCCGGAGGTCTTCTAAGTAAAAGAGAAACTTCACGATAAGCAACGGCCTGCTTTGAAAGATCATCATAAATGATCAAAGCCGCACGGCCCGTATCCCTGAAAAATTCGCCCAGTGCAGCGCCTGCAAACGGTGCGTAGAACTGCAATGGTGCAGGATCAGAAGCTGATGCAGCAACAATGGTTGTATATTCCATTGCGTCATTTTCCTGCAATGTTTTCATCACCTGTGCAATGGTAGAAGCCTTTTGACCGATGGCAACATATATGCAATAAACGGGTTTACCCGCTTTAAAAAATTCTTTTTGATTGATGATTGTATCAACGCAGATCGCACTCTTGCCGGTTTGACGGTCACCGATTACCAACTCTCTTTGTCCGCGGCCGATGGGGATCATTGCATCAATTGCTTTGATACCCGTTTGCAACGGTTCTTTAACGGGCTCTCTAAAAATTACACCGGGTGCTTTGCGCTCCAATGGCATTTCGTAGAGTTCACCAGTAATAGGGCCTTTGCCATCAATAGGTTCACCAAGTGTATTAATAACACGCCCTGCTAATCCATCTCCTACTTTTATGGAGGCAATTTTGCCGGTACGGCGAACTGAGGCGCCTTCTTTGATATCACCGCTATCACCCATTAACACCACACCCACATTGTCTTCTTCAAGATTGAGTGCGATGGCTTTTACTCCATTTTCAAATTCTACGAGCTCTCCGGAACTAACATTGTTTAATCCGTACACACGTGCAATACCATCTCCTACCTGCAGCACCGTACCTACTTCTTCAAGGTTTGCCTCAACATTAAAATTGCTTAGTTGCTGACGAAGGATCGCCGAAATTTCATCAGGTTTAATATCAGCCATAAAAAATATTTTATTTTTAAAATAATAATTTGCGGATCTCTACCTTAGCCTGTGTAGATAATCATTGTTCATAAATTGCTTCTTAATATCCCGGAGATCCCTTTGTATACTGGTATCTACCAGTTTGCCTTCCATTTCCAACACAAATCCCCCGATCAGTTTTTCATTAACCGCGGTTTCCAATTCAATATTTTTTGTGTCCTCTGCAGATTGTATTTTTTCTATAAACGCCTCTTTCATTTCTTCACTCATCGCTTCAGCTGTTGTGATCTTTACTTTGTGAATACCTTTTACCTGGTTGTATTGCGCAATGAATGAAGTAATAATTTCAGGCAGGTTTGATTCACGATTTTTAACCCCAAGCAATTTTATAAATGCGCCGGTAAGCTCGCCTACCCGGCCTTTTGTTATTGATTCAATGATTTTATTTTTTTTATCTTCGGGTATTATCGGGCTTCGAAGTACAGCAGTAAAATCAGGATTTCCTTTACAAACCGCTTGCAAAAACTTCATCTCATTATTTACCTCGTCTAACTGGTTGCGTTCTGTTGCCAGGTCAATTAAACTTTTTGCGTACCGTATTGCTAAACGTGGATTGTTCATAACTAAAGCCCCTAAATCCCCGAAGGGGACTTTGAAAATTCTTTATAATTTAAAAAATATTTTTTCATTCTTAATTTCGTCTATTTCCTTTTTTATGCTTACCAACTCAGCATAGTCTTACTTAGTTCTCCCTTCGGGGAAGTAGAGGAGCTTATTAATTCAGTTTTACAGAATCAGCCAGTTGTTTAATATACTTTTCCTGTTCTTCTTTATTGCTTAGTTCGCGGCGCAATATTTTTTCACTTACTTCTACTACCAAATTTCCCACCTGGTTCTTAAGATCTGTAATGGCAGCCATCTTCTGCATGTTTATGGCAGATTGCGCGTCAGCAATGATCTTATTGGTTTCGATCTTTGCCTGCTCTTTTGCTTCGCCAATAATTTTATCTTTCGTTTCCTTTGCTTCTTTAAGCATTTGCGCTCTTTCTTCACGAGCTTTTACCAGCAAGGCCTCATTTTCACTTTTCATAAGAGCCATTTCAGCTTTTATTTTTTCTGCGGTTGCCAGCGAATCAGCGATCCCTTTTTCACGTTGATTCAATGAATTGAGAATGGGCTTCCAGGCAAATTTCTTAAGAATAAGGAAAACGATTATAAAGGAAAGTAGTGTCCAGAATATCAATCCAAATCCGGGTGTGAGTAATTGCATTGTGAGCGATTAAATAGTTAAAAAGTTTAATTTTTTAATCAGATGATTAAACTTGTATGCTGATAAATGAACAACAGTACAAGTGAGTGACACAACGAAGATGCCATGAAAAACATATGCTGGTCACAAAATTGTAACTGGTACAGTCCCGAAAATTACTTTTCAGTCCTAAACGAACATCGCCAAAATACCAACGATAACCGCGAAAAGCGCAACCCCTTCTACCAATGCAGCAGTAAGGATCATGTTTGCACGTATATCATTTGATGCTTCTGGTTGACGCGCAATTGCTTCCAATGCGCCTTTACCGATCTGCCCGATACCGATACCTGCACCAACCGCGCCCAATCCTGCACCAATTGCTCCACCAGCATTTGCCCAGGGAGTAACACTTAAAATAACATTCAATAAATCCATGATACTTGTTTTATAATTAAGAAAAAAAATCAATTTAAATAATCACTGCATCTTCATGAGCTTCCCCATGGTGATCACTTCCTTCAAAAGCCTGCCCGATAAACACAGCTGTGAGGATGGTGAAGATGTATGCCTGCAAAAATGCTATCAGCAATTCTATAAAATAAATAAAAACCACAAAAAGCAATGATAGTGGTGAAAAGCCCCAGCCTACATATGTATTTAAAGCGCCAAAAATAAATATCAGGGAAACGAGGCTGATGATAATAATATGCCCGGCGATCATATTCGCAAACAACCGTATCATCAGGGCAAAGGGTTTTGTAAAAATGCCCAGGATCTCCACCGGTATCAAAATTACCTTAACACCATGCGGTACCGGCGGCCAGAAAATGTGGCTCCAGAAATGTTTTTTGGTACTAAGAATTATTACGATAAAAGAGATTACTGATAACACCATGGTAAAAGCAATATTGCCTGTAACATTGGCTGAACCGGGGATGAGACCTACCAGGTTGTTGATAAGAATAAAAAAGAATACCGTTAGCAGGTAAGGAAAATATTTTTTGTAACGGCTGCCCAGGTTTGGAATGGCAACCTCATCGCGAACGAATGTAATGAGTGGTTCTACTAAATTCTGTAATCCTCTGGGCGCTGATGTAATGCCTTTTCCTGATCTGTATTTTCTTGCCACACTAACCATTATTAATACGAGTAGCCCAAGTGCAATTAGCATTTGCACCACGTTGCGTGTTAGTGAAAAATCGTAAATTTTTACGGAAGGATCCATACTGCCCTGTTCATTAACGGCAACAATTTCACCTGCAGTATATTTCTTTGGATCTAATTTTTGATCGGCAATTTTTTCATCCGTGATAAGCCGGTATCCATTGAAATCACTTTCGCCATGTTGAAACCGGGATGACATGAAGCTGGTAAATCCTCTTTGTTTTGAGTATAATATTACCGGTAGTGGTATGGTGGCATGGTGCAGTTTTTCATCATTTCCCTTGTAAGAAAAAAAATGAAATTCGTGTGCGTCCATAATATGACCAAAAATCACTTCATTGGCATCAAATGCTTTCTTTTCCTGGGCAAAAGCCGGATTGAAAAAAGAAAACAAAAACATACTGAAAGCCGCCACCAATAAAGACTTCATGCTACCTAACCTCATACTTCTCCTAAATTTGCCGCAAAGATAAGGATGGACAGGGAAAATTAAAAATCAGAGTTAAGAAATAAGTCCGTTTTTATATAATAATTGATGTTTTTTCCTGGGTTTCGAATTGCATTTTGTGCAGCTGGTAATAAAACCCTTCTTTGGCCAGTAATTCTTCATGGTTACCCAGTTCTTTTATTACTCCTTTATCAAGCACCATTATTGTATTTGCTTTTTTAATGGTAGATAAACGATGTGCAATAATTATGGATGTGCGACCATTTATAAGTTTATCAATTGCCTGCTGAATGAGCATTTCGCTTTCTGTGTCAATAGATGAAGTTGCCTCATCCAGTACAAGTATTGAAGGATCGTACAGTAATGCCCTGATAAAAGATAATAGTTGTCTTTGTCCTAGTGAGAGGGTGGCGCCTCTTTCCATAACATTATAATCATACCCGCCAGGCAACCTGGTAATAAAATTATGCACGCCGATAAGCCTTGCTGCTTCTATTACCTGTTCGCGTTTTATGGCGGGATTGCGTAAGGTTACATTGTCTATCACCGAGCCACCAAATAAAAAAACATCCTGTAAAACAACCGCAATATTGCTTCGTAAATAATCTACATCATATTCATAAATGTTTTTATCATCAATTTTTATTTGTCCCTTTTGTATATGATACAGCCGGTTAAGCAAACTGATTATTGATGTTTTACCACTTCCCGTGTGGCCAACAATGGCCAGTGTTTTCCCTGCTTCTATTGTAAAGGAAATATTTTTGAGCACATAATTTTCATCGGAGTATGCAAACCAGACATTTTGAAATTCAACCTTGCCGTTTAATTTTTTTCCCGTTGTAGAATGTGCCGGATCAACCGGTATATAATCCTGGTTATCCAGCACTTTAAATACTCTTTCGCTGGCGATCATGCCCATTTGCAATACATTAAATTTATCAGCAATAACCCTTAATGGCCTGAACAATAAATTTAAATACATGATGAAGGATATGATAACGCCGGCATTAAATGCATAATTAGCGCCCCACCACACGAGCAAGCCAATTGAAAATGCAAGTACAATTTCAACGATCGGGAAAAATATGGAATACGCTAATATGGACCGCACATTGGCATTGCGGTGTTCCGTATTTATGGCCTGGAATTTTTTGAACTCTTTGTCTTCCACTGCAAAAGCCTGCACCACTGCCATACCCGTAATATGTTCCTGCACAAATGCATTGAGATTAGCTACGGCATTGCGTACCCGTATAAAGGATATGTTTACACTTTCCTTAAAAAAATACGTTGCAATAATTATTATGGGGAAAGGTGCAAGGCTTATTAATGACAAACGCCAGTCAACAAAAAACATAAATAATAAGATCGATATTATAGAAAGCATATCAGCTACGATGGGAATAAATCCATCAGAAAAAATATCATTCACAGATTCAATATCATTGATAGTGCGGGTGGTTAAAGTACCTATCGGCGTATTATCAAACTGGGAAAGATTTAAGCCAAGTATCTTTTTATAAACTGCTACCCGCAAGTCTTTTACAACTGACTGGCCAAGCCAGGCAGTGATGTAGGTAAAATAAAAACGAAGCCAGGTTTCACACAGTAACATACCTACCTGGATAACGGTTATCCATACCAGCCAGAAGGTGTTCCGGTCCCTGATAAAATGGTTTACCGTGTATTGAATTAAAAAAGGCCTCAGCGGAGAAATTACCGCCAGTACTATTGAGAGGACAATGGAGAGATATAATTTTTTTTTATAGGGAGAAGCAAAATGAAAAACCTTTTTCAACTGGGTAAAATCGAAAATTTTTTTTCGTTTTTTTTTATCGGGCATTATGCAAATTACTAAATGTTAGCTGCGGAGATTTACCCTTTATAAAATTTTTATCCCTTTGCCTTTGTGTAAGCTTTTATAAATAATGCGCCAAGATTTTTATGTGGTGGTACATAATCATCAAACAGATCTTTTTTATCGTGCGGGCCTTTTGCAAAAGAAGCATCCAGTGTATTCCACATTTCTCTCCAGTCAATATTTTTACCTGCACGTAAAGTATTATTGAGTGCTTCAATTATTGGCTTATTAATATCCTTTGCGCCAATTTGTTTGGTAGAGATTATGTGAGCCTCGGGTGCATAGTCTAAAATTTGTTTAAGATTTTTATAGCCGCCACATGATCCAAGCATGATGATCTTGGCAGTTTCGGGCAACTGTTCAATGGTATATTGTAAATGATAACTATGACCGCGATGGATAACAACTGCGGGGCGTAGATTTTTTTCATCCAGGTAATCTATCAGGTGTTTTTGTGCATCCGCATCTTTATCTGTTACATTATCCAATGGAAGATTTGCGTATATCCAGATCGGTTTTCCTTTTATCGATTTTATTTCAACCCATTCCTTTGTGGTTGTTACTTTCCAATCACTTGCAGGGAATGAACTCATGTAACTGCTAAAAGATTCTTTACCATCTTTATCCCCATAAAAAAATACCTGCTGTATGATACGGCCTGTGTCATCTGCCAGGTAATTGTAATCAACCGTATATACAGGCGGGATCCCTATTTCTTTTGCCAGGTCAATATTATTAGCAGGATCTGAAGAAAGGAAAATGGTCCTTAAAAGATGATATAATTTTTGCCCAGGCTGGTTACCGCTTTGCAAACACCTTTGTTCATTTTCGGTTACATAATCAAGCATTGATTTAAGCAAATTCGGATCACGGATACTACCGTACGAATCGGCTACATCTACTGCATCTTCAAGGGTTCCTGTACTCTCCAACTTGCTTACAAAGGCTTTCATTAATATCTCCGAATTATCCTTCATCGTTCTTAAAAAGGTGTCCAGCTTATTATAAGCTGCAGCCATTTTTATAAACTTTTTAAAGTGATCAAAGTTTACCGACATCAATAATGAATCACCTTTGGGTTTGGGACCCAAGCGTTGCATCATCCTGTCAAAACTATTTTTATAACTCGAAGTAAAAATTTCATTTTCTCCAAACACCATCATGTAATAAAGTTCCTGTGGCCCCAGCGGATCAATCGCTCTAAAACGAATGGCCGGGTTGTTTACTTCATGCAATTCATTGATGGGTGTAATGAAATGCTGTATGGCTTTACGCTGCAGCATATCCATAAGCCCATCCGTACCTGCCATAGCAATGGGTGTATCACCATGCTTTAACCTGTTGTAATAATCGATCTCTGTTTTTACTAGCAGTTTGAAATAGCCAACACTATCATATTTTTTTTCATTGCTGCCAATATATTTTGAAATGCTTTCTATTGTTTGCTTACCACTTATTAGGTCGTCTAAAAAAGGAAAATAAAATAATGCGCCATCCAAATGACTAAGCTGTACAATGATCTTTATGCGGCTGTCCTGGTTTCTTTTTATAAGCTGTCCGGGCAAACTTGAGGTTGACTGGGCATAAGAATAAAGCTGGGAAGGACTATTTTCAAATGCTACAAGTACCAGTGTATCTGCAAATGGCTCATTTATATAAGGGCCGATGTTGGCTAGAATTTTATCAGGATGCAGTTGTGCAAATTTTAAAAATAAAGTTTTTTTACTTTCCTGGTAACCCGGGTTCTCCTTAAAAATTTCTGAATTGATGAGGCCAACTTCGTATGGAACCTGCTGAATATAAGGCACCATATTTTCGCCGCGGAGGTTAGCTTGTAAAATAGCAGAAAAATTTTCCACGAGCACCGGGGCAAGTGCCGGAGAAAATTTTCTCGCCCTCCAGTTGTTTGTAAAATCTCTAACCAGGCTTTCGATATACCTTAAATACCTGATCTTATCATTGCTTGTGGGAAGTGATTTATTAGCTTCAATGCCGTAACGCAGAATATCCACCTTTCTCATGATCGCATCGGTAACCTGCATGTTGATATCATCCGATTTAGAAACTTTTATCATGCCATCTGCCTTGCCATCTGTTTTATCGGCTCTTAACTGCTCAGCTTTTATTTTATCATGAAATCCCTGGCGCCCAATGGGGATGATGGTTGAATCGGGACTGGCAAAAGATCTAAGTTGAAAAACCAGGAGGAAAATGAGCAGGTAAAAAATTTTATTCATGTATCAGGGTGCTTTAAGCAAAAATAGTACGAATAGCGCCATTTTTATTGAAACCTTTAAAACATTAAGGTTTTATAATGCAAGCCACGAATAATATAGATGTGGATTTTTTATTTATGGTTGCCTGGGGTTTTAAACAGTTCAATATTAAAAAATTGTAAACTCATAGTTGTAAAGAAATTGTTAACTATAAATTGATATAGGTTTGCAAAAACTTTCTGTAATGGAAAATAAAGCTGGTAAAATTTTAATTGCTGATGATGAACCGGACATACTTGAGATCATCAGCTTTAATCTCCAATCAGAAGGGTACGAAGTTTTTACCGCAAAAAACGGGGAGCAGGCAATTGAGCAGGCAAAAAAGCATATGCCCGATCTGATAATTTTAGATGTGATGATGCCCCGTAAAAACGGATTTGAAGTTTGCAACATTCTCCGGTTACAACCTGCTTTTAAAGATACCATCATCATTTTTCTTACCGCTCTTAATGATGAATCTACAGAAATAAAAGGATTGGAAACGGGTGGTGACGATTATATTACCAAACCTATAAGTCCGAAAGTTTTAATTAGCAGGATCAACGCATTATTCCGCAGGATCACGAAGGAAACAGGAAGTATTTTGCAGATAGGTGATCTGCAAATTGATCGTGAAAAGTATAATGTAGTTTATAAGAACGAAGAAATTTTTTTAGCAAGAAAAGAATTTGAACTGCTCGCATTGCTTACATCAAAGCCACAAAAAGTTTTTTTGCGCAATGAGATTTTGCACCAGGTATGGGGCACAGACGTTATTGTTGGTGATCGTACCATTGATGTACACATAAGGAAAATACGCCAAAAGCTGGGTGCAGACTGCATTACAACAGTTAAAGGAGTAGGCTATAAATTTCAGATGTAACCTCGTCCCAACCAGGAACGAGCAACCAAAAACTACGAACTTTTAAAGTGCCTGTAATGGAATATCCCTCTTCAACATTTTATCACGGTTAGCAATTTCCCATGCGGTAAGAAAAATAAGGCGCACTCTTTTTTCGTACAGATCCCAGTTTATTTTCTCAATAGTATCCGTTGGTTTGTGATAATCTGCCAGCAGCATTCCATCATAAAAAAATAAGATCGGAACTCCTTTGCGAGCAAAATTATAATGATCACTCCGGAAATATATCCTTTGTTTATCCGCAGGATCATCGTATTTATAATCAAGTTTAAGATGGGTGTATTTATTGTTAGCAGCTTCATTGATCACGGGCAGGTCGCTGCTTAATTTATCATGACCAATAACATAAATATAATTGGTAGTATCACCGGTTTTGCGCTCTGTATCTATACGGCCAACCATATCGGTATTAAGATCAACAGAGGTTTTATCTAATGGAAATAAGGGATGGTCTGAATAATATTCAGATCCCCATAAACCTTTTTCTTCACCACTCACTGTCATAAAAACAATTGTTCGTCTTGGGCCCTTGCCCGCAGCTTTTGCTTTTGCAAATGCCTGTGCCATTTCTATCACGCCCACTGTTCCACTGCCATCATCATCGGCGCCATACCAGATAACCGTATCACGTTTACCAAGATGGTCGTAATGCCCGGTTAAAAAAACGTATTCATCTTTCAGGTCTGTTCCCGGCAAATAACCGATCACATTACTGCTCTGTAAAAGGATGGTTTGTTTTTCAACCGACAAGAGAATATCGGCAGAATAAATTTTTCCATTTTGTTCAGGCAGGTTTGGTGTACCGGTTATTGCAGCTGCCACTTGTGGCGTGATGAAAAAGTTTTGCCGGCTAACAGATTTTACAAACTGGTGCAGGTACATATTTCTCCGCTTACTATTATTGCGGTCGAACACCTGCTTGTTTGTGGATACATTTAAAACAACTGATGCAGTATTAAGCGCGGCCTGCAACTTTGAATTGGTGGTTGCCGCAGATGCTAAATTGTTTTCAAATAGTAAAACTATTTTACCCCTCATGTCAGGGCTGATCTTTGCAGTATCGCTCATGTTATTAATAGCAACCACTTCAGAAAAATGGTATGTGGCAGGTAAAACATTATTAATATTGAAAGCAAAATCTTTATCAACTGAAAAGCTTTTACCATTTATTTCCAGTACTGCTTTTGTAATACTGTCCTGGTAAACAGTATAATACATTTGGTAGCTGCCATTATTTCCCGGTACCAGTCCAATATTTTTAAACTGCTGCTCAATGTAGGCGGCGGCTCGTTTTTGACCGGGTGTGGCAGTTTCCCTTCCTTCCATTTCCCGGCTGGCAATTATAGTAAGATGTTTTTTAAGATCTGCTCCTGTAATGGCTTTTGCAAATACTTCTGGGTTTGATTTTTTTTGTGCGCCGGCAAAAAAGCCATTCAGCAATAAGGCCAGTAATACTATTTTATGCATATGATTTTATTAAAAAAGATGGGCAAACTTAATGGAAATTTAATTTGGCTGGAAAAAATTTGATGAATGGAAACAGGTTATTAAAGTATTATAAAACGGCAACATCCTTTTCAATTTCTATTTCCGGGTTATCAGCCTGTTTCTTTACCCTGTGCCACCATTTGCTAAATGAGAACCGGGTTCGGGCTTCTAATAATTTTCTTGATTCTAAAAATTTTATCAGGTTACTTTCCAGGAAATGCTGCAGGGGTACCAGCAAGCCTATAAGCCCAATTTTTATAAGCCACAACTTTAAAGGTTGCCCGTGTGTTGCATTGTTCAAAAAAGTATTGTCTAAAAGCATTACAATAAATTCAAATAATGAGATAAAGAAAAAATACCCCAGGATCTTGATAACAAGTTTGGAAACGGCAAACATACCGATGACCAGCATACTCAGGAAAACGATACTAATTGCTATTGTTATGAACATGTACTGGATGTTGCGCTGGTTCTTTGAGCGTTCCTCTTCCTGCAATACTTCTTCATCATGCTTCCGGTTTTCTCTATCCACTCCTAAGAGGGCAATGTCCTTATCTTTCGATAATTGTAAAAGCGTATCTTTTGTGGCTGTTGCTACTATTTTATAGTTTAAGGCTTTTTTAAAATCTCCCTGCAGTTGGTACAATTGAAATAATGAATCGGAAATTGATTCTACGTAAGTGAGATTAACAAGACCAGTACAATATTTAAGTGCTTTTTCATAGTATGTGATAGCGTTGCTGTTGTCGTTCCGGGCTCCGTAACAGGCAGCCATTTCCGAATACACATATTTCGCCTTATCAGGATCAAAAGTTTTAAAAAGATCTGTTTCAGCAAGGGTGAAATATTGCAGGGCCGAATCCATATTATTTCCGAAGCGATATATTTCTCCCAGTTCAAAATAATAATTACCAAGTCCACCCTGCATGTAAAAATCTTTCAGATCGGCCTGTGAATTAAGATAATCAAGTGTGCGTTTACTGTCTTTTAATTTGGTTGTATAAATAGCCAACAATATATTTTTTGCCCGCACTTTGTATTTATCTATATGCAGTGAATCTGCTAAAGCCAGGGAAAGATTGATATAATAAATTTCATTGGTAACCCGGCCAAGTGATGTATAATCATTTATCAGACCTTCGCCATAATTTAATTTTTTATTGACGCCAACACTTTTCAATAAATTATTTTTTGCTTCCACCTGGTCACCCAGCAGGTAATACAGATCAGCAAGGCGATGATAAATATCAGATTCCAAATGATAATTTTTGCTCTTAAGGGAAATATCAAAAGCAGTGTTATAATTTTTACATGCCTGCACAGAATTTCCTTTTGATTGGTAGGTATCTCCCAGTTCCAGGTATACCAAGGCTTTTACCGAATCGGATTGTATGTTCTGAATATTCATCAAAGCCATGTTTGCATTTTCCAGGGCTTTATCTTTTTCACCGCGCTTACGCAAAATACAGGCAAGCCGGGTATATCCTAAGGCGACGTAATCATTTGTGTTGATCGATTTTGAATTTATTGATTTGGAAAAATCGATCCCACGCTGAATGAAGTCACTTGCCCTGTCAAAATCTTCTTTTGTGGACCAGGCAGAAATACCTGAAATATAATTATCAAAATAGGTTTTGAGGATAAGTGAATTATTATTTGATAACTCAGCTATGTGTAATTGTTCAGTAAGAACACTGTCTGCCTGCTTATACAACTTATTGGTGCAAAAATAATTTGCCAGGTTATTTAATGCATCCACTTTATCGGGTTCTGTAACACTTATCGTGCATAGTTTACACAGGCTGTCAATTTCTTTTTTGCTTTTTTGTGCAATACAAAAGTTGAAAGCTGTGATCAAAAACAATATTAAAAAATATGACCTCATCAAATGAAACTGGTTTTGAAAGAAAATTTAATTCGGTTTAATAATTAATTTTTTACCCGACTGTATAGTAAGCTTTCCCCCAGGCTGAACGGTTATTGTTCCGATATATGTGCAATCACCTGACACAGGATTTATCAGAACATCCATCCCATCAGAAATGATCGTTTCCGTTCCCACGCTTGGCGGAACTCTTTCATTTGTCCAGTTCCTTGTATCACTCCAGTCACCGTTTCCCATAGCATTGATAAAATTATACGGAACAGGTAAAGAGCTTACTATAAATGATGGTGAATTAAAACTGGTAATGTTATTCCGGGTTAAAGTAAATGGACCAGGGAGTGTGCCTGTAGCTGCCGAACGTGCAGCAGCATCATAAAAACCATCAGAACAATTAACGGGAGGCGGGCAAACCTGGTAATGCGATATATAACAATCAGTACGGTCAAAACCCGTTTGCTCATCTAATTGATCCCATTGTACCGTGAGATTAATATTTCCTGTTCCACTCGTTGTTTCACGGGTTACCAACCAGGTAAGATTTACGGTACCATTTATAATCGGGTTTCCATTTACTCTGCCGGTGCTTAATACCCACTTGGCAACCCTAACTCCGATAGTATCACTGACTCCGGAAGTAGCTGAGTTTATTATCGCAGGTGTATAAGAAGTAAGACTGGTGCCAACAGGAAAAAGAACATTTTTTGTTAGTACTCTTCTTATCAAAATGCCTGAATCATTTGTGATAATGAAATTATTTTTATCGGCTCCTGATAATGCTGCACCGCCCATATCAAGATTGAATTTGTTGAGCATAATAGTGGCATTAGAAGAAAGAGTTATCGTATTTGTTGTGCTGGTATTGCCACTTAAGAACATCTGTTTGTTAGAAATTGTCATAGGGGTAGAAAGCAAGCCTGAAGAGCTTAAACTGGCAGGAGGCCCACCGGAAAAATTTACAATACCTGAGCCTCCCAAAATTCCTGCGTTTGAAAGATTGCCATTTAAAATGTTCAATATTTTACCGGTACGAATAGTGAGCAGCGCGAATTCTTGAATATTAATATTTCCTGTTTCATCACACTGACCCGGGACTGAATTATCAACAATTACAGATGTTCCGGCAGGTATGTTTTTTGGACCAGTAAGTTTATTAAGCCAGTTACTGTTTGTTTCCCAACTTCCTGTTCCATTAAAAATATAAGTTAATCCGCCATAGATTTTCCAGAGATCATTATAATCTGCGCCTCCCAAATTCTTTCCGCCAGATAACCACAAACTACCGGTTAGATCAAACCATGAAACACTCGATGATCTTGCACCGGGGGTATTTGCAGCATCTTCAATTCCCTGCTGACCATACACATCCTGGTCATTGCCGGCGTTGCCGCCTTTTATCCACGTCCATTGATTTGTTGATACCTTATATTTCCACAGATCGTTAAAAGAAGCAGTTCCACCAGTCACGATTTTACCGTTACCCCCAAATAACCATAAGTTTCCTGCGTGGTCGGTCCAGGATACACCATCACTTCTGCACCCGGGTTTATTGGATGATGATGGTGTACCCTTTGTTCCGTACACGCCTAAAATCCCTGTTGATGTATCTCCTTTCTCCCACGTCCATTGTTTAGAAGCAATATTATATTTCCACAGATCATTCAGGAAACCTGAACTCCCACTTGCAGCAAATCCATTACCACCATACAACCATAGATCACCGATACTATCGGTCCACGATATAGATGATGCTCTGCAGCCGGGCTTGTTTGCGGTTGCTGGTGTTCCAGGTATACCATAAATCCCGGGTATATTAGTGGCACTATCACCCTTGATCCAGGTCCATTGTTTTGATACAAGATTAAATTTCCAAAGATCATTTAACAAACCGAAACCATTTACACCGATCCTGCTTCCACCAAAGAGCCAGAGGTTTCCTGTATTATCTGTCCATGAAATACTGGCGTACCCGGCACCAGGTAAATTTCCCGGCGCTTCTATGCCTTTTATGCCGTAAGATCCTGGATCAACAGCTACATTAGTTCCACTCATCCATGTCCATTCATTTATTGTAGGATCATATTTCCACAAATCATTCCGCGACGCGGTAATTACCGCACCACCAAACAACCATAGATTGCCAGACTTATCAATCCATGAAATACTTTGTGACCTGGCACCCGGCTGGTTTGTAGGTGACGCGAGCCCTTTTGTACCATAGTTTCCCGAAATATCTTTAATACTATCACCTTTAATCCATGTCCATTGATTGGTTGAAATATTATATTTCCATAGGTCGTCTAAATAACCCCGTGCCCCACTTGCTGCATATCCATATCCGCCAAAGAGCCATAAATTTCCTAATGAATCAGTCCAGGAGATAGCATCTTCCCTGGCGCCAGGTTTGTTCGCTGCACCGGAAACCCCGATGGTTCCATAAACTCCGAATGAATTTGTAACATTGTCTCCTTTCATCCAGGTCCAGTAGCTGTTTACATAAGGATCGGGAGACTGTGATAAAGAGACCACAGAATAAAACATAATAAATAAGAAGAAGATTTTCTTCATAACTTATTTGAAAAAAAACAGTAAAAAATTTGTTTTATTTACAGAGAAAATTCAATGCATTTCTTATAATATGCGAGGATTGCAGTTTGGGGTTTCAATAGAATTGGGGATTAAGAATGCAGAACATGTTCTCAGGATGCTGATAACATGTATTAAATTTATAAAATACTCGGATAAATATTCTTCTTAAATATAATAAAATACCGGGGAAATATGAATATTATTAAAATTTTTCGTGAGGGGAAATTATTTACGCCTGATCTTTGAGACTCGTTTGTCGTAGTAACGCACGGAAAGATATACGCCCGTACAAAGGCCAGTCGATACAGAAAAGAAGATTACTGTAAATAATTCCATGCTAAGAAAACGAAACGGGCGTTTACTTATTGTATGGCCAGGATATATAAAGAGTTACTCGTATACGCCCAACCGTTAGGCACAGGCGATCTTCTCTACTCTTTTTTCGTGGCGGCCACCTTCAAAAAAAGTATGGATAAATATTTCTATCATCTTCTCCACATCACCTTCTCTCACAAATCTTGAAGGGATACATAAAATATTTGCATCATTGTGTTTTCTTGCCAACTCAGCAAGTTCTTCTCCCCAGCAAACGGCTGCTCTTATATGCTGGTGTTTATTGGCCGTTATGGCCACACCATTTGCACTTCCACAAATTAAAATTCCAAAAGCCATTTCATTATTTTCTACCGCGGCGGCAACAGGGTGAGCAAAATCAGGGTAATCAACTGAGTCAATAGAATGAGTGCCAAAATCATGGTATTCCAACCCCTTCCCTTCCAGGAAAGAAATGATATCTTCCTTATATTCGAAGCCTGCGTGATCGCAGCCTATGGCAACTGGTTTGGTGAGATTGAATGGAGATGACATGGCTAGATTTTTATACATTAAAGGTATAATAAATCAACCTGCCGGTGAGGAAATACGCCATAAAAATTAATGCACATAATAAGCCTCTGTAAAACAGGGAACAAGAACTTTTCTTACATTATGTGGCAGGCTTTGCCTTACTGTTTACCAGTTACTAAAACGAATTCCCACATTATACGGCAGCATTTTCAAGCCATTTTCAAAAATGGAATTCGGACTGTAAGAACCATATAAATGTGCAGGGCCTAATCCCAGTTCGGCGATGTAAGAAAATTTCCATTTCTCAAGATCATAATCACCCCTGTTTTTATGTTTGCCGCGTTCATTACTTTTTTGTTTATTGCGGCTGCTGTACAAATACCCAATACTTACCCCGCCACTCAAACTTATTCCTTTGTGCGAATTCTCAGAATTGGAACGGAAGTTTAACATCATTGGCACTGTTACATAATCAGCTGCAAGCTTATCCTTATTGATTGAAATAGAATCCCTGAAAATAAATGGATGATTGATCGCCTGCGAAGTATTGAAAGGATTTACTCCATCTTCTTTAAAAGTTATGTCTGATTTAAACCGGTAATTATTCAATTCCACACCCAACCCGTATTTTAAATTCACATAATGTTTAATGAGGTTAAGGCGTTGCATGAATAACCAGATATTTACATTTACAGATTTTCCGGTGCGTAATTTGAAATCATTTTTATCCAGAGAAGGAAAACCCGGCCGGTTTATAAGATAATCCTGCGAGGTTACACCAGCATAATCTGTTTGATCGGTCCAGTTGGCAAAGCCAAGATCAAAAATAAATTCTGAGGTGCTAATGTTTGAACCACTATTGTGCCGGTTATAACCATCAGTCTTCACTGGCTTATCATCCGTCTTCCCATTATTAACAATGATCATTCCGCCAATTCGAATACTATCTGCTGTGCGGGATTTTGTAGAATCAATTTGGGCAAACACGCTACAGAAGAGAAAGACCATAGTGAATGTGGTTATTATAAATTTCATTTTCATATTTTATTTATTGATTAGATGCAATATCTGCACCCGATTTTGAATTATTAAATGGCGATGCTCTTTCTACCATTCGGGTAACTTTCTTTAAAAACCCACCGAGTTTACTCTTTTTAAATTTTTCATCACTCACATTATAAAAAACATAATTTTCATTTTTCGTCTCAGGTGTATTGGTGTAAGATACAGGATGAGCGTTATCTGTTGTAGCTTTCTCTGCTATATGCGCCGGTACGGTAATTTGCTTTACAGGAAGATCTTTGGCATTCTCCAGCGAATTTGGTAGTTGTTCTTTGATACGCGCCGGCGGCAGATCCGCAACCAACTCACGGTCTTCATTTTTTATTTTAGCCGGAACATTTTGCAATTGCTTTATTGAATTGAGAGCATTTTTCGCCCTCATTGCCGGCGGCGCAATTGCTCTTTTTGTTTTAATTAGCGGTAATGGTTTGGTAGCTTGCATTACTACCACATTTGGGACCTGTATTTTTTGCTGTATGATATTTTCATGCTTAGGTATACTTTTAATTGGCTCATTTATTTTGCCAACAATAACAGGCTCTTTCGATCTATAATTTTGCAAAATATTTATTCCGCTCCAGAGTCCAATACCAGCCAACATTGCCGCTGCTGCAAATTTTTGCCAGGCCGGGAAAATAAATTTTGGTTTTTCTTCATAGTGATACAGCAATTTTTTAGATGGAAAAACTATTAATTCGTCTGTAACCAGTTTCGTTTTTTTGAAAATTTCAAATTGCTCTTTGAGTGTTGGGTGTTGTTGTACAAAGCTTTCTGTTTCTTTTTTTTCAGCATCATTTAATTCACCATCGAAATACAATATAAAGATCTCCTCGTAATTCTTTTCATCAATAAATATTTCCGAATGCCTGTATAAAAAACTTTTATCGCCCAGCAACAGATCTTTGTCAGGCATTGCAACTAATTGCTGAAACATTAACAACTCTTCTTCCAGGTCTGGATTCTGTTTAATAAATTCTTCTACCAACAATCTTTTAGATAACGACAATTCATTATCTGTATACAGTAAAAAATATTCTTCGTAATTATTTCTGTTGATGTTCATTGTTCTTTTTTAAATCACATTTTCCACCCGTACCAGGTACGTTTTTAAAATAAGTCTCGCCCGGTGCAGGTAAACTTTTACCTGGCTTTCACTTAACCCGGTGATAGTGCCAATCTCTTCATAAGAATATCCTTCATAATCCTTTAGCAATACGAGGCTGCGTTGGGTTTCCCCAAGTTTGTTAAGCGCTGTGTCTAAGATCTTTTTTATATTATGCTGCTGGTATGTAACCACGGTGTCGGAAGAAAATTCATCTTTAAAAGTGGTTTTATTGTTCTTTCGTATGTGGTCTATCATCTGGTGGTATGCTATTGTAAAAAGATAAGACTTGCACCGGGTGTTATCAACCTGGTCACGGTTTATCCATAATTTCTCAAATGCACCCTGCACCACATCCTTTGCATCCTCTTCATGACGAAGGTTTTTAAAAATAAACCGGTACACATTGTCTGCGTAAAGGTTTACACAATGATGGTATTCTTTCTCCGTCATAAAACAAATAACAAATTTACAATTACTCTGATAAGCGCTTCATTTATTGTTATACGCATACATACAAGCGAATGTTACACGCTACAAGCTAATTTATTTTAAGTACTACGGATACCTTTCATTCTGTCATTTTCATGTAGGTTTGTATCCTATAATTTTTGCAGTATGAATAAAAATTTTGAAAGCAGGATCTCCGGTGAACTGGAAGAAATAAGAAAAGCAGGTTTGTATAAAACAGAAAGGATAATTACCAGTGCGCAGGGAGCTGAAATAATCGTGGATGATAAAACAGTCTTTAATTTTTGTGCCAATAACTACCTGGGTCTTTCATCCCACCCAAAGGTTATAAAGGCGGCAAAAAAATACGTTGACAAACGCGGGTATGGACTTAGCAGCGTTCGTTTTATCTGCGGTACGCAGGATATTCATAAAGAGCTGGAAGAAAAGATCGCTGCATTTTTAGGCACAGAGGATACCATATTATACGTTGCTGCATTTGATGCCAATGGTGGAATTTTTGAGCCATTGTTTGGTGAACAGGATGCAATAATTTCTGACGCATTAAATCATGCGAGTATAATTGATGGGGTAAGATTATGCAAAGCACAGCGTTTTCGTTACGAGCATAATAATATGGATGACCTTGAAAATAAATTAAAGGAGAGCGCCGGCTTGCGCAGCAGGATCATTGTTACAGATGGCTCTTTCAGTATGGATGGCACCATTGCAAAACTAGATATTATATGCGACCTTGCGGATAAGTATGATGCTATTGTTATGATAGATGAAAGTCACTCCAGTGGCTTCTTAGGAAAGAATGGACGGGGCACGCATGAGTACCGGGATGTAATGGGAAGAATTGATATTATTACCGGCACCCTCGGCAAAGCCTTAGGAGGTGCCAGTGGTGGTTTTACGAGTGGCAAAAAAGAAATTATTGAAATGTTACGCCAGCGCAGCCGTCCTTATTTATTCAGTAACAGCGTTGCCCCGGCGATCGTAGGCGCATCTATTGCAGTGTTTGATATGCTGAGCGAAACAACGAAACTGAGAGACAAGCTGGAAAAAAATACAAAATATTTCAGAAAAAAAATGACGGCAGCAGGCTTCGATATAAAACCGGGTGATCACCCGATAGTTCCCATAATGCTTTATGATGCGGTGCTGGCACAAAGCTTTGCAGAAAAATTGCTTGAAGAAGGAATTTACGTAGTGGGTTTTTTCTTCCCTGTTGTAGCAAAAGGACAGGCACGTATAAGAGTACAACTGAGCGCAGCACACAAGAAAAAACACCTTAACCAGGCCATAACGGCTTTTACAAAAATCGGGAAAGAGCTTGGCGTTATAAAAAATTAAGATGACTGATAAATCCACCACTTTTATTGCAAAGAGTGCAATAAAAAGCGCAGATCTTAAACACAGGCAAAAGATCAATTTCAATATTGGAAGGTACAATGCTTCGGTACCACAGGGTAAGCACCAGTTTACAGAACTTCATACAGCAAGGGAAAGGGCAAAAAATATTAAATGGCGTGCCATTGAAACCCTTGATCAGCAATTGGAACAATTTGAAAAAATCTTTACAAAACAGGGTGGAAAAGTTTTATGGGCACAGGATTCACAACAGGCTTTGGATGAAATTTTAAAGATCTGTACAGAGAAAAATTGCCGCACCCTGGTGAAGAGTAAAAGTATGGTTACGGAAGAAATTCATCTCAATGATTTTTTAAAAAAAAATAATATTGATAGTATTGAAACCGACCTGGGAGAATATATACAGCAACTGGATGGCGAAGCCCCCTATCATATTGTTACCCCCGCTATGCACAAAAGCAAGGAAGATGTGGCAAAATTATTTGCTGAAAAATTAGGCACAACACCAGGACTTTCTCCTGAACAACTTACCCAGGTAGCGCGAAATAATTTAAGAGAAAAATACATCACTGCGGAAGTTGGGATAACCGGCGCTAATTTTATTATCAGCGATACCGGCTCAATAGCCATCACTGAAAATGAAGGAAACGCCAGGCTCAGTTGCTCCTTACCAAAAACACATATTGTAATTGTTGGTATTGAAAAGATAATTCCATCCCTGCACGACCTGGGATTGTTCTGGCCATTGCTCTCAACATTTGGAACCGGCCAAAAAATTACGGTTTACAATTCTATTATTTCAGGTCCCCGGCAAGCAAATGAAACGGATGGACCAGATGAAATGTATGTGATATTATTAGACAATAACCGTACAAATATTTTGGCAAACACAAGGCAAAGAGAGAGCCTGTATTGCATACGGTGTGGCGCCTGTTTAAACGCCTGCCCGGTGTACAAAAATATTGGCGGCCACGCGTATGGAGCAACTTACAGCGGTCCAATCGGGAGTGTGATAACCCCGCATTTACAGGGAATGAAAGAATACAAACACCTTAGTTATGCATCATCACTTTGTGGAAATTGTACCGAAGTTTGTGCAGTGAAGATCAACCTGCATGAGTTGCTGCTGGATAACAGGAACGAATCTGTTGAAGAAGGTCTTGTATCGTCAGCTGAAAAATTTGCCTGGAAGATCTGGAAAACAGCATCCCTTAACAGGAAGTTAATGAACATGGGAAATGCATCGATAAAAAACAAGATAGTAAATAAATTATTCAAGGGATGGAAAGAACACCGGAGCAAATTAAATTTTAGTGATAAGACTTTTAATGTAATGTGGAAAGAAAGATATAAAAGATAGTTACATGGTTTTAATTTATACTACCAAAGCAACTGCAAGACTCCAGTATACTGCTGCCTTTATATTTAAAGAAATTATTAAAACACCCTATGCTATTACATCGCATGCAGATAGCTTTAGAAAATTTGATGGTGTAAAAATAAATTATACCGGAGAAATAATTGCTGAAGATGAATTAATAATTCCTAATTGTGGATTGTTGTTTGAAAGCGGGGTGCGCCCGGTTAGCATTGACGCTTTTGAATTTAATGGCAGTACAGCATTTTTTAAATCCCCTTCCTATAAACCTGTATCAGCAACAACAACCCCGTACCATAAGGAATACGCATTTGATATTTTTTCGGCCACTTTTTATTTACTAAGCCGTTATGAAGAATACCTACCACATGAAAAAGATAAATACGGCAGATTTCACCACACCAATTCCATTGCTTACAAAGAAAATTTTCTGCATCTTCCATTGATCAATATCTGGTTAAAAGATTTTACAGAAACACTAAAAAAATATTCGCCTGTTATTAATTACCAGTTACCATCATACAAATTCACCCCAACTTATGATATTGACATAGCCTGGTCTTTTTTAAATAAGGGTTTAGCAAGGAATACGGGAGGAGCATTGAAATCACTTACCAGGCTTGGCTTTCATTCTATTTTTGAACGAATTAAAGTATTGGCGGGGAACGAAAAAGATCCCTTTGACAATTATGACTGGCTGCATCACCTGCACACAAAATTTGAGATGAAGCCCGAATATTTTTTTTTGGTTGCCGAAAAAAATGGCCTTTATGATAAAAATATTTCACCGCGATCAGAAGCCATGCAATTGTTGATAAAAGAACATTCCGGTAAATATAAAATTGGCCTGCACCCATCATGGCAAAGTGGAGAAAATGAAAAAATATTGAAAAATGAAAAGCAACTACTGGAAAAAATTACCGGTTCAGTTATAATCGGAAGCAGGCAACATTACCTCAGGTTTACATTGCCTGCGGGTTACCGGCGCCTGCTGGATGCAGCTTTAACGGAGGATTATTCAATGGGATATGGCAGTACCAATGGTTTCCGCGCTTCTGTGGCAGCTCCTTTTTTTTGGTACGATCTCGAAAAAGAAGAACAAACAAAACTGAGAGTGCACCCATTTTGTTTTATGGACTCACAAATTTTTTTTTCAAAAAAGATCACGCTCGATCAAGGGTACAATGAATTGATGCATTACTACACTGTTTGCAAAAACACGGGTAGCCACTTTATCAGCATCTTTCATAATCATTTACTGGGGAGTGATAATATTGAATGGCGAAAACTGTACGAGCGGTTTTTGGCTAATGCCGCAGCAGAAAAATCCGGAGTACATTAAATTATTTTATAATTGCTGGTAAAAACATTCGCATTTCAGGTCAATGCTTAAAATGGCGCATAGCCGTAAGCACCATTACCAGGTTATTATCTACACAATATTTTATGGAATCTTTATCGCGTATTGAACCCCCGGGCTGGATAAAGGCGGTAACACCGGCCTCGTGAGCTATTGTAACACAATCATCGAATGGAAAAAATGCGTCACTTGCCAAAACGGCGTCCTGTATTTCAAATTTAAATTGCCCTGCCTTTTGTATGGCTTGCTTCAATGAATCTATCCGAGAAGTTTGACCACAGCCTTTACCGATCAGCTGTTTATTTTTTACAATTGCTATCGCATTACTTTTTAAATGTTTGCAAATAATATTTGCAAAACGTAAATTTTCTTTTTCATTTTCACTTGCTATCCTTCCGCCAGATTCGTTCCATTCTAAAAAATTTCCTACATCAGTTTGCTGGGCGAGGGCGCCATTTAAAACAGATCTTATTTGTTGTACGGGCAGTTGATTTTTGTTTTGCTTAAGCAGTATCCTGTTCTTTTTACTTTTTAAAATTTCAAGTGCCTCAGGATCATAACCAGGTGACAGCAGCACTTCAAAAAAAAGTTCATTAACAGCAAGCGCTGTTTCTTTATCGATGATTTTATTGGTTATGAGCACACCACCAAAGGCGCTTTCCGGATCACATGCCAAAGCTGCCTCCCATGCTTCGTGTACGCTATCCCGTAAGGTAATGCCACAAACGTTTGTATGCTTAATAATGGCAAACATGCAATCATCATTTGTACCGGCAAATTCCCCAGACAGGTTTATGGCAGCATCAATATCAACCAGGTTATTATAAGAAAGTTCTTTGCCATTTAGCTGGTCAAAATTATCTTTCAGATCGCCATAAAAGGTTGCCTGCTGGTGAGGATTTTCGCCATACCGTAAAACTGTTTTATGGTTACTGAAAGGATTATTAAAAGCAGTAGCATTAAAATAATTAGAAATAGCAAGATCGTAACCCGTACAAACATTAAAAGCTTTTGCTGCGAATTCCCTTCTTTCCGCTAGTTCAGTTTCTCCATTTTGCTGAGTTAATATTGTTTCCAGTCCGGCATAATTTTCTTTTGATGCTACAACCAGTACATCGTAATAATTTTTTGCTGCCGCTCTTATCATTGACGGCCCTCCTACATCTATCTTTTCAATTATCATTTTCTCATCAGTAGTATTCTTTACCGTTTCTTCAAAGGGATACAGATCAACGATAACCAGATCGATTTCGGGTATATTGTATTCCTTCATTTCTTTCAAATGACCCTCATCATCTCTTTTACCTAAAATTCCTCCGAAAACCAATGGATGCAAAGTTTTAACCCTGCCCCCCAAAATTGAAGGATAAGAAGTAAGCGTTTCCACCGCAATGCAGGGTAAGCCCAGCTTTTCAATAAATTCACGCGTGCCGCCTGTAGTATAAATGGTTACACCCAGTTTCACTAACTGCCGGACAATGCTTTCCAGTCCATCTTTATAATAAACGGAAATGAGAGCAGCCTTGATTTTTTTTGACATATTTTTTGATTAAGCACTTACAGATCTTCGATGTATGCGCCTTGCGCCGGTACCGAAAAGAAGCGCAAATGTAATTGTTCGCATTCTTTTGTCCAGTTGGCAATTTTCCACAAACTGTTTGAAGCATCAAAAATATATTTATCACAATTGAATATTGCGGAAATTTTGCTGATGAGGATTTTTGCATTTTTTGAAAGAATGATCACATCAATGGGCATTTTTTTTGGTGTCATATCAAATGAAATAGTAGCATCTATCACTAAAATGGTTTTGTTTTTAAATTGATAGAATTTGCCTGACTCAGAAAATGTGGACATGGAATTTGGTAATTTATTGAGCTGTAAATCAATTCTTGCAGGTTTTAAATGAAAATTCTTCAGGGGACTTTCTGCCGATAAATCCGTATCGCCTACAAACTTGTAATCATTGCCTTTCACAAAATCAATAGCCTGGTGCTGCGGCACATTATAAACAATTAGCTTTTGCTGATTTGCTGATTTCCATTTTGATGAAGCCGATAAAAAAGTAAATGCAAATAAGGAAAACAAAGCGATCTTAAAAGCATACCTGTTTTTAATCATAAGCCAGGAAGCAAAAGAAATAATTATAATATATAAAATTATTGTTGAGGTTAGCGTGGCTGAAAACCCTTTCCACAGCGCATATGGCAGGTTATTGAAAAATAAAATTATCCTGTTCATCAGCCAGACAAGATGCCACGTAACCTTACCAATAAATGTGGCAACAAATGGTATCCAGGCAAATGCAACAAGGAAAATTTCAATGAATAATATTAAACTGGAAAGTGGCACCATTATTAAATTCGTTAGCAAAAAAGTATTTGGAAACTGGTGAAAATAAAAAAGGCAGACCGGAAAAGTAAAAATTTGTGCCGCCAGAGAAACGGCTGCCAGCTTCCATATTTTATCAGCCATTTTATTTTTTAAATAGAACCAGTTGTATACAGGCTTCTGAAAGATCACGATCCCGGCTACCGCGAGATAGGAAAGCTGGAAGCCTACATCCCATAAAAAATATGGATTATAACACAACAGGATGAATGCAGAGGCCGCCAGCGAATTAAAAATGGAAGATCTCCGGGCAAAATTTTCGCCGATAACAATACAGGTGAACATCACTGCCGATCTCAGCACCGATGCAGCTCCACCGGTTAGCAGTGAAAACAACCACAGGCAGGTTAAGGTAAAGATCACTTTTAATATTTTTGACTTTTTGATAAATGGTATGCGCGCAAATATCCATACCAGCATGATGTATATTAATCCAAGGTGAAGCCCGGATATAGCAATGATGTGCACTACACCTGTATTGCTGTATGCCTGTACCAGGTCTTTATCCAGGTCCTGGGTATAGCCTATCAATAACGCTTCTGCAATGGAAAGCTGATCATCATTTGCACCCATGTTTTGTCGCAGGATGTCCAGGATATTTGCCCTGGTGTTGAAGAGGAACTGTTTGAAGTAATTAATGTTTTTATCACTCAATAAAATCCAATCACCTTTTTTTAAAAAAACAGTATGAAAAACATTCTGAAAAGCTGAATAGCGTTCATAATCAAAAGCGCCGGGATTACCTGAATTTTTTATCAGTTGTAACTTTTTATTTATAACTATTCTATCTCCATACTGTAAATTGATTGCATGAGAATCATTGGCAAAATACAATACCACGTTTCCTTTGCAGTTTTTTGTGTGCTCATCACTAATAATATTTTCTATGGCTGCGGTGACCTTAAAAGATTTTGCTTTTTGTAGCAAAGGCTCATTAATTTTCAACACCAGGCAATCACTATCGCTATAGGTATTTCCAAACCAGTTTTTTTGGTGACGAATATCTTTTTGATAAACCACGAATAAACCCAGTACAGCGAGTATAAGATTGATCATGAATCCTTGTACAGCCTGCAGTTTAAACCTGGCGGAAAGTGGTAGTAAAAGGAATGCAAAATAAGCTGCTATAAAACAGGTAGCGGCAAAAATGATTTGCAGGAGGCTAAATTGTAAATACCATTGCAGTATGATACCGGCTATAACGGGAACGAGTAAACGAAGAAAAGGCGCTTTCTTCCATATCGGGATCCAGACCGGCATAAACAAAATTTTTCATTTGAACATGCTAGTTTAAATCTTATTACCATACTGCAGTTGGGAAATTAACCTGTGAAATGTGGCTTGAAAAATTATCAATGCTGAGATCTATTTGCTAAGGTGCATGCTCCGCTCTTTGTACAACTGCCTGAAATAAGGATCACGCAGGTCTTTAATAAAGCGGATGGCTTCTCCTGTGCTTTTCATTTCAGGACCTAATTCTTTATTAACCCCCGGAAATTTATTGAAAGAGAAAACCGGTTCTTTTATGGCGAAGCCTTTTAGCCTTTTTTCGAATGTAAAATCCTTAAGTTTTGCTTCACCCAGCATAATTTTAGTGGCAATATTAAGGTATGGGATCTCATAAGCTTTTGCAATGAAAGGCGTGGTACGCGAGGCGCGTGGATTTGCTTCGATCACAAAAACATTCCCGTCTTTAATAGCAAACTGGATATTGATGAGTCCTTTAATATTCAATGCCCTGCCAATCATTTCTGCATAATGTTCCATGGTGGTAACCACCAGCGGCGTAAGATTGAATTGCGGCAAAACTGCATTGCTGTCGCCGCTGTGAATTCCGGCGGGCTCAATGTGTTCCATCACACCCATCACATGAAAATCATCTCCGTCAAAAATGGCATCGATTTCGGCTTCCTGGCATCGATCCAAAAAATGATCTATCAAAATTTTATTTCCCGGCAAATGTTTCAATAAGCTCAATACTCCTTTTTCAAGTTCTTCATCATTCAAAACTATGCGCATTCTTTGTCCCCCCAAAACATAGCTGGGGCGCACCAACACAGGGTAGCCCACGGTTTTCGCTACTTCAATAGCATCATCCGTATTGTATGCCGTGCCATAATTTGGATAAGGAATTTTTAATTCTTTCAGCATGTCGCTAAAGCGCCCGCGGTCTTCGGCAATATCCATGCTGTCGAATGAAGTACCAATTATTTTAATCCCTTTTTCGTGAAGACGCTTTGCAAGTTTTAATGCCGTTTGGCCGCCCAGCTGAACAATTACGCCATAAGGTTTTTCATATTCTATTATCTCCCAGATGTGTTCCCAAAAAACCGGTTCAAAATATAATTTATCAGCAATATCAAAATCTGTGGAAACAGTTTCCGGGTTGCAATTTATCATGATGGCCTCGTAGCCGCATTCCTTTACAGCCAGTAAACCATGTACGCAGCAATAATCAAATTCAATTCCCTGGCCGATGCGGTTGGGGCCGCTTCCAAGAACAATGACAGAGCCTTTTCCACCTTTCTTTTTGTGACTATTATTTATTTCATTTTGTCCTTCGAAAGTGGAATAAAAATAAGGTGTCTTTGCTTCGAATTCTGCGCTGCAGGTATCTACCATTTTAAAAACGCGGGTAATGCCAAGCGCTTTTCTCTTTTCATAAATATCTTCATCAGTACTTCCATCTTTCATTATCCTTGCCAGTTGTTCATCACTAAATCCTAATTGTTTGGCATCTTTTAATAATTCAGCCGGCAATGAATTAAAATCATATTTTGCTATTTCCTTTTCACAATTGCATATTTTTTGGATCTGGTAAATGAACCACCGGTCTATACCAGTGCTCTCGCAAATTCTCTTTACACTTACCCCCATCATCAGCGCATCTTTTATTCTGAAGATGCGGTCCCACTTTGGAATTTTTAAATACTCAATGATCTCATCAGCATACATCATGCTTTTTCCATAATATCCCAAACCAACGGCTTCATTTTCGAGACTCTGACAGGCTTTTTGCACTGCTTCTGCAAAGCTTCTTCCGATAGCCATCACTTCGCCAACCGATTTCATTTGTAATCCTAATGTATCATTTGCACCTTTGAATTTATCAAAATTCCAGCGGGGAATTTTTACAATAACATAATCAAGCGCAGGCTCAAAATAGGCAGATGTTGTTTGAGTGATCTGGTTCTTTAATTCATCAAGGTTATACCCGACGGCAAGCTTTGCTGCGATCTTCGCGATGGGATATCCGGTTGCCTTACTGGCCAGGGCCGATGAGCGGCTAACGCGTGGATTTATCTCGATAGCAATGATGTCTTCTGTTTGCGGATCTAAGGCAAATTGCACATTACAGCCACCTGCAAAATTGCCAAGGTTTCTCATCATGGCTATGGCAGTGTTGCGCATTTTTTGATAGGCCGTATCGCTCAAAGTCATAGCAGGCGCAACTGTTATTGAATCGCCGGTGTGAATACCCATCGGGTCAAAATTTTCAACTGTGCAAATTATAACCACATTATCATTGGCATCGCGCAATAATTCCAGTTCAAACTCTTTCCATCCAAGTACCGCTTTTTCAACAAGCACCTCATGCATGGGAGAAGCCTGCAATCCCCGGTTCAATGCCTCGTCCAGCTCATCTTTTATAAACACGATGCTGCCCCCGGTGCCACCCAATGTAAATGATGGACGAATTACAAGCGGGAAACCAATCTCCTGCGCAAATTCTTTACCTTCTAAAAATGAATTAGCAGTTTTAGCCGAAGCAACCGGTATATTCATTTCGATCATCCAGTTGCGGAATTTTTCCCTGTCTTCCGCTTTATCAATGGCTTTAATATCTACCCCTATTAGTTTAACATTGTATTTTTCCCAAATACCTAATTCATCTCCTTCTTTACAAAGATTAAGTGCTGTTTGTCCGCCCATAGTGGGCAATACAGCATCTATCTGATTCTCTTCCAGAATTTGTTCGATGCTTTCGATGGTAAGTGGCAACAGGTAAACCTTATCCGCCATCATTGGATCGGTCATGATGGTAGCGGGATTGCTGTTTATAAGAATTACTTTGATCCCTTCTTCGCTTAGACTGCGTGCTGCCTGTGTGCCTGAATAATCAAATTCACAAGCTTGTCCTATCACTATTGGACCAGAACCGATAATTAATACAGAAGTAATTGATGTATCCCGGGGCATAATTTTTTGCAGATGAAACTGGCGTGCAAATGTAATGCAGCCGGAGTAATTTCATCACAAATAAATCAGCCGTTAATAATTACACTTTACAGCAAATATCTTTTGGTTGAACCAAATAAATCGGTAAGCATATTTTTTACTACCAGCAGTTTATCAACCGGCTGATCTTTGCGGTCAATCTCAGCAAAATGTTGTTTAACTTTTTCAATTGTACCCTGGGTATCATCGAGCATATCGTGTGCGCGGTTTTTTAAATGTTCTATAAAATCATCTCTTTCCTCTTTAGGCATGTTAAAGAACCTGAGGATAGCTACACTGGCTGCAGCTCCTAAAATGATTGCTCCTATTGTATCTGACTTTGTCATAATAAATGATTTAAATTTTTTAAACGTACGATCTTAAATTTGCATCCTAATTCACGAATTAATGGATTTTAAAATTGTTACTCTACATAAACCGTTCCTTTTTTTTTATTTCCTTATCATCATTTCTATTACTGTTGAAGCACAGTTTGCTGTGAAAAAATATCCTCAGGGCTATTTTATTTACCCAGTTGGTGCTACTATCGCACTTGCTGCCAACTTTGGTGAATTACGCCCTAACCATTACCACATGGGGCTAGATTGCAGAACTGAACAAAGAGTGAACTTGCCTGTATATGCGGCCGCAGATGGATATGTGGCTAAAGTAAGGATAGAGCCAGAGGGATTTGGCAGGGCTATATACATCAATCATCCAAACGGGTTAACAACATTATACGGGCATCTTAATGATTTTTATCCCGAACTTGAAAAATATGTAAAACAGCAACAGTATAAACTGGAATCCTGGCAGGTTTTTTTAGATATTCCCCCTAACCTTTTCCCGGTTAAGCAACACCAGTTTATTGCAAATAGTGGAAATGCGGGGGCATCTCAGGGACCACACATGCATTTCGAAATAAGGGATACAAGGACCGATAAAGTTTTAAATCCCTTGTTATTCGGTTTCCCCATAAAAGACGATGTACCGCCCACCATTGTGAGGTTAGCAGTGTACGACAGATCAATAAGCACCTACAGCCAATCGCCCAGGTTATTGAGTCTAAAAAAGATCAATGGCGTATATATTCCTGTAACACCGATCATAAATGTTAGCAGCAGTAAAGTAAGCTTTGCCATCTCTGCCTTTGATAAGATTAGCGGATCAGCCAATCCAAATGGTATTTACCAGGCCGTTCTGTATGATAATGATGAGGCCCAGGTTGGCTTTCAGCTTGACAGCATTACATATGATGAGACCCGTTATTTAAATGCACACATTGATTATAAATTAAGGGCCGGCGGTGGACCATTTGTTGAACATTTATCCCGGTTGCCGGGATATCCGCAAGGCATTTATAAAGATTTTAAAAATGACGGGGTGATTGATTTAAGCGATGAGGCTTTACACAATATAAAGATCGAAGTAAAAGATACATATGGTAATACGTCGATATTAAAATTCCAGGTTAAGGGAAACAGTGATAAAAAGTCCTCCGGTGCCAATCAGCAAACAGAATTTCAGCCCGGCTTTTTAAATATTTTTGATAAAGATGATATACAGGTTATTGTTGGAGAAAATGATCTTTATGATTCCATCACATTTTTATATAGCAAAACGGCTTCCGCCACAGCAAATGCCATTTCATACGTGCATCATATTCATACAGGTCTTGTTCCGGTTCATGGATTTTACACCATAAAGATCAAGCCATCGGTACTTGCGGCAAATCTCAATTCAGATAAGATAATTATGGAAAGAACCTGGGGCGATAAAACAGATGTGGTAAAAGCAAAGCGTGAGGTGGATTGGCTCACGGGAACTTTCAGAAATTTTGGAAATGTACAGTTATTGATTGACAATGTGCCCCCGGTTATAGCTCCTGTTGGAATTAGCGATGGCGCGAATCTTTCACATGCAGCCCAGGTTATCTTTGTTGTAACGGATAATAATAAAGCGATCAAAAATTTCCGGGCAGAGCTTGATGGAAGATGGCTGCGTTTTACAAATGATAAAGGGAGGTCTTTTATTTATAAATTTGACGAGATGTGCCCTGCCGGTGCACACGAATTAAAAGTTAGTGTTGAAGATGAGGCAGGAAATACGGTGGTTAAGCAATATCATTTTAGCAGGTAATACGTTTAAACGGATAAACGTTTAAACGTGCACTCAATAATTGTATGTAAAAATTTGTAACAAAATGCAACTCACAGAAGAAACCAAAGCGCCATCTTTTAAATCAACTGATCAAAATGGGAAACCTGTATCCCTGGCTGATTACAAGGGGAAAAAAGTTGTGCTGTATTTTTACCCGGAAGATGATACTCCTACCTGTACCATTGAAGCATGTAACCTTCGCGATAATTTTTCTGAACTAAAGAAGAAAGGTTTAGTGATTTTAGGGGTTAGTCCGGATGACGAAAAAAAGCACAAGAAATTCGAAGAAAAATATTCATTACCTTATACACTCATCGCTGATCCTGAAAAAAAGATCATTGATAAATATGGCGTTTGGGGAGAAAAGAATTTATACGGCAGAAAATATATGGGCCTTCACCGGACCACTTTTTTGATAGATGAGAAAGGAATTATAAAAAAAATATTTAAAAAACCGAGATCAAAAATTCATTCGGAAGAGATCTTAAAGGCGCTTGAAATTTTGAATTGAAATATTGGAATGAGTGAAGCAGTGTTGACGAACTTTTATTTGAATGATCCCCGCATTTATAAAATAGCGGACAGGATCGTTTTGTCTCAATCCCAAAAAATTCACCTCAAAGGCCTTGCCGGCAGCAGCTCCCAGTTTATAGTAAACGGTGTTTTTAAGCATCCCGTAGCATCGCAGGTTAATCATCTTGTTATTTTAAAAGATGCGGAAGAGGCCGCCTATTTTCATAATACGCTTGAAAGCATAAGCAATGCTTTGAACATATTTTACTTCCCTTCTTCTTTTAAAAATAAAAAAAATTACCGGTTGCTGAACAGCAGCCATGTGATGTTAAGGACTGAATGCCTTACGAAATTTTCAAACCCGCTCAGCATTAACCGCACAGGTATTATTATAACCTACCCCGAAGCATTATTTGAAAAGGTTGTACTCTCAAAAATACTCGCGGCAAATATTATTTCACTCAAACAGGGTGAAACAATAGATGTTGACAATATGCTTGAGAAGTTTGTTGGGTATGGGTTTGAAAGAACGGATTTTGTTTATGAGCCTGGGCAGTTTGCCATCCGGGGTGGTATCATTGATATTTATTCTTTTGGAAATGAAAAACCTTACCGGGTAGAATTATTTGGAAATGAGATAGACAGCATCCGCATATTTGACCCGGAAAACCAATTGAGTGAACGAAAATTATTGCAGGTGAATATCATTCCAAATGTGGAAACACAATTTGATGATGGTGAAAAAGTTTCGTTACTTAATTTCCTTCCTGACAATACTGCCGTATGGATGGAAGACTGGGAATTTATAAAAGAAAAACTGGAACAGCAGGAAGATGACCTGGAGATCTTTTTCGAGGTAGAAAAATTAAATACGCTTCCGGGCACAAAAAACAGGCAACATGAAGATGATGAACTGAATGAAAAAATTAAAGTGAATGCAAATGATTTTGTAACAGCGTCTGTTTTTGAAGACCAGGTAAATGAAAGACACGTAATTGAATTTGGAAATAAATCTTACTTCGGCAAACAGGCACAAGGCAACCTTACCGAAACTTTTAATACAAAGCCTCAACCGGCTTTTAACAGGCAATTCAATTTGCTTATCCAGAACTTAAAAGAGCTTGAGCAAAAAAAATACGATATCTATTTATTTGCAGATAATCCCAAACAACTCGAAAGGCTGCACAGTATTTTTGCGGATCTAAAAGCAGAAATTCAATTTACCCCGATCCCGGTTTCTATTCATCATGGTTTTATTGACGATGATCTGAAACTGGTATGTTATACTGATCACCAGATATTTCAACGCTATCATAAATACAAAGTAAAGCAGGCCTTCAGCAAAAATAAAGCGCTTACTTTAAAAACACTCAGGGAGTTGCAGCCCGGGGATTTTGTTACCCATATAGATCATGGAGTGGGCGTGTACAGCGGGTTACAGAAGCTTGATGTAAATGGAAGAATGCAGGAGGCCGTCAGGATCGTTTATAAAGACAGTGACCTTTTATATGTAAATATTTCTTCCCTTCACAAGATCAGCAAGTACAGTGGCAAGGAAGGAACGG
>JACDBU010000008.1 GCA_013694745.1 Chitinophagaceae bacterium
GGTCCCAGGTCTCGGCTAACCCGGGAATGATATCCAGCGCATTACCCCTGTGTAAAATTATCTTTTTATTATATAACGATTTGCTAAAATAATTTTGTGCAGTGCTGGCATCTTCCTCTCTTAATTCTATCGTGTGCAGGTAACCGTTAGCTTGCAGCCCCTTAGCCAGGCATAGCCCGCTGTACCCTGTAAATGTGCCAATTTCCAAAATCCTCGATGGCTGCAGCAAACAACTTATCATGGAAAGAAATTGCCCCTGCACATGACCACTCAACATTTGCGCATGCGGGTGATTGAGGGTTGTATAAGCTGCAATAGCAGCCAATAGTTCATCTTCCTTAGAAGAAAATTCAGCAGCATATCTTTCTGCATTGGGGTTGATAAGTCCGGCCATAGGCATTATGCGGGGAGGCTGTTTTTATTTCGTGACATAAGCAATAATCCTAAAAAAGTTATTATCCCGTTAACAAGGATAAGTTCTTCAGCAAATACATATCCCCCAAATATGTTTGTAGAATATTTATCAAGAAAAAAACAGAACAATGGGGAGAGTATACAGATAACGGGCGTTGCCTTATCCATTACACTACGTCTTTTGGCAAATAACGAAAAGGCATATAATCCAATCAATGGACCATACGTGAAGGTGGCGACCTTGAAAATTGCCGACACTACGGAAGAATCGTTTAGTGCATTAAACAAAAGAATAACTATAAGGATCAAAAAAGAAAAGCCAACGTGAACAAAATGTCTTTTGGTAACCATATGCGGATCATCCTGGTTTTTCTTTTTATCAAACCCCAGGAAATCAACACAGAAAGAAGTGGTTAAGGCAGTTAGCGCAGAATCAGTTGTGGCAAAGGTTGCAGCAGTTAGGCCTAACATAAAAACAACCGCCGGCACCCCTTTAAAATGATTGAGTGCAATTTCCGGGAATAAATAATCAGTACGTGGCTTATGCGTTATGGCGTCAAGCGGAACGGCTATGCCGTTTTTATTCGCATAGATGTACAGGAGTGCCCCAACACTTAAAAAAAATAAGTTGATGATCACGAAAACAAATGTAAAAGTGAACATATTCTTTTGGGCATCAAGGATGTTGCGGCAGCTTAAATTCTTTTGCATCAGGTCCTGGTCTAACCCAAACATGCCAATGGTTACAAACAGCCCTCCTATAAATTGCTTGGTAATGTGAAATTTGCTTGATACAAAATTCTCAGTAAAAAATATTTTTGAATAAGCGCTGTTTTTAATGGTCTCAAATGCACCGCCGATATTTAAATTCATGCTCCTGCATATAAAATATATGGAGAGAAAAACGGAGGTGACTAAAAAAACGGTTTGCAGGGTGTCGGTGATAATGATTGTTTTTAATCCTCCTTTAAAGGTGTATGCCCAAATGAGTAATAAACAGATAACAATGGTTAGCCAGAAAGGCACCCCCATGGCATCAAAAATAAAGCGCTGCAATACAATAGCCACAAGGTACAAGCGGAAGGCAGAGCCAATTATACGGGATAAGAGAAAAATGGCTGCAGCAGTTTTATGGCTCACTTTTCCCAGCGTCCTTTCGATCACTTCATAAATAGAAGTGAGGTGCATGCGATAATACAAGGGCAACAGCACGGTGGCAACAATTATGTAACCAGCGGCGTTTCCAAGAACAAATTGAAAATACCTGAATTGTGTACCTGCGGCATTACCTACTTCTCCCGGCACAGAAATAAAAGTAACACCACTTAAGGCTGTGCCTATCATTCCAAATGCAACCAGGTACCATTTTGACCTCCTGTTAGCAATAAAAAAAGTGGAGTTATCAGCAGATTTTTTTGAAGTGAACCAGGAAATCAGTATGAGCATTAAAAAATAACCAATGATAAAAGTAAGCAGCACAACTGGAGACATTTTCTTTTATTAGAGCCTGTTGGCCGTGGTTAAATTAAAATGAAATAAAATTTGAAATTAGGAATTCAACATTTTTAATGTGAATTTTATTCAAGATAAATAAAATTATGTCAATTAAATCGTTAGCCGTTTTTTGCGGATCAAAGGCCGGCAAAAACCCTGTTTATGCGGAGCATGCGAAGCAGCTTGGAGATATGCTTGCGGAAAAAAATATCACGCTGGTGTATGGCGGGGGCAATAAAGGAATTATGGGTGTTGTAGCCAATGCCGCACTGCTAAAAAAGGGAAAGGTGATAGGGGTAATGCCTAAAGCATTGATGGAAAGGGAACATCAGCATATGGGCCTAACCGAACTACACGAGGTAACGGACATGCATGTACGAAAAGCAGCACTGTATGAAAAATGCGATGGAGCCATTATTTTACCCGGGGGGTATGGTACATTGGATGAATTTTTTGAGATACTTACCTGGAACCAGCTCAACATACATGATAAAAAAATATTCGTTATCAACAGCGGGGGGTTTTATGATCACCTTATCGAACATCTTAAAAAAATGGAAGCGGAAGGTTTTTTATATGATACAATATCAGACAGGATGACGATTGTAAACAACCCTTCAGAATTGGTATTATAACGATGGGATAAATCAAAAAAACGGCCTTATCTTCTCCGGTGCCGGCCCTGGAACAGGGCTATATTATAGCCGGCTTTGATGATGGGAATAGATCTTTGCAGATTATCAACATAGGGCGAATTAGGCTGTGCCAGCACATCAAATAAAACGGACAAGTAATAATAATTATTATTGCCAGGCGATCTGCCGCTTGTATAGCCTGCACCTAACAACAAACTTCCGGCAGTAAGATTGGTTTTTGCAGGGGCATAAGAACCACCGGTGGCGGGAATATAATTAAGATGTATCGTATTGTATTCGTATTGTGCCTGGGCAAATAAAAAGCGTACAGGAAATAAACGTACAAACGCGCCAGGGCCATATACGGTTTGGCGCAGCTTGTCACCATAATCCGCATAATCTCTTTGTGATGTATAATTCAAATTAAAAACAAACCCCACATCGGCCCAGCGGGTAAGGCTGTATCCAAAATGCGGTGTAATTCCTAAAACGGTGGTGCCATTAAAGAATGAGGCCGACACACCGCCGCCTGTAAATAAATTTTCTTTTTTAAACCCACTTTTTTTCTCACCCCTGTTATCATCTTTATTATCCTGCGCAAAAAGTAGGGTAGCATATGTTATAAAGCACAAAAACATCAATAATTTTTTCATTTCAATCCCGGATTTATTTTATAAAATGACTGCAAAAAAACCAACTGGATATTACCCGCACAAAGTTAGCCTAAAGACGAGGCGAAAAAGGGTTACAGTAATTAATTAAATTTTGATTAACACATTGGCTTGAGAAGGCATTTTTTGCGGAGTAAATTTCAGCAGATCAGTCAAATATCTTCCCGGCATTTAAAATATTATTGGGGTCAAATATTTTTTTGATGCCTTTCATTATTTCAAGGTTGGTTTTATCAAACACAATATCCATATAGCTTTTCTGCACCAGGCCAATGCCATGTTCGCCGCTGATTGTACCGCCCAACGATTTCACCAGTTGAAACAAGGCCCGCAACGATCGTATCATTTCCGGATCATCCTGGCTGTTGGTAGTACCTTCTTTTTTTATGCGGATATGTAAATTGCCATCCCCTGCATGTCCATAACAAACTGCCTTAAATCCAAATTGCCTTCCCAGCGCTTTAACGCCAATGATCAATGCAGGCAATTCGGCCCTGGGCACAACAGTATCTTCCTCTATTGTGTATCCATCTAGCTTTACCGCTTCTGCTACCCGGCGCCTGAGCTTCCACAATTCCGCTTTTTGTGTAGCATTATCTGCAAAATAAATTTCGCCGCAATCAAAGGATGCAAGTAATTCTGAAATGGCTTCCATTTCTTTCATGAGCGTTTCTTCATGGTTACCATCCACTTCAATAATTAAATGTGCCACCGTATCATCCGTAAGTGGTACAGCATTGCTTTCAACAAATTTGCTCACTATTTTAAGTGCATCTATCTCTATTAATTCCAATGCGCTGGGTGTATAACCCGCTCTGAATATGGCGCTCACGGCTTCGCTAGCTTTTTCCAGGCTTTTAAAAGGCACCAGCATAAGCAGCTCGTACATCGGCAAGGGAATTAATTTAAGTACGATCCTGGTTACAATTCCCAACGTGCCTTCACTGCCAACCATTAACTGGGTTAAGTTATATCCGGTTGAATTTTTTAAAACATTTGCCCCCGTCCAGATAATTTCTCCTGTTGGCAAAACCACTTCAAGATTAATAACATAATCTTTAACCACTCCGTACTTAACTGCCTTTGGGCCGCCGCTATTTTCTGCAACATTTCCGCCAATAAAACAACTGCCCCTGCTGCTGGGATCAGGCGGATAAAATAACCCCTTTTCCTTTACTGCATTTTGCAACACTTCAGTGATCACGCCGGGCTCGGTGATGACCTGCAAATTTCTTTCATCAATATTAATGATCGAGTTCATGCGTTCAGTTGAAATTACTACACCGCCCAAATGCGGTAAGGCACCACCGCTTAAGCCCGTGCCTGCCCCGCGTGGAGTGACAGGAATTTTATTTTCATTACAAAGTATAAAGATGGCACTAATCTCCTGCGAACTGCGGGGCTTTAGAACCACCTCCGGCATAAAATGAAGCAGTTCCGTTTCATCATGTGAATATCTTTCCAGGTCTTCGTGGTCAAGGAAAATATACTGGCTGCCTGTAATTTTTTTAAAAGCATCAATAATTTCAGGGGGCATCAATTTTTTATCCGCGTTCAATTGAATTTTTATTATAAAAATCGTTATAAATAGCCATATTCAATAGCAAAGAAAAAAACAGGAAATTTTATAACTAAATACGAAATGAATCGTATATTTGATTACGAAACTATTCGTATCATTTTAAAAACTTAATAATTATGAAACAGGGAAGCGCATTTCAAAAAACATTGATGGCATTGAGCGTAGTAATTTTTGCTTTATTTACAATGTCTTTCAGGTATACCCCAAAGGTTACCACACAAACCACCACAATTTGTATCGATACAGTACCAAAGGTCAATATCGATATACACATGGATAAAAATGATTTTGATAAAATTACGGCCAGCGTGGAAAAAGCTATGGAAATGGTTTCCATAAAACTTAAAGAAATTGACTGGAACAAAATAAATGCAGAAATAACTTCCGCAATCAATAAGATCGATTTCAATAAAATAAACAGGGATATCGATATTTCTTTAAAAAACATTGACTGGGATAAAATTCAGAATAATATTGATAAGTCACTTAATGAAATTGATACAAAGAAACTCCGGATCGAAATTGACAGGACCATGAAAGATGTAAGGAAAAACTTAAATTCTGCACAGCTGAAAAAGGAACTTGATGAAGCGAGAAAACTGAACAATGAGGAATTAAGAAGAGAGATCGAGAGAAGTAAAAAGGATATTGAAAAGGCAAAAGAAGAAATTGAAAAGAGTAAAATCGAGATGAAAAAGGAACTCGAAAAAGCCAAGGCAGAGGCAAAATCATCAACCTGAAATCGCTGGCAGTGATTTTTTAAAAAGTAGGGCAGAGAGTCTGACGCTTGTCTCCAAAATATTCATTGTAAAAACCATTTTTAATCACATTAAATTCTGTTGCGCCGCGATAGCCATTGAAGTTATGCAATGAGGAAGTAGTTACATCGTAACTAAAGGTGAATTTAATATGGTTCAGCTCAAAACCGATCATAGGTATAACGGCATCGCCTACACGATAATACAACCCGGCGATAAGCTGTTTTTCGCCTGCCCCGGTAAGGTTATAAGCCCCGTTTAACCCCAGCACCAGTTCGCTGGCCCGGGCCTGCATTGTGTAGTAAGCATTTGGGTTGATAATCACATTCTCGTTCAGTTTTAATATTGCATTTACGAAACCAATATGGCGCACCGGGATACGGGCATCTTCTGTGCCATCAAAAAATGTTTCCTTAGGGCGGTTAACATGATGAATGGAATAACCCGCATTGATATAAATATCCTGCGTAGGAAAATATGCGTAATTCAGACCGGCCTGCACATCAAAATAACTTATATTATTGTTGATCAATTGAACGCTGGTGGGTAATGTGTTATCGAAAAATTTCCCGTCAAACTGGTCAGGGAATTTTAGTTTTGACTGATCAATTCTTTTATTGGCCCAGCCTATATTGAAGCCGGCTGAAACCAGGCTGCTTAACCCAAGCATTTGATGGTAAGCAACCGATGCATACGCTTTAGTAGAAGTTAAACTTCCACTGCCTGCTACGTCATGTAAAATAACGCCCCCTAAACCTACCCAGCCATTCTCGATGCGGTTCCTGAAAACCTGTGCATCGCCGAAGATACTCATCGTTTTATAAGGCACGGCCATGAGGGAAGAATACTGATCACGGTAACTGGCACCAATACGGTAGTCCGCATCCGGAATAAAACCGGTATTGGCAGGGTTAGTGAGCAGTGGTGAATTGAAGAATTGTGAAAAGTGAAGATCCTGTGCTTCTACAAAGAATGCAGTCATACAGCATATCAACACTCCAATTATTTTTATTGTTCTGATCATTTCACATTCATTTTTTCTTTACCTCAGTAAAGTTATATCGCCCGTTCTTCGTAATTTTTTTCCATCAAAATAGGTTACATCAAGTGTATAAGTATAAACATCCATCGCCTGCAATTTACCCTTGAAAGTGCCGTCCCATCCCTGATTACGATCGGTAGTCTCAAAAACCTTTTGTCCCCAGCGGTTATAGATACTCCATTTTATATCTGTAATACCAAACCCTACCACCTTAACTACACTATTCACGCCAAACTTACCTGGTGTAAATGCATTGGGAACATCGAGTAAAGGCAAGATCAGGGCTGCAACAGGCATGCAGGTGTCATCACTGCACCCAGCTTCGTTCCTGGCGTTGAGACAAACCGTAAAAGTTCCTGTTGCATTAAAGAGATGAGATGGATTTATTTCATTTGAAGTATCCCCATCTCCGAAATTCCATAAATATGATGTGGCGCCAAACGACTGGTTGGTAAAAAATATCGGCTTATTTTCTGTGGGTGGTACAGGGCTAAAACTAAAAGATGCAACGGGAATTGGATTCACAGAAATGCTTTGTCTTGCAGAATCAATTTTGTTGCAGGATGTAGAATCAAACGCCAGTAATTTTACACTATACGTTCCGGGAGTTGTATACAAATGCGTGGGATTGTCAACTGTTGATGTAGTGCCATCGCCAAAATCCCAAAGAAAGTTTAATCCCCCTAACGAATTATTTACAAAAACTGCATTGTATGGAACACAGCCGGTGGAAGGTGTTGCAAACAATGCTTTCAAATTCGGCGACAAGCGCACCGTTTTTATTATGCTGTCGGGGGAATTACAAAAAGCCGTATCCTGGATCACTAATGTAACTTTGTAAGTTCCTGGCCCAGCGTATGTATGCATTACCGGTGGTAATTGAGGGGCGGTGATTCTGGCCGATCCATCACCAAAGTCCCACACAAAACTGCCTGCGGCAAATCCACCAAATGAGGAAGAAGATGTATTGGAAAAACTATATGATAGATTAGTACAGGGTGGAAGTTTGTTAGCAATAAAGTCAAGATTTGCTTTATTATTTCCAGCCCTTATATTTAAGTATGCTGTATCAGAAATGTTGCAGGTAGTGCTGTCAATTGCTATGAGCCTTACCCTGTATGTACCAGTTGCAACATAGGTATGCGACGTAGTGAAAGCACTGGTATTTACCTGGGGAGAGCCATCGCCAAAATCCCAGTTATAAGTTTTCCCCTTTTGCAAAGTATCTGTAAAAATTACCGTAAGCGGTATGCAACCACTACTATCATTTACAACACCATTAATAGAAGCTTGTGGACCGGCGGCTACGCCTGCAAAGTTCATTGCGATCTTGAGCATTCCCAAATTACATTTACCATTGCTTAGCGCCTGGTTGGTTGTGGACCATGCACCGGGGGTGCCGTTAAAAGTTACGGTTCTAAAACAATTTGCACACATGGCCTGGTAAATAACACCGTTTTTATCAAACCTGCTGGTACCACCGTCAACATGATCTCCAAAAGTAACCGGCGGCCCCTCCCCAATAGGATCATCCTGGCCGAAGAAAGTTCCATACAACAATGATGCAGCATCCTTTTTTATAACAATGAAATAAAAATCACTTCCCGATGCGTCAGTCAAAGGTTTGATAGCCCCGGGTGTAACCGGCAATCCACGGGTATTTGAATTATGATATCCTAAGTCTGATTTACCACCCCACCCGGAAACATAAACATTTTCGCACCTATCAACTAAAAAGGCTGTTGGCGAAATATTGGGATAGATAGAACCTGATCCAAAAGTGGTTGAATAAATATAGGCACTGAGGTCGGGTTTAATTTTTGAAATAAATTGTTTTGAACCAGCATTTACATAGGCCGCATTTAATACTGGCCATGCACCTTCTGTTGTGCCCATTACATATACGTTTCCAAATTTATCTGTCTCCACTCCGTACACCTGGTCTGCAGAAGAAGTTCCGAGGTAAGTTCCTTTTAAAGAAGTTGTTCCGTTTGTTGACATCTCAATTAAAAATCCATCACATTCCCCACCAGCATTGGAAGAGTTTATGACGCCACCGGTGATCTCAGGAAGATTGGTGCTCACTGTGCCACCGGCAACATAAAGATTATTACTTATGCCAAGAGCAAGTACATAAGCAGCATCATCAGCACTGCCGCCAAGGTAACTCGCCCATAAAATGCTGTTGCACGATGCATTTAATTTTAAAACAACACCATCCTGCCCTCCGCCTGCGGCGGGTTGTATAGCACCGGCTGTTACAGGGAAATTATCAGACTGGGTGCAGGATGCCAGATAAATATTATTTGAGCCATCGAGTATTACTTCACTCCTGGCGTCATCTCCATAATTTCTTTTTAACGATTGTGTGCCAGACTGTTCATTATCCGAAATGTTTACCCCGTCATCACCCGTACCCCCGATCCTCATTGAACCAATCAGTCCATTTCCTGCAGCATTTAATTTCGTTACTATAATATCCCATCCGCCACCAGCGCCAATTACATTAGTGGCTGTAGTTACAGGGTAATCGGGCGATGATGACCTGCCTGCCACAATTAAGTTTCCCTGCGGATCAACAATAAGACTATGAGGTTGTTCTTTTCCTGTGCCTCCCAGGTAGGTTGCATAAATCCTTTTGCTACCGTTAGGACTAAGCTTCATGATAGCAATATCTCTTTCACCACCTTTGAAACCGGATTGAAATGAACCAACAGAAGTAGGATATCCTGTTCCAAAGGCAATCCCCCCTGAATAAAAACTTCCATCAGGACCATACGTTGCGGTGAAGCCCCAGTTATCTGCTGTACTGCCGGTGTATGAAAAAAATATTTCTGTTGGATCAATGATCAATACTGTTGAATGATCATAGTCTTTTAATTTAAACTTTACCACATCACCCTCAATAACATATTTTGTATCTGGCTGAGTGCGCTGGTTATTTATCACCTGGTAAGTGTAAGGATACAACTCTTTATTTTCTCCCACCGAAGTATGAATAACCAGTTCTTTATTTTTTATTTCAATTTTGTCAGCACCTTTATATTTTAAAGTTATTTGGTTAGGATCGGCGCCTGGATGCACTATCAGGTCGTACTTGAGGCGACTTCCAGCATCAGAATAATACCGCACATCAATACCGGGATAAACATCTTTGTAAGTAACGGCCTGGAAAATTTTACAATCAGCAGCCCACTTGCTTTTATCATTTCCAATAAAATAATTATTTACTGTTGGCAAAGGTTTATCAGGGATTATTTCAGGATGTTGATTTGCGTGTAAGAATTCTACTTCGTATGCATGGGAATGAACTATATCAGAATCGGCTGTATTATTTTTTGACCCATTTTTTTTAAGTGCGTGGGAATGTTCAACTATCCTTCTTACATCTTTTTCATCATGTTGCAGAACAGTGAAGCCTTTCTCCTGTAAAAAAAAAGCACCGTTTCCTGCATGGCTCATAAATTTAACCTTGCTGTTCCATTGGCCTTTATTTTCTATGAATTCTATTTGAGAAATAGCTTTGGTGGCATATAAAAAAACAAACAGCAATAAAAAGAGAGAGATGCTAAAATTTTTAAAGATCCGCAAAGGATAAAGTTTTAAACGAGATAAGAAAAGAAAAAATATTTATTTTTTGACCGGTGATTTACCTGATTGTTATATCTAATATGAATTTACGATAGAAAAAGTAAAAGTGGTTTAAAATTTCCTGCCTTACCAAATGATTTAATATCGTGTTAACAATCTGGATTTTAAGAGATCTTACTCCATATAGTTTTAACTTTCTGTGACATAAGAAAGTTTTTCAATGGAAGGTTTTCAATTAAGGTTAATTGCGGATCCAAACCGATAATTTTTTCCGCCATATTTTTTGCATCATCCAGTAACTTTTTATCTCTTACAATATCAGCAAGCTTAAAATCTAGAATTCCACTTTGCCGGGTTCCTTCAATATCTCCCGGGCCTCTCAATTCCAGGTCTTTTTCTGCAATTTTAAATCCATCATTTGTAGCCGCCATTATTTTTAGGCGTTCTCTTCCATCCCTTGAAATTTTGGTTCCGGATAATAAAATACAATAGCTTTTCTCGCTGCCCCTGCCCACCCTGCCCCTGAGCTGGTGCATTTGTGTGAGTCCGAATTTTTCTGCACTTTCAATAACCATAACTGAGGCATTTGGCACATCCACTCCTACCTCAATTACTGTTGTTGAAACCATGAGATGTGTTTCACCTTTTACAAATCGTTGCATATTGGTTTCCTTCAGGGCAGATTTTTGTTTTCCATGTAGCATGCTTATCCAATATTGGGGCTCGGGAAAAAAAGCTTTCACTTCTTCATATCCTTTCATCAGGTTTTCAAAATCAAGTTTTGCAGATTCTTCAATCAATGGATAAATAATGTAAGCCTGGCGGCCTTTGCTTATTTCATTTTTGATAAAATCCATTACCTGTGGGCGGGCATGCTCATAGCGATGTACAGTTGATATGTTTTGCCGGCCGGGTGGCATTTCATCCATTATACTATAATCCAGGTCGCCATAGGCCGTAAGTGCAAGTGTGCGGGGGATTGGCGTTGCAGTCATAACAAGGATATGCGGGGGAACTTCATTTTTTTTCCAGAGTTTTGATCTTTGCTCAACACCAAACCTGTGTTGTTCATCCACGATTGCCAACCCTAAATTTTTAAACTGAACCGTATCTTCAATAATGGCATGTGTGCCAATAAGGATGTGTACGTCGCCCTGCTCACAAGCGGGTAATATTTTTTTTCTTTCAGCAGCAGATGTTGAACCCGTAAGTAATTTAACCACCACGGGCATACCCTTCAATAATTTTGTGAGCACTGCAAAATGCTGCTGTGCTAAAATTTCAGTGGGCGCCATCAAACAACATTGAAATCCCGAACCGTCTGAAGGCCGGGTATTATCAGCAGCAATAAGCATAGATAATAATGCCACCATGGTTTTGCCACTCCCAACATCGCCCTGTAACAAACGATTCATTTGCCTGCCACTGCCCATATCTTTTCGTATTTCTTTCAGCACTCTTTTTTGTGCGCCGGTTAATTCAAATGGCAAAAACGATCTGTAAAATGTATTGAACAATTCTCCTACTTTATCAAACACCAGCCCTTGGGAAAAATGATGTCTTTGAGACCGCAGCATTCCCATCCTTAATTGTGCAAAAAAAAGTTCTTCAAATTTTAACCGGGTAACAGCAGCTTCATACTCCTGGTTGTTGATGGGAAAATGGATCTGCCTGAATGCCCGGTATCGTGATATTAGATTATGTTCCTGTATAATTGAAAGCGGCAAATTCTCGGGTAGTTCTTTTTCATTCAGCAATGAAAAAAGATTGAAAGTAAGTTTGCCAATTTGGCGACCAGTTATTCCTCTTGCTTTTAATTTTTCTGTTGCGGGGTAAATCGGTTCAAGAAAATTTTTCCCGGTAGCCTCACCGATTGTAAGTAACTCCATTTCCGGATGGGTTATCTGCGGTGTATTCATATAAAATCCTGCTCTTCCAAAAACGAGGTATTTATTTCCTACGATCAAATTTTTTTCAATCCAGCTTATTCCCTGGAACCAAACGAGCTCAAGTTCTCCGGTTTCATCTTTAAGATAAGCCACCAGCCTTCTTCCTCTACTTTCCCCGATAAGATCAACCTGGGTAAGTTTACCGGATACTTGTACATATTCACTTGCGGGAGATATTTCCCCTATTTTAATCACCTGTGTTTTATCAATATGGCGGTAAGGAAAATATTCCAAAAGATCTTTGAAAGTAAAAATGCTAACTTCTTTTTTTAGAAGATCTGCCCTTTGGGGACCAACTCCTTTTAGGTATTCAACCGGGTTTGATAATATGGAAACGATGTTGCTGATAAATTGTTTTTATGCAAATATAAATTTGATAAAGTAAGCAATATGAAAACATTATTCTAAAATAGATTCATGCTTAAAGATCAAATGCAGGAATGCTGACGCAGATAAAACAAAAAATTTAGAATTATCTTTAGTTATGATAAAAACAGTGCGCTATGGGATAAAAAAAATGTGGGCAGCAGTGGCACTTTTATCCGTTGAAGTTGTGGTATTGTTATTGTTATTCAGTGGTGCACTATTCACTTTTATCCAGGTAGTAACAATGGTATTTAAAGAAAAAAGAGAAGATTTTGATGTCAGGGCATTCGGTTATCTTTCAAAACATGTAAGCATCGCCAACACTGGCCTCATGGAATTTTTTACCTTTTTAGGTACACATCTTTTTTTAATTCCGGCTAACCTGTTACTCATCGCTTATTTTCTTTTTATAAAACAGCACCGATGGTATTCGATAAAATTCCCGGTAGTTGCCCTTAGCAGTTTGTTGCTTATGTTTTTTTTAAAATTTATTTTCCATCGTACAAGGCCGTTGACGCCATTATTGCAACAAGCCCAGGGATATAGCTTTCCAAGCGGCCATGCTTTAATGAGTGTAACTTTTTATGGGTTGCTGATAGTGGTTGTATGGCAAAATATAAACAATACATTTTTGAAATGGGTGCTGGTAATAATGCTGTTTGCGCTGATAATTGCAATAGGTATAAGCAGGGTGTACCTGCGGGTGCATTATGCCAGTGATGTTATCGCGGGCTTTTGTCTTGGATTTATCTGGCTGATATTATCATTATGGGTCATCCAGCGCTTTGAAAAATACAGCAGGAAAAAAATTGATCCCGGTATGAGATATACCCTCATTAAAGAAGACCAGGGTAGTAGTGCCATTATTTAGATGCTGTTTTCGCTTTTCGTTTTTTAGCGAGGAGGATCCTGAAATTTGCTGAAGGAATATCATCACCCAATAATTTTCCCCAGGGTTTTAATTCATCTACCCTATCGAAAATTACTTTGCAAACTGCTATGAGCGGAAGGCTTAAAAACATTCCACCTATACCACATAATGCGCCACCGATCAATACACCCACAATGGATATCAATGCGTTTAGTTTTATTTTGGAAGCAATTACCCTTGGCACTAAAAAATTATTATCGATCAGCTGAACGATCAGGAATATCACGACAGACCAGATCAGCTTGGTAACAGAGCCGGTATTGGAAAAAGTAATGAGTGCGGTTAATACAACGGCAATCAATCCGCCTATGTAAGGAATGAGATTTAAAATAGCAGAAATAATTCCCAGCAACAATGCATAAGGAGCGCCAATAAGAATAAGTCCAGCTACATTTAACACAGCCACTATAGTGGTTTCGGTTAACAACCCGGTAATGTAATGTTGCATTACGTAGCGTATCTCGTGTATCACTTCTTCAACACGGGCCGAATGTTTTGAATCAAAGATCTCGCTTACAAAACGCAGCAAATGTGCACGGTAATATAAAAATAAAAAAACATAAACGGGTATTAGTATAAGGGTAGCAAGAGAACCTGTTATCGCCCCTATGGTACCCACCGGCTTGATATTACTCATGGTATCTTTTGCGGCCTTATCAATTAAATTTTTCTGTTGTTCCTGGCTAATATGAAAAGTTTGCAGCAACCACTGTTGAATTTTATCCCACAACCCGGCAAGATTTTCCTTAACCGCCGGCACATCTTTTACGAAAGAAGAAATCTGGTGAGATAAGAACATGATGAGACCCGCCAGGCAAAGTATGCCAATAACAATTGTTATTATGATCGACAATAATTTTGGCACCCGCCATTTTAAAAATCTTTTTTCCAAAGGCCTTAGCAAAACGGAAAAAAGAAATGCAAAACCTAACGGCAGAAAAATATGCTGCCCAATAAAAAATCCGTAAAAAATTAAGTACATAAGAATTACCAGGATGGTAAGCTTTGCATAAAAAGGCCACTGTTTTACCATAGACTAACTTAATAACATTAAAAAAAAGCTATCGTGAAGCTACAGCAATTAATGAAGTGAAAAAAAACTGTTAATGCATGGCTTCGGCAAGATCGATTTTTTGTTTTTTATTCCGCTTAACCAGTAATATAAAAGGTATGCATATAAGAAACATAATGCCGAGGTATAAGAAAACATCCATATATGAAAGTACAGACGCCTGTTTACTAACAGCAAAATCCAAAGCTTTGTAACTGCTTTTTAAGGCCGCATCAGGCGTTAAACCTTTTGCAATAAATCCATGCTGCATCGCCAATACGCGTTGTTGAACGTTCAGATTATTTACATCAAGGTGGCCAACAAGGTTGTTACGGTGAACCATATTTTGCCGGGCTAAAAAAGTAGTGATGGTGGCTATACCAAATGATCCGCCAAGCTGTCGCATCATTCCCGTATACGAGGCACCCTGGCCAATTTGCTGCCCTTTGAGTGTAGAAAGAGAAAGGGTTGTAATAGGGATGAACAACATACCCATTGCCAGTCCGCGCAAGATCAACATCCAGAAAAATGCATCTTTACTGGTATCTGGTGTCACGATTTTATACCCCCAAAAACTAAAGAAAAAGAATAATACCATACCCAAAGCAACAAGATATTGCTGGGGTACTCCTTTTTGTAAAAGCCTTCCAATGATCGGCATCATGAAAGCAGTTGTAACTGCAGCCGGTATCATCAATGCCCCGGATTGCTGGGCTGTCCACCCCAGGGTTGACTGTGTGTACAAGGGAATAATAAAAGTTGATCCATACAATCCAAATCCCATTATGAATGACAGTATGGTTCCAATG
>JACDBU010000017.1 GCA_013694745.1 Chitinophagaceae bacterium
ACACTAACGTCCGATCGGGGTATTTACCGCGTTCAATATTCTTTATAAAATAATGGCGTGAAACCCAACTTAGGCGTAAGCGTCCACTTTTGCCATATAGCAAAAATACCATTTAAAAAAATTCGTTTAATCGTTTTCGTTATAGCCGGTGAGATAATAGCAGTGCAGGAATTTTTGTGATGAAAATATTAGCATATGTTTAATGACTTATGCGAGTGAAAAAATACACATGCTGCTAGATATTTTAACCTACTAGTTAATGGTTTGTTTTATCGAATTTGTTGTACTGCCTACAACATCAGTTTGGACCGCGCAAAGGTTTTTGATACAAAAAATAGCGGAATCTTCACATATAATCGTGAAAATTCCGCTTCAGTATCGAGGAGCAGACTTGAACTGCCGACCTTCGGGTTATGAATCCGATGCTCTAACCAGCTGAGCTACCTCGACAAATATTTTTTTACCTGGTTGATAATTTCTTTCGGGCGGCAAAGATAAGGAATGCATAAAACTTTACAAGGAGGCTGGTGTTTTACCCGGATATTCTTCCAGCGCCTTCTCCAAACAATCCATTGCAGAATTTATATCATCAACGTTAAGCACGTAGGCTAATCTTACTTCATTTTTACCCAATCCCTCACTGCTGTAAAAACCTGTTGCAGGAGCCAGCATTACCGTTTTATTATTGTATGAAAATGATTCCAGCAACCACTGGCAAAATGTATCAGCATCATCTATCGGCAACCTGGCCATTGCATAAAATGCACCACCGGGATTAGGGCAAAACACACCAGGAATATTATTCAGTCGCTTAACAATTGTATCTCTTCTTAATTTATATTCTGCCTTGGTGGTTTCAAAATAGTTATCAGGAAGATCAACTGCGGCCTCGGCTAAGATTTGTGCAAGTCCCGGCGGACTTAACCTCGCCTGCGCAAATTTCATCACAGCGCCTAAAACATCTTTGTTCTTTGTTATGAACGCGCCTATCCTGGCACCGCATGCGCTGTATCTTTTACTTATGGTATCCATTAAGATCACGTTGTCGTCAACTCCTGTTAAATGCATAGCACTGAAATGTTCGCCTTCATAACAAAATTCGCGGTATGCTTCATCAGCAAATAAATACAGATCGTGTTTTGAAATTATGGTTTTAAGAATTTCCATTTCTTCCCTGCTGTACAAATAACCCGTAGGATTATTTGGATTGCAAATAACAATGGCCTTGGTTTTTGGTGTTATTGCTTTTTCAAAATCGTCAATGGGAGGCAAGGCAAAACCTGTTTCAATTTTTGAGGTTATGGGTTTTACAATAACTCCTGCAGCAACTGCAAATCCATTGTAATTTGCATAAAAGGGTTCGGGAATAATTACTTCATCTCCCGCATCAAGGCAGCTCATAAACCCAAATAAGATCGCTTCACTGCCGCCGGTAGTTACAATTATCTGGTTATAATCAATAGTGATCCCTGCTTTTTTATAATACGAAACTAATTTTTTCCGATAGCTTTCATTACCTGCACTGTGACTGTATTCCAGCACTTTAAAATGAACATTTCTTACTGCATCCAGGATTTGCGGAGGTGTTTCAATATCAGGCTGCCCAATATTCAAATGAAATACCCTGGTACCTTTTTTTTTCGCTGCTTCTGCATAAGGTACCAATTTCCTGATCGGTGATGCCGGCATTATTTTGCCGCGATTACTTATTGATAACATGAAACAAAGATAATGCTACCTCTTGTAAAATATTTTGCAGGTACTAAATACTTTACTTTGGCTTGGTTGTTGGTAAAACGATATTGCAGGGAAATTGATTGCTTCTTTATTTTTTATATATTTAGTCTAACAATTTATTTAACGCTTAAACAAAAACTTTTATGAACAAAATCTCAAAATTTTTTTCCAGCTTAAAAAGTTTGCTGATAATTGCCGTATTATGCATTATGCAAACCGTAGTTTTTGCGCAGGATAAAAGCGCTGATCTAAATGTAAATGTTACAAAAGGTGGCGGCAACTGGTATGCGTCACCGTGGGTTTGGGTTATTGGCGGTGCAATATTTTTATTATTACTGGTTGCGCTTTTACGGGGCAATAGCAATAAAAATTAATTTCCATCACTGGAAGAACAAATTAATAGCTGCATTTTGCGGCTATTTTTTTTAATTTTTAAGATGAAAATTCACTTTATCGAGCAGATCATTCACATCAAAAGGCTTGGCGATAAAATCATCGGCACCATATTCCGCTATGGTTGCTGCTGCGCTGGGGTGTGCAGAAAACATTATCACCGGGATCTGTTTTGTTTCTTCTTCTGCCTTCAATTGTTTGCAAATAGTTCTTCCGTCGTTTCCAGAAATCAATACGTCCAGTAAGATCAGGTCAGGATTAAATGATTTAATCTTATCAAAAGTATTTTCCCATTTAGCGGTTACCTCTACATCAAATCCTTTCATAGTAAACAATATTTCCATCACTGCTAAAATATCAACATCATCATCCACGACTAAAATTTTTGCCATGCTTAATTTTTTTCTGAATGGAGGAAGGAAATATTAAAAAAATAATCGGTGCTGAATTGTATACAGGGAAAAACGGGATTTACAATAAATTGTTTGATACCCGGCGGTTTATAAACTTGCACTTCAATGCAAATACATCGACTTTGAAAGGTAGCAACCTTTACATCCATTTTTGGTAAATTAAATTTTGTGGTTATGCTACTGTAATGAAACTATCAAATGACATAACTGTGTAAAACAGTCAACAGTTCTTCATTAGAAGTCATTAATAACATTAATTTCCAAAACACTACAAATTTGGTTCCGAAATGTTAATCTTTAATAGAGGAATTAAGTTTCGATTGTAGATTTTGGTCAATTGTGTCTAAAAATTCCTCAGTATATAAAAAATTTTCACCATGCGTAACCTCGTTACCATGAATAACTACGGCAAGGTCCTTTGTCATTTTTCCACCTTCTACCGTTTCTACACATACTTTTTCGAGTGCATTACAAAAATTTATAAGAGGTTCATTATTATCAAGTTTACCACGGAATGCCAATCCTCTGGTCCAGGCAAAAATAGACGCAATTGGATTTGTTGAGGTTGGCCTACCGGCCTGGTATTCGCGGTAATGGCGGGTTACAGTACCATGAGCTGCCTCAGCTTCCATAGTTTCTCCATCGGGGGTAATTAAAACCGAGGTCATTAATCCAAGTGATCCAAACCCCTGGGCAATTGTATCGCTCTGCACATCACCATCATAATTTTTACAGGCCCACACAAAATTTCCATTCCATTTTAATGCACTGGCAACCATATCATCAATCAGCCTGTGTTCATAAGTAATTCCGGCATTCTTAAATTGTGTTTTAAATTCTTTATCAAAAATATCCTGGAAGATATCCTTGAATCTGCCATCATATTTTTTTAAGATCGTATTTTTTGTTGAAAGGTATAACGGCCATTTTTTACTCAATGCCATATTAAAACAACTCCTGGCGAAACCCGTTATGCTTTCATCAGTATTATACATGCACAAAGCAACACCATCACCTTTAAAATTATAAACTTCAAATGATTGGGGCGCATCGCCGTTTTCAGGCGTAAAGGTCATCGTTAATTTTCCCTTTCCTTTTATTACCGTATCAGTTGCCCGGTACTGATCGCCAAATGCATGACGACCAACAATGATAGGAGCGGTCCAGTTGGTAACAAGTCGCGGTACGTTCTGCATAACAATGGGCTCCCGGAAAACAGTGCCATCAAGGATATTCCTTATGGTGCCGTTAGGGCTCTTCCACATTTGCTTAAGATTAAATTCCTTTACCCTGTCTTCATCAGGCGTTATGGTGGCACATTTAATACCCACCCCATATTGTTTAATTGCATTTGCCGCATCAATAGTTACCTGGTCATTCGTTTCATCACGATGCCGGATGCCAAGATCAAAATATTTTATATCAAGATCGAGATAGGGATAGATCAGCTTTTCTTTTATCGTTTTCCAGATGATGCGTGTCATTTCATCCCCGTCAAGTTCAACAACCGGGTTAGCAACTTTTATTTTTGTCATGATAAATATTTTATTTTTTTTCGAAATTATTTGCCGGTAAAATTAGGTTTACGTTTTTCTACAAAGGCTTTTATGCCCTCTTTTACATCATCGGTTTCAAAACATTTTCCAAAATTATTTATTTCGGCAGGATAACCATCACCTGTAAAAAAAGCATTTACTGATGCAATGCTTTGAGATACTGCTACAGGTGCTTTTGTATTGATAAGCTCAAGGATTGATATCGTTTTTGATAAAAGCTCTTCTGCCGGAACTACATAATTTACCAGGCCAGATTGCAATGCTTCGGCAGCGTTGATAGTTAATGATGAAAGGATCATCTCCATGGCTTTGCCTTTTCCAACAAGCATGGTTAGCCGTTGCGTACCCCCATATCCTGGTATTAGCCCGAGGTTTACTTCCGGCTGACCAAACTTTGCCTGCTCACTTGCAATTCTAAAATGGCATGCCATTGCCAGTTCGCAACCTCCGCCTAAAGCAAAGCCATTTACTGCCGCCACTACAGGTTTGGGCGAGTTTTCAATTTTTAAAAAAACATCCTGGCCTTTTTTTGCAAGTTCAATGCCCTGCTGTTTATTTAAACCACTAAACTCTGTTATATCTGCGCCGGCAACAAAAGATTTTGGGCCGGCGCCCGTTATGATCACGGATCTTATTTCATTGTTGTCATATACTTCATCAAATGCCTTATCAAGATCATTCATAACTTCCCGGTTGAGTGCATTCAATTTCTCCGGACGGTTAATAGTGATAGTGAAAATTCCTTTTTCCAAATGTGTTAAAAGCGTTGAATACATGTTTGTATTTTATAAGATTAATTGAGATGCGAAAAAAAAATATTTTTTTAGGGCATCAACTCACCCGGTATAGGAAGATGATGCAATTTCAGGAACGACAACTTATCCCAATAACCCCTTTGAAAAATAATTTTTCCATCCGTTACCTGGAAGAAACCACATCCTCTTAACCCATTGGGATCTTTCCATTCTAATATAGCCCACTCCCCATCTTCAAAAATATTTTCTATGATACATACCATGTTTGCCTGGGCAAATTCAGTGGCGAACATTTTTTTAATAGCGGCTTTACCATTTACCGGGCTTGTATTTACCTGGTGATTAATTGCCTGCTCGTGATACATATCCGACAGTAATTCTGCATTGGCAATATTGAAAACATTTACCCAGTTTTCCACTACTTCTTTAGGCGTCATAAAAAAACTATTTAGAAATCCCTGTTTTCTTCAACCCAGGTTTTAATATATACAGCAATTTCGGTGGTTGTTGTTCCGGGTGGGAATAATTTGCCTACCCCCATATCATTCAGCAACTTCATATCATCCGCAGGGATAATTCCTCCGCCGGTTAATAATACATCATGCATCTGCTTTTCTTTCATAAGCTGTATGATCTTTGGAAATACAGTATTGTGTGCGCCACTAAGAATACTTACCCCGATGGCATCAACATCTTCCTGTAATGCAGCATTTACAACCATTTCAGGCGTTTGCCGCAACCCCGTATAAATAACTTCCATACCCGCATTCCGCAAAGAAGTGGCGATCACTTTCGCGCCGCGGTCGTGGCCATCAAGTCCAACTTTTGCAACAAGTACCCTTATCGGACGTTTCATCATTTGATATTTAACGCTACGAATTGTGCGATGGCTAAATTAATTCTTTTAATGGTTTCTTCTTTTCCTAGAATTTCAGCAATGGCAAAAACACCAGGACCTGTTTTACTTCCTACTAAGATTATTCTAAAGATCATCAACAGCTCCCCCGCTTTTATTTTTTTTTCTGCAGCCAGAGTTTTAAAAATATTTTCAAGCGAGCTGCTATTCCAACCGGCCTCACCAGGGAGTAAGGTGATGAATGATTCAAAAAAATCTTTCTTATCATCATTCCATTTCCCGGTTAAAGAAGCTGTATCAAACTCGGCTGGGGGTTTATAAAAATAATGCGCATTATCCCAGAAGCCTGTTAGTAAAGTGCAGCGATCTTTTACGAGTTCTAGTATCTTATTAAATTTTTCAGTATCGTTTATAGTAATCCCCATTTCTGTAAACATGCCAGCTACGCGTGACGAATAATGAGATACGGGAAGTTTTTTTATCCATTCATGATTGAACCATTTCGCTTTTTCAAAATCGAATTTTGCCCCGGCTTTATGGATCCTCTCAATGGAAAATTTTTGGATCAACTCTTCAAGGTTGAAAATTTCCTGTTCGGTGCCATCATTCCAACCCAGCATGGCGAGCATATTGATGAATGCTTCCGGTAAAAATCCAAGCTCTTTAAATCCTTTCATCAACTCTGAAGTTTTAGGATCTTTCCAGTTCATGGCAAACACTGGAAACCCTAACCTGTCACCATCACGCTTACTAAGCTTGCCATTGCCATCAGGTTTTAAAATCAATGGAAGATGCACCCACTGTGGCATTGCATTTTCCCATCCCAGGTATTTCCATATCATAACATGCGCCGGCGCACTGGGCAGCCATTCTTCACCACGAAATACATGTGTGATCTTCATCAGGTAATCATCCACCACAACAGCAAGGTGATACGTTGGCATACCATCTGCTTTCAGTAAAACTTTATCATCCAGGTTATTGGTATCAAAAGTCATTTCTCCCCTTATCATATCTTTAAAATAAATAAACGCGTCCGGATCTATTTTAAGGCGGATGACATAGGGAATACCCTGGTCAATTGCTTTGCTGGTTTCTTCGGGTAGGCGTGACAGTGAGTTGTTCATCAGCATTCTTGTATGATGATCGTACTGTAAATTGCTTTTGCCTTCGCTTTTAAGTTTCCCCCGCATGTGCTCTATTTCCTCTGGCGTATCGAACGCATAATAAGCATGCCCGCTATCAACAAGTTGCATTGCGTACTGATGGTAAATCTCTTTCCGCTGGCTTTGCCGGTAAGGCTCATGTGTACCGCCGATATGCGGAGCTTCATCTGGTATTAATTCACACCAGTTCAAACATTCTGTGATGTATTTTTCGGCGCCTTCAACAAAACGGGATTGGTCTGTATCCTCTATGCGTAAAATAAAATCGCCACGCTGCTGCTTTGCAAAAAGATAATTATATAACGCGGTGCGTACACCACCGAGGTGTAAACCACCAGTAGGACTTGGAGCAAACCGTACCCTAACATTTTTACTCATATCCTGCAAAGATACTCAGCAGGGCAATCCTCCCCAAAAGGAAGGTAGTTTTATGTGAGCAAAACCGGCTGTATGCAAAATTTAAGTAAGCAATGATCTTTGCGAGTCAAATTTTTTGGTGTAGCGGTGACAGTAGGGACTACCACCACCTGAAGTATAATATTGCTGATGTTTGTCTTCTGCTTTATAAAAAGTGCCTGCCATTGTAAGTTCAGTAGCAACTTTGTAACCATTGCTCTTTAATTCGTTTATCAACCTTTCTGCAATGGATCTCTGTTCTTCATCTAAATAAAAGATCGCAGAGCGGTACTGGGTGCCAATATCAGGCCCCTGCCTGTTAACCTGGCCCTGGTCATGGGTTTCAAAAAAAAGTTTTACCAGTTGCTCATAAGAAGTTTGGGTTGGATCAAAGATCACTTCTGTAGCTTCAGCATGTCCCGTTCTTCCCGTACAAACATCATGGTAAGTGGGATTTTCTTTATTGCCACCAGTGTATCCAACGGTTGTTTTCAGAACCCCTTTTTCTTTCTGAAAAAAATATTCGGTTCCCCAAAAACATCCTGAAGCAAAAATCGCTCTTCCTGTTGTTGTACTCATGTTGTAGCGGGAATAAATTTTAAGGAAATAGAGTTTACACAATGCCTTGTATTTTTTTCAGTAAAACGCTCTCCTTTAAATACATGGCCTAAATGCGCATCACAATTATTACAAACAATTTCTATCCGGCTGCCATCAGCATCCGGCAAATGTTTCACTGCGCCCGGGATCTCATCATCAAAACTTGGCCAGCCACAGTGCGAATCAAATTTGTCGGATGAATTGTACAAGGGTGTGTTGCATCTCCTGCACACATACATTCCACCTTCTTTATTATTATTGTATTCACCGGTAAAAGGTCTTTCGGTGCCTTTGTGAACAATTACCCTTTCTTCTTCGGATGTTAATTTATTTAATTCCATTTTATGTTGATTTATTCTTATACAATTTACGCAAACATTTTATGTTAGGTTTAAAATCGTTTGTTAAGATATTTATGTAACCAGGCATCAGTACTTGTTTTCGATTACATTCTTTCACAGCTGAACTTCTGACGAATAGGGAATTACAGGTAACAAAATAATCACGGATAAAAAATATTACTATTTTTTATCCGTGATTAAATTGAACGCCGAATTTAATTTTGCAGATTTGCGATTTTCTTAAACAATGAACGGATCTACTATTGCTAATATTTGTTCTTTGGTTAATGGTTCGTCAAATGCTTCACTTGCATCATCTGCAGTGATGTTGAAACCGTTGATACCAACAATATTTACACCTGCCTGTGTAAGCAATTCTTCACCATTGTAATTTGGTTGCACCAATGGAGAGGCAACGTTGCTTTGATTTAATGTGATCCATGGATCAGGAATTCCCACAACAAAGGCACTTGGTTTCCTGCTGCGTATTTCCCTCACGTGTGATGCATGCCGTGCTTCCACTGAATGTATGCGTAAAGCCGCAGTTAAAACTTCGTTGCTGCTTATCAAATTACCTGCTTGTCCTTTGTAAGCCCTAACACCAGTGTCTTCCAGCGTTTGAGATACAGCAAGGAAAAGATCGTAATTACTGAAAACACCAGTAAAAGGACCGGTCATACTACCATTACCAGCTGTAAAATCAAAGGTCGGTTTCATTACCGGGGTGCCACCCAGGGCCACAATGGTATCGCGTAGAAATTGTACGTGCTCTGTTTCATGTAACCTGATATTTTCAAAAGCGGTACGGTCTGCACCTGCAGGGATAAGACCCACAGAAGCAAGGCCATCGTCGTAAAACTCTTTTTCCAAATATTCAAGTGTTAGCGCGAAGTTTAAAACATCTGTAATGATGTCTGTACTTTTACCATAAGCTTTTTGAAACATAGTTCCCAAAGCGATCGGCAAACTACTCAGTGCAATTTTCCCGGAAAGATTTGCAAAATTTTTCATTGCCTGCCTGCGCCCGCTCAATCGTCCATAAACTTCCGGATCTGTTTTTTCTATTTCAGTAATAATATTATTAAGATTCATGATGTAAATTTTATGAGGTTGGTAAATTATTAGCGATGATCTTGGTCTTAATGTAAGTACTGGCAATGGCTAAAACTTCCGTAGGGGTTCTTACCAGATCAAGGCCCATGGAATTTACAGCCGTACTGTCGGCAAAGCTTCCGTACGATATAAGATCACGCAAACATGCAGCATGTCTTGCTTCAACAGAAACAATTTTGCCCGCATATAAAAGGTAATCCGGACTTTGTAATAACTGTCCGGCACCATTGTACGCTGAAACACCAACATCTTCAAATGCTTTGGCAGTTGCTAATACACTATCCCTGCTGGAAAAGTTAATTGAACTAAAATCGAGTAAAAGGGTGCCAATTGCTTTATCGCCCAAAACGTTTTTCAAAAATTCCCTGTGAGCAATTTCATGCTGACGAATATCCTGCAGGTAGTCTGCTTCCTTTCCGGAAATTCCTGCATACGGGGTTTGATTTACCTGCGCATAAAATGCTGCTTCCAATTGTTCCAGGGCGTAGGCGTAATTTAAAACCCCAATGTCCCCGGAACCAAGATTAACGGTATTCTTGGGCTTGTTATGTGGATCTTCGTGTGCAAAATCAGAAGCGCTTTCGCCACCTCTTAAATCTTTTTTACACGATGATGCAAATACCATGGCACCGGCTGTTAAGCCAGCATAATTCAGAAACCTTCGGCGGGATACCTGGGAAAAAAAAGTTTTTTCGCTTACCCCTTCATCTAATTTAATAGCTGTTTTGTTAGGCATAATGTTGTTTTTGTAATGAAAAAATAAATCCATAACAAAAGATTGCTCTTTTGTAAATAATACCAACGATTAAATGGTAATTGAAAGGGATTGAAAGAGTTGATATTCAGGGATAATGGGAAATCGTAAAACAACAAAAAGTAGGCTACATAAAAGAGGGAATAAAATTTATTTTCAATTGATAAATCAGGTTCAGCATGTTTTTGCTTAATTCACACACATGCAAATTCAACCATCAATAATAAATTTGTTTACCGGTTCATGTTGCGCAAACCTTGTATTTTAAATGATACGAGAATATTATGCAGTTGGTTTTTGATTTATGAAATATTTATTTTGGCTTCTTATTTTATTGCGATTGTATATTACCCTGGCTAAAAGAAAAAAAGATTGTTGTTAGTGTTAGCAGTTTACTTCATGGAACAGAAATGCAGTTTTTGCTAAAAGTAATTCCGTAAATAAAAAAGCCCGTGAAAAATAAATTTCACGGGCTAATGCAATAACAGAGGTTTTTATTATCTTAATAAGATCGTTCTTGGTGCCTGTCCGTCTATTGATATGGTTGCAATTCTGTCACAGGTACCATCGCCAAAATCAATAATTGCATAATGATTTGGTCCCTGGATCTTTACCTGGCCTTTATCGATATTCTCGCAAATAGTTTTCTTTTCTAACGGCTCTAAAATAGTAGCCGTTCTTGTTTTACCAGCCGCATTTGTAACCGTATGATTTCCTCTAATAGAAAATACATCGTCAAGCAAATTAGTTGGTGTACTTACACCGGCAGTTTGAGTAATTTGCTTTACCCCGCTGTGTAGCCAGAATCTTCCGTCCGGTGAAGTGATCTTTCCATTTTCACATTTGCGTTCCCAGCTTCTTGTACCAACTGTACTGGTGTTTGTCCAGGTAACGGTTCCTTCTTTTTTAAAGTTGTTTACATAATAGGCATCGTACGTTAAAACAGCAACACTGCCTGATTTTCTCAGAGAATCAGTGATGGAAATTTTGATCTTCCCTTTACGGGTTGTGCCATTGCTGGAGGTACATCCTGTACCAAAATCAATAACGATTTGTTTTGGAAAACCCTGTAATGGTGTAACAGTTACGGTAGCGCAACTTAAAATGTTCATTGACTGAACAGCCTGGCTGGTCGTGCTCCTGCTGCCGGCAAAATTATTACTCACGGCAGTTTCATTTAGGATGTCATTATCATCTTCAGTAAGATTATCAGAAACTGCCTGGTCTCCGGCCAGTTCAAAAGTGGTTTCTAATTCACTTGTAGTTTGGGTATTATCTTTTTTGCAGGCCGTAAAACCGATCGCTAAAAGAGTAACAGCAAACGCGATTAAGAGATTTTTAGTTTTCATAATTAAATTAATTTTTGTACGCTTAAGACCCGGGAAGTTTAAAATGGTTTAATGAAGTAAAAATTTTATTTTTCCATATGTTTTATCTGGTAAGGCCCCCATTGCTCTTAAGGAAATTGTATCCCGGCGGGATTTGGAGTATCAGAACGAAAAAAAAGGAAATATATTTTACGTTTGATGACGGCCCTAATGCTATTTCAACTGCATATATACTGGATGCGCTAAAAAAATATGATGCAAAAGCTACCTTTTTTTGTATCGGCAAAAATGTAGTGGAACATATTGAATTATACAAAAGAATAATTGATGACGGCCATGCTGTTGGTAATCACACGTACGATCATTTGAATGGAT
>JACDBU010000033.1 GCA_013694745.1 Chitinophagaceae bacterium
GAGTACGCTTTGTCTTTTTTTAATGCCTAACAGCGGAGCATTATGGATGGCCGCAGGATTGCTTTGGATACTGGATACTTCCGGTAATATTGCGATGGAACCTTTCCGTGCATTTGTTGCAGATAAACTATCTGAAAAGCAGCGTACACGTGGGTTTGCAATGCAAAGCTTAATGATAGGTTTGGGCGGCAGCATAGCATCAGCATTGCCGTGGATATTATCAAATTTATTTGGCGTATCAAGAAAAAGTGTGGATGGGCACATTCCTGATTCAGTAAAATTTGCATTTTATATTGGGGGTACAATTTTTTTATTATCCGTTTTGTACACCATCTTTTCTACAAAAGAATATCCTCCTGCTGATGTAGGATTTAAACAAAAAGTAAAGGAAAGTAATAAAGGTTTTGGTGGTGGCTTTAGAGAAATAATGAGTTCGATAAAAAACATGCCGCCAAAAATGAAACAGCTTGCCCTTGTTCAATTCTTTACATGGCCCGGTTTATTCTTAATGTGGTTTTATTACAGTACTGCTGTTGCCAGAAGTATTTTTGGAGCCACAAGCGAAACCGATCCTATTTATACAAAAGGTGTTGAGTTTGCAGGATTAACACTTTCATTTTATAATGTTGTTGCTTTTATTTTCGCTTTAATAATACCGGTAATTGCTAACAGGATCGGAAGAAAACTTACTCATGGTTTTTGTTTGTTTTGCGGTGCTGCAGGTTTAATTGCAGTGGGTTTTATCACAAATAAATATATGCTTTACGGCTGCATGGTGGGTGTTGGTATTGCATGGTCAAGTATCTTGTCAATGCCGTATGCTATGCTGGCAGGCAGTTTGCCCGAGGATAAGATTGGCGTGTATATGGGTATTTTTAATTTTTTTATTGTTCTTCCCGAAATAATTGCTTCTTTATTTTTTGGCTGGATAATGAGCCATCTTTTAAATAATAACAGAATGCTTGCAGTACAAATTGGTGGTGTCTTAATGATAGTTGCCGGGCTGCTTTGTTACTTTATTGTAAAAGAAAATAAAACCGATGATGCGGTTTCAGTAATTCCTGATACATCACTTGCTTAATTTATCTCTATGAAAAAAATTCTTGTTTCCTGTTCCTTGCTTCTTATCTCCTATTTATCATTTGCCCAAACTGACAGTATTAAATGCTACCCTACTAACTGGTTTACGGGAATGAAGTGGAATAAAGTGCAGGTAATGGTGCACTCAACAAAAAATACAAATGTATGGGCAGATAAATCTTTAGTAAGCATAAATTATCCGGGAGTAACACTTGTAAGTTTTAATAAGGCTGAGAACAGGAAATATATTTTTCTTGATCTTGATATAGCGCCAACAGCCATGCCTGGAAAAATTAAAATTGATTTTAGTTTTGTTGATCTCAAAGATAATTTTTCAATTTATTATGAATTAAAACCCCGCCGTACAGGCAATGGTTTTCTGTTTGCGCAAGGTGTTACTTCCAAAGATCTTATTTATCTCATACTGCCTGATAGATTCAGTAATGGTGATCCATCCAATGATAGAATACCTGGTATGAGAGATCAGTCCCTCAACCGGGATACTGTGTTTAACCGCCATGGTGGCGACTTACAGGGCATTCAAAATCATCTCGATTATTTACAGGCTTTAGGTGTTACCACTTTATGGCTAAATCCGGTTATTGAAAATGATATGCCAAACAGAACTGAGCACGGCTATGCATTTACTGATCATTATAAAATTGATCCACGCCTTGGCGGAGAAAAAGCATACCAAAATTTAATTGATGCCGCACATGCGAAGCACATAAAAATTATCCAGGATGCAGTTTATAATCATGTGGGGCTTTTTCATTTTACTGTGCAGGATCTGCCGATGAAAGATTGGCTGCATCAATGGAGCAGTTATACAAACACAACTTATAAAGACCAAACTCTTTTTGATCCTTATGCAAGTGAAATTGAGAAAAAGAAAATGAGCGATGGATGGTTCACTAAACAAATGCCTGATCTTAATCAAAGCAATCCCTATGTTGCAAATTTTTTAATTCAGCATGCAATATGGACAGTTGAAAATTTTGGGATTGACGGCTGGAGGATTGATACATATCCTTACAATGATCTGGAGTTTATGAATAGGTGCAACCAGGCGCTTATGGATGAATATCCTCAGCTTACTATGTTTGGAGAAACATGGGTGCATGGCGTTCCCAATCAATCTTATTTTGTTCAAAATAATTATAACATCCCGTTTAAAAGTAACCTGCAGGCATCAGCAGATTTTCAAACGCTTTGGGCTATGAATGATGCAATGACAAAAGATTTTGGATGGGATGATGGTGTAAATAAATTGTATACAACACTTGCACAGGATTTTGTTTATAAAGATCCAACACGCCAGGTTATATTTTTAGATAACCATGATATGGCAAGATTTTATTCTGTAGTTAATGAAGATGCAAACAAATATCAATCAGCCCTAACATGGTTGCTTACAAGCCGGGGAATTCCTGAAATATATTATGGTGATGAACTGGCTACAACCGGCACTACCAGCCCAAACGATGGCTATGTACGCCTTGATTTTCCAGGCGGATTTCCGGGAGATAAAGTAAATAAATTTTCTATTGAAGGACGAACTCAAAAAGACCAGGCAATTTTTCAGCATCTTGCCACACTTGCCAATTTTAGAAAAACTTCCAGCGCCATAAAAACAGGAAAAATGATGCAGTATGTACCGGAAGAAGGCGTGTATGTTTATTTTAGGTACGATGATTTACAAACTATAATGGTGGCAATGAATACGGTTAAAGAAAACAGAACCGTTGTGATGTCAAAATTTGGCGAACGTAT
>JACDBU010000042.1 GCA_013694745.1 Chitinophagaceae bacterium
CCTTGCACCAGCTTACTCCCACTTCTCCCTGGATGCCCGGTATGGGCGGATGCATTTTAGTTAATTGAATTTTTACCGACCTGATAGTATCATGTTTTTCTTTTATTGTTTTGCCAATATTCATTACGACTGTTTCTAACAATGGCGTAGAAATATTCATTTGTTGTTCAATGATATTATACAGATTCACGTAATTTATTGTTTCACGCATCGATGTTATTTCATCATGCTCTTCATGAAATTCTATATCCGCATTTATTTCATAATCATTGCCCAAAAGTTTTTCTTCTTCATAGATGCCATGAAAAGAATGAAATGTTAACTGGTGAAGGTGGATTGTTATCAATGATATTTATTGTTAAAATGTTGAGATGTTAAAGGGTTAAGAAGTTGAAAGGATAAGAAGTGAAATTTCATTTGGGTGGCTGTGGTAACGAGCTTAAATATCTTTCGGCATCAAGAGCGGCCATACAACCGCTACCAGCCGCTGTTACAGCTTGCCTGTAAATTTTATCCTGCAAATCACCCGCGGCGTAAATGCCTTCAATATTTGTTTTAGCCGTGCCGGGAATTGTTTTTATGTAACCACTCTCATCCATGTCGAGCCACCCTTTTAAAATATCTGAATTTGGTGTATGGCCTATAGCTATAAATACTGCACTTACATTTAATTCAGTTTTTTCTTTTGTAAGGTTATTGACGATGCGTACTGCATTAACTTTATTATCACCGAGTATTTCATCAACTTCGGTATTCCAGAACACTTTGATATTAGGTGTATCAATAACACGCTGCTGCATTATCTTACTTGCTCGCATCTCACCTTTGCGAATAAACATATTTACTTTGCTGCATATTTTTGAAAGATACAATGCCTCTTCTGCCGCAGTATCACCCGCGCCAACGATCGCAACTTCTTTTTCCTTGAAAAAAAATCCATCACAAACAGCACAGGCGCTAACACCATAGCCATTAAGGCGCTGCTCGCTTTCAATCCCAAGCCAGCGTGCACTTGCACCGGTACACAAAATAACGGTATCGGCTTCTATCCATTTTTCTTCATCTATCTGTACTTTAAATGGAGGTTTAGTAAAATCAACATTTGTTGCTAATCCATAACGAATATCAGTACCCATCCTGGCTGCCTGTTTTTCAAAATGCACCATCATATCCGGCCCCTGGATACCATCGGGATAGCCGGGATAGTTTTCTACTTCGGTTGTAATGGTAAGTTGGCCACCGGGTTGAATACCCTGGTATAAAACCGGTTTTAAATTTGCCCGTGCCGCGTATATTGCCGCGGTATAGCCTGCAGGTCCCGAACCGATTATTAAACAATGAACATGTTCATTTACAGTATCCATAAAATTTTAAAATGTGGTCAAATGTACTTCATATCTGTTAATGAAAATTTGTGTCCTATCTTATTTAAAGATCATTTAGGAATGATGATCGTTTTGTAAAATGCCGCATACCCGCAGAAGGCTCCAAGCGCGCCGTTGGAGATATTTCCCAGCACTTTATTAGGCGACGCAAAAGGGTTGCCAATGCTTTGATAAGCAAATTCCATAGTGCTCCAAAACTTATAAGTAACATGGTCAATATTGCAAAGTTTTAACGTTACTGTATCTCCCCTTTTGAAATAATTGTCTTCAAATTTAACTTTATTATTACGATCTATTCCCGGCATAACCGGTATCTCGTATGTGGTACCATCAATAAGCTGATCATCGTAAACCGAATTTTCTCCGGGTAAAAAGGGACCATTGTTTTTCCTGGTATAATAGCGAACGTAATTTCCAAGCCCGGGTGGATCGGTAGCTTTTGTCATTACAATTACTTTATTAGTATCACTTACAAATGGCGCTGGTTTCCACCAAAGAGAATCAGGTTTTTTTGCCAGTACCGGAATGGTTGTGGTTGCAGTATATTCATTTCCATTACTAATTATTTTTAGGTTATAGGAAGTATTGAACGAACCCAAAAAAGTATTAACAATATTGGTTGTATCAATTGTATAAAAATAAATTTTATTACCACCTGTTGTATCGATTGAATATTCTTTAAGCGTTTGTGTTCTTGTACCATTGGAAATTGTTACAACCGCATCATGCACAAAAGAAGCGGCCAGTATTTCCGGAGAAATATTGCTGAAATAAGCAAGGCTTTTGGAAAGCAAAACAACAGGTGGTTTGTTATTTTCAATGGATGCATCAACAACCAGAAGATCCGGCGCATCGTGCAATTTGAAATTTATATTTTTTTCACAGGAAGATAAAATTACCAGAGTGAAGAACAGCAACCTTTTCATTATGCAAAAATACTGAATACCGGTGGTGATAAAAAACAAAGAGCCATGCACGCAGGCATGACTCTTATTTTATTTCACACTTCACTTACTTATTGTAAAACCACTCTTTGCGTACTATTTGTTTTATTTGTTTTTACCTGGATAAAATAAGTGCCTTTTGTAAACCGCTTCATATCGATCATTAAAATGTTTGTTGAGTTTGATTGGCGTTTGATCTGATCCATCATAACACCAGAAGCGTTGCTAATATTTATTACCATTGCTTCCTGTTGCATTTGAGAGGTTATCTCAATGTTTAGAATGCCGTTAGTTGGGTTTGGATAATATTTTACAAGGCCTGGTACATCATCAAACCTTACAAATCTTGCAGGAGAATAAACTATATGTCCATCAAGATCAACTTGTTTAAGCCTGTAATAATTACCACCTTTTAAAGGTTGGTTATCTGTAAAGCTGTAACTGATCTCTCTTGATGAATTGCCCGCTGCATTTACTTTACCAACCCGTTGGAAATTGATCGCGTCGTTACTTCTTTCCACATCAAAGTAATTTGAATTTATTTCTGTTGATGTTTTCCAATAAACCAACGCTGCATTATTACCTTTCTTTTGTACGGTGAAAGATAAAAGTGTAACTGGCAAAGGCCCAACAGGCCTATAGGTTGAGGACCATCCATCTCCTATGCCACCAGTGAAAATTGATGTGCTTGATTGCAGATAATTTTTAGCATCCCAACCATCACCAATTCCACCTTTAAAAATTCCGGTACTTGACTGCACATAATTTTTGGAATCCCATCCATCTCCAAATCCACCTTTAAAAATGTTGGAGCTAACCTGGGTAAAATTTAACGAAACCCATCCATCTGCGTTACCGCCTTTATAAATATTTGTACTCAATTGTACGGAGTTTATTGAAACCCATCCATCAGCATTGCCGCCTTTAAAAATGGCATTGTTTTGCCCCACTGCAAAAGTTGCGAGCACTGTTACCAGGGCAAAACAACTTATTTGTTTTATCATCCATTTCATATTAAAAAATTTTGGTGTGAAAGGATAATTTATTCTGCAGTTCTGGCTAAACGTATTCCAATATTGGCTGCCCTGTTTTGAAAACCGGCGTTATAGGTTCCACTATACCGATCAGAAAGTTGTAAACGGGCCACCAAGTCACTATAATAACCGCCCCTTAAACCGTAACCGGCGCCAACAAAAATGTCGGGCCAGGTTGAAACGTTTGCATCTCCGATTGCATTAAGCGTTCCATCACCATTTACATTTGTGAAAGAACGACCCTGAGTGTTGCCAACAGTAATTACCGGCTCAGTAACATTACCCGACATATCCATAATGCCATAAAAAGTTCCACCGCTTTGTTGGCGATTGCTTGTAGCTGTGGCGTATATTCCGGTTCTTGTTGGCCGGCCACCTGCTAAATTGTTTCCATAATTTGCATTGCCATCATTGGCTGTTTCGTTTGTAAAACCCGTATTGGTTGTGCCAGTGGTTGGTGAAATTGTAGTATTACCCCACACGAATTCATTAGGTAATGACGCCTGATTAAACCCACGACAAGCCTTTTCATATTCCATTTCAGTAAAAGGACGAAGGCCGGCCCAATCAGCGAAAGCTTCCCCATCAGCAATGCTTAAAGTATTGGCAGCTCTTTCAGGAAAGGGTGCAACAAGGTTTGGATGAGTTCCGGTAAAAACGCCTGTATAACGATTATTTGCCCTGGTTAAATCAAGATTATTTAAGAAGTCAACATATTGTTGCTGGCTGGATTCGTATTTCATTAGCCAAAAAGGATTAAATCCTTTAGGAAAATTTGCAGGTATTGGCCCACCCTGGTCTCCGGCAATGCCATTGGAATTATTATAGTATAAATTACCAACTGTATTAGCAACAGTAATAGGTGTTGTTTCTGAAGTAACAGAGTAAGGAGTTGTTTTACTTCCTTCAAAAAAACCATCGTAATCGGTACCACCGCTACCTAAATTAAATTTTCCCTGTGGTACATAAACCATTTCAAGTGCAAAAACTCGTATCTCTACACTATCGGTATTTAACACACCGTCTGTTCCATAGTTCCACTGAATTTTAGCGCCTGTATAATTTACATTACCTGTAAAATCTGTTGCAGGTAAAGTGTGATAGATCCAAACTCCTTTACCATCTGCAGATGTTTGAATAACACTTCCTGAAGGCATGGTAGAGCCCGTAGTATTGATTGTTGCATGCTGCCAGAGAGAACTTGTTTTTTTTCTGAATTTTACAAAGATCCAGGCACCATCATAATTGGCTTCATTTGTAATTGTGCGCCAGCTGTTTTCCCAGCTTACATCAAAATTTACAAGTGAGAATTGGCTTACGGTGTTTTGTCCGTTTAACGAAACATTCGATAACAGGATATTGTTTGCATTAACTGTAGCAATTGAAATAATAATCGTTACCGCAATAAGTGAGAAAATTTTTTTCATGTTAAAAATTTTTTGTGAGTGTAAAATGTGAATGCCAAATGTAATTTGTAAAAGAGGGCGCTTCTATACCCAGTACAGGGTATTATGGTGGGAATGTTTTTACGCAAGGACAAATTAAAATTCATAGCATCTTAAATAAATCCCTGCCGCTTACGATGCTATAAATAAAAAACCCTTCAAAAAATTGAAGGGTTTAAAAAATAACTTCTTAAAAAATTATCCAAGATATGCTTTCAATGCACTGCTATAC
>JACDBU010000048.1 GCA_013694745.1 Chitinophagaceae bacterium
ATTTGAAATTATCATACATTTTTTTATGGATAGCCGGTAGTTTTCTCCGCCGGTATTTACCCCCAGCCTAAAGTCAGGGGCTATTCATTGGGAGTTTGAAATGATTAAAATTATACTGAATTTCTTATGAATAGCCGGCGGCTTTAACCCCCGGTAATTTCATTGCCAGTTTGTAAATGATTTGAAATTATCATACATTTTTTTATGGATAGCCGGTAGTTTTCTCCGCCGGTATTTACCCCCAGCCTAAAGTCAGGGGCTATTCATCAGGAGTTTGAAATGATTTAAAATTATCCAGAATTTTTTATGAATAGCCGGCGGCTTTAGCCCCCGATAGATATCCTGGATAAAAAAAAAGACCTCTTCATTTTATTGAAGAGATCTTAAAATATGTAATATAAGTATTTGCTAAACCACAACCTCAAACTCAACCTTAATTCTCAACCTCAACCTCCCCCTCAACCTCAATCCTCAACCTTCACTTTCCCTTTTTGTTTTGCAATAACTTCTTCTGCAATATTGTTTGGTGCGGGTGCATAATGACTGAACTCCATTGTAGAAGTTGCACGGCCACTTGAAAGAGACCGCAACTGCGTAACATAACCAAACATTTCACTCAAAGGAACTTTCGCTTTTATTACCTGCACACCATGCTTACTATCCATACCTTCCAGCATACCACGACGACGGTTGAGATCACCCGTAACATCTCCCATGTATTGATCAGGCGTTAATACTTCAACCTTCATTATGGGTTCAAGTAAAACCGGTTTTGCTTTGCGACCACTTTCACGATAGCCCTGCTTGGCACACAATTCAAATGACATAGCATCAGAATCCACCTGGTGAAATGAACCATCAAATACACGAACTCTCATACTTTCCATTGGATAACCTGCGAGAACTCCTGTGGTCATAGCTGTTTCAAAACCTTTTTGAATTGCCGGTACGAATTCCTTTGGAATTGATCCGCCAAATAATCCATTTATGAATTGAAAATTTCCTTTTCCTTCTTTTAAAAATTCTTCATCTGCAGGTCCGATCTCGTACACTATATCAGCAAATTTACCACGACCACCTGTTTGCTTTTTCAAAGTCTCCCGATGTTCTATCTTTTGTTGAAACGCTTCTTTATAAGCAACCTGGGGAGCACCCTGGTTTATCTCAACTTTAAATTCTCTCTTCATCCTGTCAACAATAATTTCCAGGTGAAGCTCACCCATTCCACTTAAAATGGTCTGGCCTGTTTCTTCATCCGTTTTTACTCTTAATGTTGGATCTTCTTCAACAAGCTTGGCAATTGCCATTCCCATTTTATCAACATCTGCCTGGGTTTTAGGCTCAACAGCAACAGAAATAACGGGCTCCGGAAATGTCATTGCTTCCAGCACAATGGGATTATCTTCATTACAAAGTGTATCACCGGTTTTAATATCTTTAAAACCAACGGCTGCACCAATATCCCCGGCTTCAATATAATCTACCGGGTTTTGTTTGTTTGCATGCATCTGCATGATTCTTGATATCCTTTCATTTTTGCCGGTACGTGTATTTAGTACGTAACTACCCGAATCCAACCTGCCGGAATAAGCCCGGAAAAATGCGAGACGACCAACAAATGGATCTGTCATGATCTTAAATGCCAGGGCAGAAAAGGGTTCTTTTGGATCAGCGTGGCGTAAAATCTCTTCACCATTATCCGGGTTGATGCCTTTTACAGCTTCAATATCCAGTGGCCCTGGTAAATATCTTACAATTGCATCAAGTGCAGTTTGTACACCTTTATTTTTAAAAGATGAGCCACACATCATGGGAATGATGGAGATATCGATCGTTGCTTTACGGATCGCTTCGTGTATCTCATCTTCTGTGATAGTATTTGGATCATCAAAAAATTTCTCTAATAATTTTTCATCATAATCTGCAACTGCCTCAATTAAATGTTGTCTCCATTCATTCACTTCATCTACCATTTCAGCAGGGATCGGAACTTCTTTGTAAGTCATACCCTGGGTAGCATCATCCCAAACCATTCCTTTCATGGTAATGAGATCTACCACGCCGGTGAAATTATCTTCGGCTCCAATGGGAAGCTGCAATGGCACGGCTTTAGCGCCAAGCATTTCTTTTATTTGTTTTACAACATTTAAAAAATCAGCACCTGCACGGTCCATTTTATTTACAAAACCAACACGCGGAACCTTGTATTTATTGGCCTGGCGCCAAACGGTTTCACTTTGAGGTTCAACGCCGCTTACGGCACAAAATAATGCAAGCAAACCATCCAAAACCCTGAGTGAACGTTCAACTTCAACAGTAAAATCCACGTGACCTGGAGTATCGATGATATTAAATTTGTAAAGCTTACTGTCAGCATTTTTCTTACCCTGCGTTGTTGGAAAATTCCAAAAACAGGTGGTTGCCGCTGAAGTAATGGTAATCCCTCTTTCCTGCTCCTGTGCCATCCAATCCATTGTAGCGGCGCCATCATGCACTTCTCCAATTTTATGGTTTACACCGGTATAATAAAGGATACGCTCAGTAGTAGTGGTTTTACCGGCATCAATGTGAGCCGCAATTCCGAAATTTCTTTGATATCTTAAGTCGCCCATGACTTTTCGTTGAATTTATTGATGAATTATTTTATGAGATACTTTCTGCCCAAATCATAAGCTGATTAATGATTTTTGGAGGCGCAAAGGTACAAATAAATACCGGAAATAAACCAATGAAAAAGGTTGATTTAACAAACAAAAAGCCCGGTGTTGAACACCGGGCTTAATCAATGAAAATTAACCTATATTAATCGATCACTACTTTAACTGAACTTATTTTTTCAATACCATCTTTATAGATATGTAAAACATAAATTCCTTTAGCTAACGAGGATTGTGTGTTTATCATTCTTTGCTGAACAGATTGTGAAATAGTAACCTGGTCTGATAACTGAATTTGTCCTAACGGATTAACCAATACGAATTTGTAAATACCTTTCTCGAACCCATTAAAATTAAGGCGGATAACACCATGAGTAGGATTAGGGTTTACCGATACAAAACCATTAGCCCTTTCAGTAAATTTGAGCGAGATAACAGATGAGAAAATAAACCTGCTGTCAACATCAACGCTTTTTAAACGATAATAATTGATACCCTGTGCAGGAGCCCTGTCGAGCAACTGATAAGTATTCGCTACTGTACTGTTGCCATGTGCGTTTACGGTTCCAATACTTTCGAAATTGATACCATCAGTACTGCGCTGTACATCAAAATGACTGCTGTTAATTTCTGATGATGTTCTCCAGTTAAGTACAACTTGTTTATTATTAATAACTCCCCTAAAGTCTGTAAGCATTACTGGTAACGGACCAGCCAATGGGGTTACTAAAATGTGCAATGTTGCATTAGCGCATACAGTGGGTACTCCATTATCGCAAGTTGTATAAACTATACTCACCGGACCGGTGAAAGCACCGATAGGAGTAAACGTGTACGATCCATCTGCATTTAAAACAAATGTATAGTTTGCTGTTGTTATATTCTGTGGTGTTACAACTTGTGCATTACCCTGTGCATCGTAATCATTCGTACTAACGTTCCCAGTTACGGCTACTGCAGGATTAGTAATATTATAATCATCTGCTGCGGATGTTGTATTGGGTGAAGCAGCCGACACGGTAATAAATACTTTAGCAATTGCACATAATAAAGTAGGATTCGGTATATCACAAACCTTGTAAGTAAAACTATCAACCCCTGTAAAACCTGGATTAGGCATGTACGTTATTGTACCATCACCGTTCACAGTAGCTGATCCATTAGTTGCAGGTACTGTTACGGTAACTCCGGTTGTAGCATTCAATGTACAACCAGGGTTAGAACATTTATCATTAGCAAGTACGTTCACTATTACGGATGTATTTACGGTGGTACCTGCTATATCAGTATTTGCAACGGGAGGATTTACGGTAATAGTGTTATCCAAAACGGTAATTTTCAATTCTGTCGTTGGGCATGGTGTTGGTGCCCCTGGATAACAAACCGGCACACGATACAAATATACGCCAGCTGTTGGTGCGATGAAATTATAAGTGCCATCCGGGTTTAAAGTTAATGTTGCACCTACTGGATTTCCTGCATTTGGTTGTGGTGTGCCATAAGTTGTTCCAGGAGGAACAACATCATTTGTACTTACATTTCCTGGCACCGTAACATTCACTGATGTTACGTTAACATCAGGGTTAAGAACGGGTGCTCCAGCGGTTGGGCCTGGTGCTGTGCACGTTTGTGTGAACGGTGATTGAATACCATTTATGGTAGTTAATAAACCAAAATCAAAAGTTAATCCTAATTGTACATCAGGGTTGTTGAAGTAAGTATCTCCAGCTGCGCCATACACACAATAATCAACATAGCATCTTGTTGAAGAGATCAATTGATTAGATTCTGCTGATGTAACAAAGCAAAATCTTCCGGTAAGGGGTGTTACCAATCCGCCAAGGGCATTTAATCCTTCAGCCCCAGTAATAGTAGGAGCAGGAATGCCGGCTGGTAAACATGGTGTGAAATATACTCTCAACCTGCTTACTACAACAAATGTATTACTACATGTTGCAGGCGTAGCAGGGCATACTCCGCTTCCGTTATTTAAGACAACAAAACCCGAGGCACAAGGAACGGTAACAGGGGTTGTGCAAATATCTCCAGTAGCCGAATTAAACGTTATGGGTAAATTGGTTGGGAATAAATTACCAGTAATAAGCAGATTGGTGTAAATACAATAATCAGCATACGTTCTAACTACCGCAGTACCTGCATCTGCGTTAAGACAAAACTGGTAACCCAAAAGGGTTACACCTGCTACAGTAGCGGCGGTTATAACCGGCGTTGCTGTACCAATTGGGATAGGTGTATTAAAAAATATTCTAACTTTTCCGGTAAGTGTTCCTGTAACGCCGGGGCATGGGGTAGAAGGACATCCTGTTGTATTATTTAAGATGGCAAATAAACCACCCAGGCATGCACTTACAGCACATGTTTGTGGAGTTCCACCTCCAGATTGTAATGTTAGATTCAAGATTCCGGTTGTAGGTAAAATAGTACCTAATGTAGTATAAACGCAATAATCGGCATAAGTTCTTTCAACTGTTGTACCTGCATCAGCGTTAAGACAAAATTTGAATAATCCTGGCAAGGCAATACCAACACCTGTTACATCAGTTATTAAAGGCGTTGCTTCACCTATAGGAATTGGCGTAGGAAAAAACACTCTTATTTTTCCGGCTGATATGGGGAAATTTACCGGATCACATGATAGTCCACAATCATTATTTAAAGAAATAAAAGTTGTAGGACAGGGGAAGCTGTTTGCCAATGCACAGGTAGAAGTACCTACAGTTGCGAAATTGCTTATAATAACATTCTTACCCCCATTAAAAGTTGCTGCCGATACTTTAACCGCAATGTTGATCAATGTTCCCTGGGTTAAACGCGGATCACATATTTGTACACATGCTTGTCCAAGGGTAAGTACAACACCCGGGCAGGTTATTGTTGCGCCGGTATTTGTTGTTATGGTCACATCAGTTGAAGTAACATTTGCGGTACCTGCTTCATTAAATTTAACAACAACACAATTGCCCGGGCCTACCAGTGCGTAAGTGCGGGAATTAAAAGTAAGGCTGGCCGGATTGAATGTTGAAGTGCCGGTGAAAACCAGGTTATTAACGCTAACAGCAGTAACGCCATTACCTGTAAAGTTTGCACATAGGTCAGGTATTGCTGAAGTGCATTGTAAAGGGCTGGCTGTTCCACAGGTTGTTTGACTATTTGCTTTTTGATTTGATAAATTAAAAGCGATCAGTAAGAGAGAAAATAGGATCCATTTTCCCGTTTTGTAAATTTGTTTCATAATTAAAGATTTGTATAAGTTAAAAATTTCATTGTTACACCTTTAAAAAAAAAGAGGTTAACCAGCTTAACTTTTAATCACCTAAATGATTAAATTTTTCATAAAATTTGAACCAAGCGGGAACGAATACAGTACAAGTATTGCACCCTTGTACTTTTCCCCAGGTTCAAATTATAACGCTAAAAGCTCATTTTTAAGATTTGATGGTAAGGATTACGTAATTTTACGTGTGTAACAGGAGTATATTAAATAACTCTTCATACGATGGCGGATCTCAAAATTCACTTTCATGAATTAGATACTGATTATTCATTTCACAAACTTGGTTATATATTCAAATCAGAAGTGAGCGATAATTGTGTAAGCATTTCAAATGATTATGGCAGCGGTAAGATCCACAAATTCCGTCTTGATGATGGGTTGTACATACGGATCTGGAATGTAGATATTTATAAAGCACTTGAACTAATCAGGATTGCTCATCCACAGCCATACAGGAAATCCTTCAATCTCGTATTTATTTTTTCCCCAAAGAATGTCATTTACCGCAATGATGCAAACAAAGTGATCATAAATTTCAACCGGCTTAAAAATGTGTTGTTTACATCGAGTGATGTAACCATAAATTTTGAGATCATTCCGCATAATACAATACAGGCTATAGACATCACGCTGCGGGCTGACTGGTTAGAAAGAATATTTCCTGATGCAGGCCCGGAATTTTTGGCCTTACTGAAAAGTATGATAGAAAGTGAATCACCTGTTACGTTGATGGAGCCCACCACGCTGGAAGAGTACCAGGCGCTGGTTGAATTATATAGCCCCGATTCCACAAAAGAACTTTTCATAAAATCAAGAGTGATGTTTATTATATCCAGTTTTTTAAGCAGGATCACAAACAGGGAACAAAATGATCTTTATTCTTCAGCATCCATAAATTATTCGCAGCTAATGTACCTGGAAGATATTATCACTGCAAATATTAAAAAAACGTTGCCCCCATTGGAGGTTATTGCAAGAAAAGTTAATATGAGTATTTCATCCCTCAAGCGGCACTTTAAATCTTTGTATAATAAAAATATCTATGAGTATTATCTAGATAAAAAAATGGAATATGCAAAACGGCTTATAATAGAAAACGAATTTAATACGAATGAAGTGGCAGGAATTTTGGGTTATGATAACGTAAGCCATTTTATAGAAACGTTCAAAAAATTTCACGGCGTTTCTCCGGGGAGCATTCACGATTAATTTTTTTGCGAAATTTTAATTTTGAAATGAAAGTTTTTAATTTTTTAGAAGAAAATTTTTCTCAGTCATTTACACAATGGGTAGATACATTTGCGGTTGAAACAACGCACAATAATTTCAGGTTATTACCAGAACTGGGAACCGGGAATTTTAAAATTTTTAATATTGAACCCGGGTTACAAGTACGCCTTTGGGAATGTAACTTACTGGAAACTGTAACCCTGCACCGGCTAACCCAGGAAATAAAAAGAAACCGTTCTTTTGCAATCATATTTTATCTTAACCCGGAGGCGATCCTTCAAAAAAAATGTGGCGATAATCATCAATCCATAAATAAAATATGGAATACGGTTTTCCTTTCCAGCGACGCAGCACTTGATATCGATATTTTACCAGGTAAAGAAGTAAAAATATGCTGTATCAATTTATCTATGGAATGGCTTACTACAACTCTTTTAAAAAATAATTTTGAGGCGGTTTATAAAATACTGATTGATGGTATAAACCCGGTTTGTATATTTGAATCAGCCGGTAACAGGGAAATAAAGAAGATCGCTGAGCTTTATGATGAATATTCTCAAAAATTGCTGGGTGAATTCTTTATTCATTCGTGGGCATTATATATTCTTAATGATTTTTTTACAAAGCTCAATTCCAGGGATGTAAAAACTATACTCAACCAGAATTTCGACCCGGTAATGGCTGAACTTGAAAAGCGGATCATTAGTCCCCCTGGAAAAAAACTTCACAGTTTAAAAAAATTGTCTGAAGAGTTTTCAATGAGCCCATCTACAATAAAAAGAAATTTTAAAAAGATGTTTGGCAAGAATATCACTGAATACCTGCGCGAAAAAAAACTATAACTATCCTGTAATGAATTGTTTAAT
>JACDBU010000050.1 GCA_013694745.1 Chitinophagaceae bacterium
GTATAAGTCTTGCCATCATACGCCTGGTTTTCTGATACCTGGTATAATTGGCTGTAATTTTTGTGAAACTTATTATAATGGAATTCATCATTTACCCAAAGCATTATCAAAATTGCACACCCCATGCCAAGCGATAGTCCAACCATATTTATAAACGCATAGCCTTTATTTTTCTTTATGTGTCGAATGCGATCTTCAAATAATTTTTTAGCATCGTTTGTATAATTAAAAAATAATTTATCTTTTTTTCATTTGCTCTTCATTCTGTGCGCAGGTTTTTTACCGGGTTGTCAATAGCCGCTTTTATTGCCTATGCTCCCTTACCTGTTCTTTATTATGCTTTTTTCGTCATACCATAAGGCCTTTATATTTTCTTAATTAAATGAAAGACTAATCTTGCCACTGCCGGCATTTATCTTAACCGGTATCCCGCCCCCGTTTATTGTGCCCGCTAACTCGTCGTCATCTTTTTCCCCAATGAAATTATTGAGTGTTTCTGTTTTTATTTTATTAGCCGATAATTTCAGATCCATCCCTTTATTAGGAACCTGCACATCGATGTTTCCTGATGAATTTGAAAGAGTTAGATATTTTCCCAATTCTTTAATGGTTGCATGAATGTTTCCGCCACTGGTAGCAGCATCCACGCTGCCATACATATTATCAAGAACGATATTTCCACCGGATGTAGATGCCACAAATTCACCATGAATACCCTCACCATCGATGTTTCCGCCACTTGTAGAGCCATGAATCTTTCCATTTAATCCTTGTAATTTGAGCGTGCCTCCTGATGTAGTTATAGAAATATCACCTGATGAATTGTCGGCTGTGATATTGCCGCCGGAGGTAGTAAGATCAATATCATCTTTAGAATTGAGCAAATTAATATTTCCCCCGGAGGTGATCCCTTTGATCTTGCCTCCCACATTTTCCACTACCAAGTTTCCGCCACTAGTAGTAAAATTTTCTGTGCCGGTAAGGTTTTTTAATTGGATATTTCCACCGCTTGTTGTAAGATCTGTGCCCGCGTTTTGCTGAACATAAATTTTAAAAGAAAAAGTTAGCGACCGCTTCCAGTCGTGGATTTTTTCTTTTGACTTAGCCGTTGCCGTTAGCCTGTTGTCCGTAACTGAAATGTTCAGGTCATAATCTTCATTTACCTTTTTTCTTATTTCTTCCGCCGAAAGCGCATTTAATCTATTATTACTGGCTGATACATATATTTCCAGCCTTGTTTCTGCGTCGGCTACACCTTCAACGGTGATATTACCACCCGCCGTTTCTACCATTACATTATTAACAGATTGGCCTGATAATGATTTGGTAAGATAGGGCTTACCTGTTTTGGACTGGGCATTTATTACCATGCAAAATGCTGTAAGTAAAAAGCTGAAAAAATATTTCTTCATGATATCTGTTTTTATTTTTTAAATTTTTACTCCGACCGTAAACTCTTTACCGGGTTTGCCACTGCAGCGCGGATAGCTTTATAGCCAACGGTAACCCATGCAATTATTACTGAAATCAATATTGCCAGCAAAAAGACTGCTGCCCCTAATTTTACCCGGTACACAAAATCGCTTAGCCAGTTGCTCATCATATAATACGCTACAGGAGCGGCTATCAGGAAAGCTACCACAATAAGAATTGTAAATTCCCTGGAGAACAAGTAAACAATATTTCCTACTGATGCTCCGAGAACTTTTCTTACACCTATCTCTTTTGTGCGCTGTACAGCCATGAAAGACACGAGTCCGTATAAACCTAAACAGGATATGAAGATCGCAAGCCCGGCAAATATTTTATATAACAACGACAAATGATTTTCCTGTTCATAAAACTTTGCAATATTCTCATCCATGAAACTCGCGGAATATGCATATTCTGGAAAGAACTGGTTCCAGGCAGACTGGATCGCAGCCTGTGTTTTTGGAATATCCGAAGTTCTTATTTTAATTGAAGTGTTACTGTAATATTTATTGCGCTCGCCAATTAAAAGCGGCTTCACATTTTCTCTTAAAGAATTTGTTTTGAAATCTTTTACAACGCCAACGATTTTTTTCCAGGGACTTGCCCCTAAACGAATTTCCTTTCCAATAACTGCAGTGGCATTTTTGGTTTCAAGTTTTTGCGCAAGTGTTTCATTGATCAACACTTCATTTATGGTATCACTTTTTCCAAATATCCTGCCTGCCAGTAATTTCAAATCATATGTCTTAAAATAATCTTCATCAGCGAACTTTAGCGTCACTTCATATTTTTCTCCCTCCTGGTGATCATACCCGAAATTGGTTCCCCATGTATTATCTGAAGACGGCACATCGCTGCTGTAGCTTGCATTTTGCACACCCGGTATCTGCAATAATTTTTCTTTGAATGACGGAAGCCTCGCTATTACTGCACTGTCGGAAGATCCTGCCAAAACCAAAACAGCTTCTTTATTGAATCCAAGATCGGCATGGCTGATAAAACTCATTTGTGTTATGGCCACAATGGTACCAATTATCAATACCTGCGAAATGGCGAATTGCATAACAACCAATCCTCTTCGCAACGAGATCCCTCCAACCTTTGCAGAGGAAATTTTATTTTTCAGTGCAAGGGCGGGGTTGAAACCCGAAAGCATGAGTGAAGGATAAAACCCTGAGAAAAGTGTTACAATAAATCCTATTACCAATAAGAAAATTATGGTTGTCGGATTTAATAAAACAAGTTTCTCCTCTATTGATGCAATATGTTTTATGTAAGGAAGACATATTGCGGCTATACCAAGGGCAAGTAACGCAGAAATAAAAACTACAAGGCCTGTTTCACCCATAACCTGGAAGAAAAGCTGGCCCCGTTTACTTCCCAGGACTTTTCTTATACCAACTTCTTTTGATCTGGAAACAGCTTGCGCTGTTGCAAGATTTATAAAATTTATACAGGCCATAATAATAATCAGGATACCGATCAATGATAATGTCCAGAGGGTTGACATGCTGGTGATATGGTTACCGAATATTTCAAATCGCTTATCAAAATGAAGTGTGCTCAGCGGTTGTAAAAAATTTGTCTTTACAGAATTCGTTCTTCCACTGTAATGCTCTTTGCTGAATGCAAGAAGTTGCTGGTTAAAATTCGCAGGGCTAAGGTTAGAAGGCAGCAACGCAAATATTTGAAAGTTACTGGATGTGCTGTTCCAGTTATCTGTGAAAGTGTATGCAGCCGCATTTTGTTTCAGCGTTTCAAAGGATACCAATATGCGAAATGGAAAATCAGAATTTGACGGCACATCCTCCATTATTGCAGAAACCTTTACCGGTATCTTATTATCGAGAAGAATAGATTTTCCCACAGCATCCTGCCAGGTACCAAAATATTTTTCTGCTGTGCTTTTAGCAAACACTGCAGAATTGGGCTCACTCAAAACCGCGCCATTTCCACTGAGCCATTTGTAATTTAAAAATTTGAACACATCCGGTTCACAGAAGAAAAGTCCTGTTTGCTCGATATATTTTTTATTCGCTGATGCATCGCCAGGTGAAAAAATTGTAACCTGTCCTCCATAATTTGAATTGATTGCGCCAAACAAAACATTTGGATATTGCACACGCAGCGCGGGCAGCGCGGCAACTGGTATGCCGGCATTATAAGTAATACCGTCAGAAAATTTATCCTGCGTTACAACACGGTAAATATTTTTAAACTGTGGTTGAAATTTATCATAGCTTAATTCATAATTCACCACAAGGAAAAGCAACAGGCAGGAGGCAATTCCAACCGCCAGTCCGCCAACATTAATGGCCATATAACCTTTATGTCGAACAAGGTTTCTTACAGCGATCTTGAAATAATTTTTTATCATAAACTTTTTTTAGTTCATTTTAATTATAGGCAATCCACTTCGCATCATTACTCACTTCTCAGGCTATTTACCGGATTCGCAATTGCTGCTTTTATTGCCTGGAAACTTATTGTGATCAGGGCGATGAGTAAAGCCATTGCTCCCGCAACAAAAAATATCCACCAGCTTATGTTGGTGCGATATGCAAAGTCCTGCAGCCAGATATGCATGCTCCACCAGGTTACGGGTACGGCGATAAGGAATGCAATTATTGTAAGCAATAAAAATTCTTTTGATACCAGCACCAGCACTTGTTGTATGGAAGCACCCAGCACCTTTCTTATACCAATCTCTTTTTTGCGCTGCTCAATTATAAATGCACAGAGACCAAACAAGCCAAGGCTTGCAATGATTATCGCGATAAGGGCGAATGCAAAAAATATTTGTTCTGTACGCTCATCATTTGCATATAAAGCAGCGAATTTAGTGTCAAGGAAATTATATCCTAAAGGTCCATCGGGGTTAAAAGCATTCCATTGTTTTTTCAGATCTGCAAGAAATCCTTTTATATCCTTTGTATTAATCTTTATGATGAGTCCGCCAAAATTATTTCCCAGCAGCATCATCAATGGAGCAATTTTTTGTTTTACAGAGGCATAATGAAAATCAGCAACCACTCCAACGACCGTGTATTCTTTCTGACCCGAACGAACAATCATTCTGCCAATGGGGTTGGTTTTATTCCAACCTAAATCGCGCACTGCTGCTTCATTGATGACCACCGCTGACGTATCCATTGAAAAATCTTTTGAAAAATTTCTACCCTGTAATATTTTTATTCCCAGTGTGCGCAGGTAATCATAATCAACATGGTAAATATTAGTATGTATCTCTGTGCCGTTCGAGGTTCCATTTTTTGGAAAGATCTCTGTTCCATCCATGAATGGATCCCCTGGAACTGCCCTGGCAATGCTCGCGGAAACTACACGATTATCCTGCAATAATTGCTGCTCAAATGCATTTTGATTATTACCCAGCAAACGGGCATCGGGTAAATACAAAACCTGATCTTTATCGTACCCGATTTTTTTATGCTGCATAAAATGCAACTGACTGTAAACAATTAAGGTAGCAATGATGAGGGCCGTTGAAACAAAAAACTGGAATACAACAAGTCCGCTTCGCAAAATACTTTTATTATTATGTGTTGGTGAAGCCGATCCTTTCAAAACCTGGACAGGCCTGAAGGAGGACAGAAAGAAGGCGGGGTATATACCTGCCACTGTACCCACAAATAAACACAGCATCAATATAAATACAATAGATAACGGCTGCAGAAAAAAACTGAAATGTATCTGGCGACCCGAGAGCTGGCTGAAATATGGAAGCAGGGTAAATACCAGCAAATAGGCAACTATAATTGCAGCAAAAGTCAACAATATTGATTCAGCAAGGAATTGCAAAACCAGCTGGTTCTTCAAGGAACCCAGCACTTTCCTAATCCCCACTTCTCTTGAACGCTTTGTTGCGCCGGCTGTTGAGAGATTTGTGAAATTTACACAGGCAAGCAAAAGCACAAACAGAGCAAGCGCACTAAAAATATAAACATACTCAATATCGCCATTTGGCTCAAGTTCAAATTTGGTATCGCCATAAAGGTGTATATCCGAAAGTGGCTGCAAGGTGAAACGAAATGTATTCACTGTTTTCTGTGCCTCCGCCAAACTCACGCCCATGTCGTGCTGTACTTCTGGCACAACATATTTAGCAACCAACTGTGGAAATTTAGCTTCCAGTTTTTTTGGATCTGCCTCCTTATTTAAAAGCAGGTACGTATAAAAACCAACATTGCTCCACGTAGCATTTTTAATATGCAATGAAGCAAGGCTTATAAAAGCATCAAAGTGAAAATGGGAATTATCAGGTACTTTATCAAAAACACCTGTTACTTTATACAATGATTGGCGGCCGACAAATGCTAATGATTTCCCTATCGCTTCATCATTTCCAAAATACTTTTTTGCCATTGCTTTTGAAATAACAATGCTGTTAGGTTGCACTAATGCATTTTTTGCATCTCCTTCTATGAGCGGTATAGAAAACAGCTGTAAAAAATTTGAATCTGTAAATGCGAGATGTTCTTCCTTGAATTGCTTATCATCAAACTTTATAAAATCACTTGCAGTTGAAACCCTGGCAAAAGCCTTCACTTCGGGATATGCATTTTTTATTCCCTCACCTACACCCGCATCCACACTGGGATACACAGCAACATCATCATTGCCGTTTACTGACAATATCACCCGGTAAATATATTTTGCGGCCTCCGGATATTTATCATACTTGAACTCATTAAAAACAAACACCGCTATCAGCATAAAACAAGTCAGGCCAATTGACAGACCTAAAATATTTATCAAAGAAAAAACTTTGTTCTTCTTAAGATTTCGCAAAGCGATCTTGAAATAATTTTTTATCATACTCGTGATTTTTTTATTCTGTGCGCAATGATTTTACCGGGTTTGCTATGGCTGCTTTTATCGCCTGGAAACTCACTGTAAACAAAGCAATTGATAAAGCACTAATGCCTGCGATTCCGAATATCCACCAGCTTAAATTTATCCTGTAAACAAAATCCTGCAGCCATTTGTTCATGATAAACCATGCAAGTGGCGCCGAAATAATAAATGATATAATAACCAGTTTTATAAAATCCCTGGAAAGCATTTCTACAATCCCTTTTACACTGGCGCCCAAAACTTTCCGGATACCAATTTCTTTGGTGCGCTGTTCTGCTATAAAAGTGGCTAAACCAAAAAGGCCAAGGCATGCAATAAAAATAGCCAGTACAGAAAAGATCATTGCTATCTTACCCACACGTTGTTCTGCTTTATACATGTGATCAAATGAATCGCTGAGAAACCGGTAACTAAACGGGATCCCGGGTGCCATGTCTTTCCAGTTTATCCCTGCTTGCTTTATTATTGCAGGAATGTCAGCGGCATTTACTTTCAGGGAAATACAAAGGTTATTTTTACCAAGGAATATGGCCAAAGGATCAATGCTTTTATGCAACGATTCATAATTAAAATTTTTAACCACCCCTATTATGGTATATGTTTTAGGGTGCGCAGGATCACCAAGGCTATATATTTTTTTTCCCAGGGGCTCTTTAAAACCCAATACCTGTACTGTTGTTTCATTGATGATAACAGCGCTGGAATCATTTCCAAAATCGCGGGAAAAATTTCTTCCACTCTTCAATTGTATTCCCATTGTTTTTAAATACTCATAATCAACCCGCCAGCTTTGCATATCGAGACTGTTATCTGTGTTTACAACGGTTTCGGTTGAATAAGTATTATCACTGCGTGATGATTCGGAAACTGGTAAAAAGCTGGTAACAGTGGTGCTGGTAACACCCGGTTGTTGAAGCATTTTATTTTTGTAAGCATCAACATTATCTTTTAGCGTATTGGTATTATCAATGATCAATACCTGGCTTTTATCATACCCTATATCTTTGGTTTGGATATAATGCAACTGCCTGTATATAACGATGGTGCCAACAATCAAAATGATAGAAGTTGCAAATTGAAATACTACTAGAAAGCTCCTGAGACTTACTGTTTTAGTGCCTGTTCTCATCTTTCCCTTAAGCACATCAATGGGCCTGAATGCTGAGAGAAAAAAAGCCGGGTAACTTCCTGCAAGTATTCCAACCAGCACCGGTAAAATAAATATGAGGGGAAGGATAGGCAGTGAAAACAAACTGGTAACCTGCATTGATTTATCAGCTACATCATTAAAAAGCGGTAATACCAATGAGGCAATAATTATGGCGATCAAAAGAGATATAAATGCAACAATTACAGATTCAAATATAAATTGTTTTATAAGTTCTTTGCGTTCCGTGCCGAGTACTTTTCTTATCCCAACTTCTTTTGCCCTGTTGGCCGATCGCGCAGTAGTAAGATTCATAAAATTTATACAGGCGATCAATAAAATGAAAAATGCAATGGCGCAAAAAATATATATGTACTGGATGTTTCCGGATGGTGTGATCTCAAAATTTTGAATTGAGTACAAATGAATTTTGGTAAGGGGCATTAAAGAATAATGCAGTTTGTTACCAGACTTTTTAAATTCATCCATGCTTTTTATCTGCATGAATTGTTTAACCTCCGGTAAAACATACCGGTCAACATACACATCGAAATTTTTTTCGAAGGCTTTATAATCGGTTCCCGGTTTTAGTAAAAGATAAGTGTGGAAATTATGGCTGGTTAGCTGTCCCCATTGATAATCCACATTCTTCATGGAAAAAATGAAATCAAAATTCAAATGCGAATTATGAGGGATATCTTTTATAACCGCAGTTACCTTGTAAATATTATTCTTATCTTCTTTGGTTTCAATGGTTTTACCAACAACATTTGTATTGCCAAAGTATTTTTTTGCTGTAGACTCATTAATTACAACTGTATTCGGTTCATTTAAACAGGTCTTTAAATCGCCGGCTATTGCAGGCAGCGTAAATACAGTAAAAAAAGTTGAATCAGCATTCACTACTTTTTGCTCATTGATAAATTCATTCCCTTTTTTTATAAGCTTACTGCCATCGCTTGTATATAACCGGGTATATTCCTGCACTTGCGGATAATCTTTTTTTAACAGCGAACCCATCATATCAGATGTTTGCGTAATGTTCATTTCTGAACCTCCAAACCGCATATCGGAATTGATCCGGTAAATCCTTCCAGCATTCGGGTAAAACCGGTCGTAGCTAAGCTCATCAATCACATATAATGCAATCATTAAGAAACAGGATAATCCTATTGCCAGCCCGGTAATATTTATAAAGGATAAAACTTTATTCTTGACAAGGTTCCTGTAGGCTATTTTGAAAAAATTTTTTAGCATTGTTTGTATGATTTAAAAATTATGATACCAGTCATATTCCATATTCATTTGAAAGCTCAATCACTCTGTACGTAAAGATTTTACAGGATTTGCTACTGCCGCTTTTATAGCCTTGAAACTCACTGTCACCAGGGCTATCAGCAATACCATGAGACCTGCTACCACAAATACCTGCCAGCTTATATTTATCCGGTAAGCAAAATCTTCAAGCCATTTATTCATAGCCCACCAGGCCACCGGGAAAGCAACGATTACAGCAATGCATACCAGCTTTAAAAAATCTTTTGACAGCAATCCAACAACACCCTGTACAGAAGCGCCCAATACTTTACGAATCCCAATTTCTTTTGTTCGTCTTTCAGCGGTGTAGGTTGCCAGGCCAAACAAACCAAGGCAAGCAACAAAAATGGAGAGAATGGTGAATAGCCCAAACACAGATCCCGTGCGCTTATCAGCCTGGTATAATGCATTGAATTCTTCATCTAAAAAACTATAATCAAAAGGTGTTGCCGGCGCAAATGATCGCCAATCGCTTTGTAACTTGTTGAGAACGCTATTTGTTTTTCCAGGCTCAACTCCAGCAATTATATAAGATGAACCAAGGTCATATGTTTTAGAGGAAGAATGAAATAAGCCAAATGGTATCATCGCATTGTGAAGCGACTGAACATTAAAATCTTTTACCACTCCGATCACCTTAAATTTTTTATTATCCCCGCCCGGATATTCCAGGTATTGTCCCAATGGTTCTTTCCAGCCGATCTCTTTAACCGTTTCCTCATTAATTATTACTGATGCAGAATCTGAAAATTCTTTTGAAAAATTACGGCTCTTTACGATTTGCAATTGTAGTGTTGGTACAAAATTATAGTCAACCATAAAAGAAGAAAGAGAAATATCTTTCACAGTTTGCTCATTATTATTTTGTACTGGAACATACAGATCTGTGAAAATGTTTTTGGTAGGAACACTGGTTGTGATGCTGGTATTTTTAATGCCGGGGATAGCGGAGATCTTTTGCCGGAAAGTTTCTTCCGACGTTCCCAGGCGGTTACCATTTGCTATGACGATTATATTGTTTTTATTTAAACCTAAGTTTTTATTGCGGGTGAACTGCAATTGCTGGAACATGATAATTGTACAAACAATGAGCGCTGTAGAAATGGTGAATTGAAATATAACCAACCCATTTCTCAAAAAAAGATTCCCCAAACTTGTACGCGACAATTTCCCTTTCAATACCACGGCGGGTTTAAAGGAGGTCAAGTAAAAAGAAGGATAACTTCCTGCAAGCATTCCCGTAATTAATACCAGGCCAAGCAGGTAAATAATGTTATGATCAGAAAACAGCAAATCAAACGAAAGTAATTTACCGGATAGCTGGTTAAAAGGTTGTATCAATACCCTTAGCAGTACCAGCGCTATCATTGCCGATATAATGGTATAAATAAATGCTTCTGTAAAAAATTGTTTTATCAATTGCATCTTCATCGAACCAAGTACTTTACGGATGCCAACCTCCTTTGCTCTTTTTGCAGACTGGGCTGTTGAAAGATTCATGAAATTGATGCAGGCCAGTATAATTATGAAAAAGGCAATTGCCGAAAAGATATAGACGTATTTTATATCACTAAGCGTTGTTAAATTAGAACCAATACCGGCAGAGTGTAAATGAATATCTGTTACCGGCTGCAGGTGAAGTTTATATTTTCCACCCTTCTTCTCTAATTCTTCTAAAGGTTGCCCAACGCGTTTAAAGGCATTTGAAGCCTGTAGTTTTATCATAGCAGGAAATTTCGATTCCAGTTTTTCCATTGCTATTGCATCATTGGGAACATTGTCATGCAATTTTATATAGGTCTCGGTTTGAAGCCACACCCAGCTCCAACTAAAATGTTTTACTACCGGAAAAGAATTTATTGGACGCAGCACATCGAATTGTAAAGAAGATTGTGAAGGCAGATTTTGCAATATACCGGTTATGGTAAAGGGCTTCCTGTCATCATCAAATAATAATATCTTACCAATTGCATCACGATAAGCAACAGGTCCAAAATATTTTTTTGCGATTTGTTCTGTGATCACAACAGAATTGGGTTGCAATAAACAGGTAGCTGCATTTCCCTGTAATAATTTATAATTGAATACCTGCAAAAAATTTGAATCAACACCAAATACATTCTTTTCGGTAAAATAATTTTCTGCCTGTTTATTTTCTTCATACCGCACCACTTCATCACCCGCACCAAACATCCGGGTGTAAGTTTCAATTTCAGGAAATGTATTTTTAAGCGCTGCACCTGCCGGAGGTGGTGTGGTGCCACTCGTAAATTCCTGTCCGCCTAAATTAGCTTCAACGGTAACTTGATAAATACGGTCTGGCTGTTTCAAAAACCTGTCGTAATGCAACTCATCTTGTACATAAAATAATATAAACAGTACACAGGTGATGCCAATAGCAAGGCCGGCAATATTAATAAAGCTGTTTACTTTATTGCAGCTGATATTGCGCAACGCGATCTTGAAATAATTTCTAAACATGGTTAACGTTATTTACTATTTGTTTTTTTTGCCGCCAAGATGTCTGACCATTTGCATAAATTATATCATCACATTTGCTAATCAGTTAATTATTCTTTATTCTGAGCGCAACGATTTTACAGGGTTTGCAACTGCTGCTTTAATTGCCTGGAAACTTACTGTGAGCATGGCGATCATAATGGCCAGGGCTCCGGCAATTACAAAAACCCATAACCCAACATTTACCCGGTAAGCAAAATCCTCCAGCCATTTATTCATTGCCCACCATGCCACCGGGGATGCAATAACCAGTGCTATTATAACAAGCAGCACAAAATCTTTTGACAATAAAGTTGTGATCTGCCGTACAGTTGCTCCCAGTACTTTTCTAATACCGATCTCTTTTGTTCTTTGTTCAGCAGTAAATGTTGCCAGTCCAAATAATCCAAGCGCAGAAATAACAATGGCAATGATTGAAAAAATAAAAATGAGCTGTGATGTTTTTATATCCGACTTATAAAGTTTATTAAAACTATCGTCAAGAAAAGTATAAGTAAATGGTTCGGCTGGAATAAACTTTGTCCATATTGCTTCTGCAGCGTTTACTGATTTCGGAATATTTCCCTCAAGCGTTTTTATAAAAAAGTAGGAATCGCTTCCATTATTATTTGACAGTACAAGGGGGCCGATCTTCTCATGCATGCTCTTAAAATGGAAGTCTTTAACAACAGCGATTATTTTCCCGGTGTCACCTCCCATAGTAAACCGTTGTCCCAGCAAAGGTTTATGCATATTGAAAGTGGCAACAGCAGTTTCATTCAAAATAAAATTATGCTGGTCTGCATTACCTGGCCTGAACCACTGCCCGCTTTCTAACCGGAGGGCGAACATTTTTTGAAAATCTTCATCAACAGAAAGCCGTGAAATAGTTGGATTGAAAGTGGTGTCACGCCCATCCCAGTCTGCATTTCCCGAGCTTGAATTCCCAACATTCTCAATTTCTGAACCACCAGTGCTTACTGCTGTAATACCACTTTTCGATTGCAATTCCTGTTTCATGCCATTAAAAAATTGCTTCCTTTCATCATCCTTTAAAGCGCCATAGGTTTTATAGGGAATCTGTACCGCCATCACCTGGGATATATTGTAACCGGGGTTGTTGGTTTGTATGTAATGTAACTGCCGGTAAATTACGATCGTACCAATTATCAGTATAATTGATAAAACAAACTGGAATACAACCAACCCTTTGCGCACAAAACCATCATTGAGTTTTAAAACACTTCGCCCCCGGAATACACTCATAGGCTTAAATGATGAAAGCATTACAGCAGGGTATATGCCGTTTAATATAGTTGCAAAAAATAAGGTGCCCGCCAAAACTTTCCACATAGCCAAAGAATTTAGCGGCAATAGAAAATGTTCCTCGGTGAGCATATTAAATACCGGCAGAAATAATTTAACAAGCACAAGAGTTATCACTAAAGCCATCAAACTTATTGCAAGAGATTCTGCAACAAACTGGAAAAACAAATGACCTCTTTTAGCGCCTACTATCTTTCTTACACTAACTTCTTTTGCCCGCAGGCTGGCTTTTGCAGTGGTAAGATTCACATAATTTATACAAGCCGTGATCACTAACAAAAATCCCAGCATACCAAAGATCAAAGTTGTTTTTTGATTGCCATGTGGCAGGTTAGAATTTTGCAGGTCGGTTTCAAAATACATTTTACTTAATGGCTCAAGGCTTATCACTGCTGTATTGTGCGACTTACTTTTATTTAGCAGGGCATTTAATTTACTTTGAACCGTATAAATATTAGCGCCGGGTTGCAATGCTAAAAAAGTTAGGTAATTGAAATTATTCCAGGTATTATCATTCTTAAATCTTTTTGGATCTGAAAAGCGTCCTTCAAGCTGGAGCATTACATCAAACTGGAAACTTGAATTTACCGGGTTGTCTTTTACAACGCCCTGTACAGTATAATTTACGGTATCAACCCTTATCAGTTGACCGATAGGATTTGTCTCACCAAAATATTTTTTGGCTTTTGATTCAGTGAGTATAATATTAAAAGGTCCCCGTGAAAAATTCGAAGCGCTGCCGGCGATGAAATCATAATGAAATATATTGAACCATCCATTGTCAACCCAGGCTGTTGTTTTTTCAGCAAACAATTTGTTGCTGATCCCTAAAGCAATTCCTCCGTATGTATTTGCAATGGCACGGGCAGCTTTATTTATTCCCGGTATTTCTTTAACAGCTGCTTCCGCCAAAGGCATGGGTGAATTTTCCCATATCCAGGCTTCGTCCTTTGTTACCTGCAGTGTGTTGGTAATACGGTAAATATTATTTTTACCCGGTTGAAAATTATCAAAGCTGAATTCATTTTGCACCCATAAAAAAATAAAGACTGTAGCTGTCATTCCAATCGACAAACCAAAAAGGTTTATGAAGCTGGTAACCTTGTTTTTCCAAAGGTTGCGTAAGGCAGTTTTAAAATAATTCCGGATCATAATTTTTTAAATTAAAAATGTTATACCCTGTAGATCATCATTATTTATTGATCCCATACTTCACTTCGGCTCTTATTTCTGAAAATTTAGAGCTAACCATTCTATTCAGATCTCAAACTTTTTACCGGGTTTGATACCGCCGCCTTTATCGCCTGGACACTGATAGTGAAAAGCGCTATAAACGCAGCTATTATCAATGCCCCAATAAATATCCACAACGGTATATCAGTGCGATAGGCAAAATCCTGCAGCCAACTGTTCATGAAATACCAGGCAACAGGAAATGCAATGATGGCTGATATGGCAACAAGTATTAAAAAATCTTTTGAAAGCAACTGTACAATGCTGGATACACTTGCGCCTAACACTTTCCTGATCCCTATTTCTTTTACGCGTTGGGTGATAGCGAATGCAGATAAGCCAAACAAACCAAGACAAGCAATAAAGATTGCAAGGCAGGCAAATACAGTAAGAATTGTTTTTTGTTTGTCTTCAGCTTTATACAATTTATCAAAATTCTCATCCAGGAAAGTATATTCATAAGGTGTTTGCGGGAGAAATTTTTTCCAGGTGTTTTCCATATGTGATAAGGCTGAGGGAATATTATTTCCAATTATCTTAACCGAAATTCTACCATAATTATTTGCACTGGTGGGAACAAGTAATACCAGTGGAACGATACGCTGATGCAATGATTCAAAATGAAAATCATTGAACACACCGATCAGCTTACCCTTGCGCATTCCATATCCGAAATCTTTACCTATAGCTTTGTCATTGGTTTTAAATCCGAGCACCTTTGCCGCGGCTTCATTGATCAGGAATGCTGAAGTATCGGTTCCAAAATCTCGTGAAAATCCGCGCCCTGCAAGGATCTTGACCCCGTATGTGGGTATAAAATCTTCGTCGGCAGAAACAAATTTTATATCCACATTAACTGGCGCCAGTGTATCACCGGAAGTCATTTGAGCGCCCATAGCATCCAGCAATCTACCGGTTGGTATCCTTGATGAGCGGCCTGCATCTTTTATATTTGAATTTGAAATGAGCTCAGTTCTGAATGCATCATATTTATCATTCAGGTCGGTGATATATGGCAGCGTAACGATATGCTCTTTATCAAAACCCAACGCTTTTGTTTGCATATAACGCATTTGGGTAAACACGATAGCAGTACAAATTATCAGGATTATGGAAATGGCAAATTGTAATGTTACAAGCACTTTTCTAAAAGAAATATTGCCGCCCCCAACTTTCAAAAATCCTTTCAAAACTTTTACCGGTTGAAAAGATGACATGAAAAGTGCCGGATAAATACCAGAAATAAGACCAATAAAAAAAGGAATCATCAATACCGGGATAAGGATCTGCCATTGTAATAGCGACTGCATATTTAATTGTTCCCCGGATATTTTACTTAGCGATGGAAGTAAAAAAGCAGTTAATAAAAAGGCTAACAGCATAGCAATCCATGATATCAAAATTGATTCGCTTAAAAATTGTGTGATGATCTCTTTTCTTTGTGCTCCTGCAACTTTTCGGATACCTATTTCTTTGGCACGTAAAGTAGACGGGGCAGTAGAAAGATTCATATAATTTATACAGGCGATCAATAAAATAAATAAAGCAATGGCAGAAAAGATCCATACCTTTTTGATATCGCCATTTTCTTCCGCTTCATAATCGGTATGTGAGCGGAGATGAATATCAGTAAGCTTTTGTAAAGCAAGCGAGGTACCCTTTGAAGGTTTGATGGTGGTATATTGACCGATCATATTGCGATCAAGAAATGCCGGAAATTGTGCTTCCAGTTTTTTAGAATCATAATCTTTTGGCAGGCGGATATAAGTAAAAAATGAATTGTTGCCCCAACTTGTTCTCAGGTTTTGTGCGCCATAAACGAGGGTATCATTTAAGGTATTAAATGATATCAGGAGGTCAGGGTGAAAATGGGTATTAGAAGGGAATGTTTTGAAAATACCGGAAACTTTAAAATCATAATATTTGCCCACGTTAAGCCGGATGATCTTGTTCATTGGTTCTTCATTACCAAAGTATTTTTTAGCAGCTACATCCGTTAACATCACACTATATGGATCTCCCAGGGCTTTCTGCGGGTTGCCTTCCAGCATATTGACGGAAAAAAAATCGAAAAATTTTTCGTCAGCGAAAAACACATTTTGTTCATTGAACATTTTTTCACCGTACCGAACAGGTGTGGTTCCATTAGGATAGGTGCGGGTCATATCTTCTATCTCTTTAAAATCATTTTGCAAGCGCGGCGCAAATGCCGGTGCAATGGTGCTCAGATTCAGGGATACGGCCCCAGTTTGCAGGTTATTGAAAGTGCGGGTAACCCGGAATACCTGGCTTGCATGGGGCTGAAATTTATCATAGCTAAGTTCATGCAAAATATAACTGAGGATCAATAAACAGCAGGTAAGCCCAACCGTTAGTCCGAATAAGTTAATGAAAGAGATGAATTTATATTTCATCAAATTGCGGAAGGCGATCTTTAAATAATTGCGTATCATAATGAAGCCCCTTTCGCCCCGAAAGAGGAATAATTTTAAATATTGATTAAAATATTGTTACCATTTAATGTTGGACATAAGCTGCTTAGTAAACTAATAACCAACATCAAATTTTATTTTAAAGAGCTTTTATTAAAAGATGCAGGCCTGCAACTAAGTTTCATTTGCGGAAAGCAGGCTTTATACCAGGATATTTTCAGTTACGGTTTGTCCGTCCAGCATCCTGATAATGCGATGGCTGTAACGGGCATCATGTTCACTATGTGTAACCATAATTATGGTAGTGCCCTGTTCATTAAGATCAGTAAGCAACTGCATTACTTCATTTCCATTTGATGAATCAAGGTTACCCGTAGGCTCATCAGCCAGGATGAGTTTTGGATTATTCACGACTGCTCTTGCCACGGCTACACGTTGTTGCTGACCGCCTGAAAGTTGCTGTGGATAATGATTTCGGCGATGCATGATCTGCATTTTATCAAGCACAGCTTCTACTTTTGTTTTTCTTTCCGGGCTTTTTACACCCAGGTAAATAAGCGGTAATTCCACATTTTCAAAAACCGTTAATTCATCTATGAGATTAAAACTTTGGAATACAAAACCAATATTTCTTTTGCGTAACTCAGCACGCTTACGCTCATTAAAGTGCGCAACTTCAGTTCCGTTGAATTTAAAACTCCCGCTATCGGGGTCATCCAGTAATCCAACAATATTCAGCAGGGTAGATTTGCCACAACCGGAAGGGCCCATTACCGCTACAAATTCTCCGTCATTAACTTCAAATGACAATTTATTAAGGGCTACAGTTTCCACATCTTCGGTACGGTAAATTTTTTCCAGTTCAGAAATTTTGATCATATATTTTTTTTTATTTGTGAGATTTATTTGATTCAGATCTTAATAATAAAGTCGTCATGATGCATTAGCCTGTTGTCGTATGCATCGATGTTTTCAGCATTTGGCGGGGTAATTATTTTATCGGCCGACGACATTTTGCAATTTTTATCACAGGTGCGTTCTTCACTTTTTAGAAGTACGGAAAAGCTGCACAAGCAAATGATTGCAATGATCCTGTAAATAATATTCTTTTTCATATTCAGCGTTTTATTGTTTTTTTAAAACCAGTTCCTGCATGGTGCCATAATTTTCATAGCTGGAAGTAACCACTTTATCCCCCGGTTTCAATCCACTCAATACTTCGTAATAATCAGGATTTTGCCTTCCCAATTGTATATCTACTTTATACGCTTTTGATCCGTCCTCAGTTACTTTAAATATCCAGTTGCCACCTGTCTGCTGAAAAAAGCCGCCTCTTGGAATAAGTACAGCCTGGGTTTCATCGCTTAAAGCAAGGCGTATCTGTAATGTTTGTCCCCGGCGGATCCCCTGCGGTACACTGTCGATAAATTCCATATCCACCTGGAAGCTGCCATTGGTTACCTGAGTGAAAACTTTTTTTATTTTTAATTTATAATCTTTTCCGGCTAGTGTAAATTCTCCCTTCAGCTCAGTGAAAATTCTTGAGATATAATGCTCATCTATATTAACCCTTACTTTAAAGCCGCTCAAAACATCTATCTGTCCTAATCTTTCACCTTTATTTTTCGACTGCCCAATTTCTGCATCAAGAGAAGTTAACTGTCCCTCAACCGGAGCCCTTACGATCAGGTCACCTACTTTTCTTCTCATCACCTGTAAAGCATTTTGGGTTCTGCCAAATGTTTGCCTTGCCTGATCCGCTTCCTGCCTGGTTGAAAAGGAATCTTGTTTTAAAATTTGCTGCGTTAATTTTTTCTTTTGCAGCTGGTAATTGTAATTATTTTCAGACTGCTGAAATTCCTGTGAGCCGATCGCTTTTTGCGCATATAAACTTTTATTTAGTTTGTAAACACGTTCTGCTTCTGTAAGCGAATTGTCAACATCGGTTACCTGGTTTAATTTGCCAATTGTATTTTGCTGCGCTGCATTTCCAGAAATTCGCATTTGCGTTAATAAATTAAATACAGAAGTTTCCTGGTTGATTAGACTTAACTCCAAATCGGTATTGGTTAACCGGAGTAAGGGTTGGTCTTTCTTTACAACGGCGCCGTCTTCTACAAATTTTTCTTCTACACGTCCGCCTTCAATTGCATCAAGGTAAATAGTGTTAACCGGAAGTACCACCCCATTAACCGGAATAAATTCCTGGAACGCCCCTTTTTTAATTTCACTGATAGTAATGCGATCAGTTTCTACTGATAATTTATTGGGCCCCGATGTATAATAATAACTGGCGGCAATTAATGCCAAAACTGCAATGACTGCTCCAATGGTCAATAATCTTTTCCTACTCCACTTACTTTTTTTTATAACTCTATCCACGTGCAGAACTAGTTTAATATTGAAAAAATAATATTTGCTTTAAACAGGTTTTTTTCAGAAATAGCAGGGCGCTTTCTTCCACAGTAGATCTGTAATTCTTGATCACAAGCATTGTTGTGGCAGAAATGTGCTTCACTGATAACCTTTTAAAAAGTGTAAAGCCGCACGGATTTTAATTATCCGGACAACTTTACAACACTGTGAGAAAACAAATCTTACAATTTTAATACAACAACATGCCAGAAACCGGGGGTATTGATTTACAACAAATTAGGGAATAATTAATCTACGAAAGTGTTCGTTAATAGACATGAACTGTCCGGTTTTGATACACTTTTGTTATGATTATTATCATTAAAAAATTAATTGCCATAGGTTTATAAATATGGTATACTTGTAGATTAAGGCAGCAGGAACAAGATGCTGATAGATATATGTAAAATTCTTTTCTTGTCTTTAGAATGATTTATTTGAATACCCTTTTATAAAATTTATGCAGTTAAGAAATGCCTCCATATTGATCATTGATGATGACCCTGATGTTTTAACTGCAGTGCGGCTTTTGTTGAAAACAGAAGCGAAAGATGTGCTGACAGAAAAAAACCCGGAAAATTTAAGATCACTTCTATCTAAACAATCCTTTGATATAATCCTGCTGGATATGAACTTCAACAGCTCCATAAATACGGGTAATGAAGGATTTTATTGGCTAAAAAAAATTAAGGAATTCAAATCCAATGCTGCTGTGGTAATGATAACGGCTTATGGAGATATTGATCTTGCAGTACGTTCTTTAAAAGAAGGTGCTGTTGATTTCGTTGTTAAACCCTGGCATAATGAGAAGCTTATACAAATAATAAAAAACGTATTAAATGCCCACGAAACTCCGGGAAGTAAAAATCACAGGACGCCCGTAGATTCTATCATTCATAAAGAGTTGCTAGCCGAATCTGATGTTATGCAGGAAATTTTTTACAAGGTTGAAAAAATTGCTCCTACGGATGCCAATATTTTAATATTGGGTGAAAATGGTACGGGAAAAGATCTCATAGCAAAAGCAATTCACCAGCAATCGCTCCGTTCAACCATGCCATTTATTAAAGTTGATGTGGGAGAATTAACAGAAACATTATTTCAAAGCGAATTATTCGGACATAAAAAAGGCGCATTTACAGATGCAAGAGAAGACCGCACGGGCAGGTTTGAAGCGGCAAATGGAGGTACGCTATTCCTGGATGAGATCGGGAATATCTCCTTACACCAGCAGGCAAAGCTGCTGAGTGTTTTGCAAAACAGGCAGATAACAAAACTTGGCGATAACCAGCCAATACCACTTGATATAAGGTTGATATGCGCAACGAATGTGCCTTTACAGGGACTAGCAAATGAAAATCATTTCAGAAAAGACCTGATCTACCGAATCAATACGGTAGAAATAATTTTACCTCCTTTGCGCAAACGTGGTAATGATATTATTATGCTTGCAAAACATTTTAGCAAAGTATACAGTGATAAATATTTAAAGGCGGGAGTACAATTTGATAAAAGCGCAATTGAAAAATTATTGCAATATCATTACCCCGGCAATATAAGGGAATTGCGATACACGATTGAGCGGGCTGTAATTATGTCTGATGATAATCTCCTGCAGGCCAGGGATATTATTTTCTCTCCTATTGAATCTTCTAAAGTTAATGATGATGAACCGGCAGAATTAAAATTGAGTTCCATTGAAAAAAATACCATTTTAAAAGTGATCGAAAAAAATCATGGTAACATTTCAAAAGCTGCCAAAGAACTGGGTTTAACACGTACCGCGCTTTATCGCCGGTTAAATAAATATGATATTTAATCCGCCATCGAATATTTTGGGAAAGAAAAAGTAAACCAGGAATACAAAATAACCGGATGCTAAAGCCACCGGCTATTCATAGAAAGGTCACATGACTAGACCCTGCCTTTAGGCTGGGGAAAATATACGATTGTGTAATAATTTACCAAAATAACCGGAGGCTAAAGCCACCTGCTATTCATGGAACGGCCTTATTAAATAATTAAAATAAATGAACCAATACCTTAATTCGCATGACTAGACCCTGCCTTCAGGCTGGGTAAAAATATGAGATTGATTTTATTTGGAAGAAAATAACCGGGGGCTAAAGCCACCGGCTATTCATGGAACGGGCAATTAAAATAATATGATACCAAAAAAATTTGAGTGGCGGATCTTATTGCGGGTATTATTGTTATTCATAACATTAACTGCCGCTGCTTTTTTAATAGTAAATAACCGGATGTTGTATTTGATCCTGGTGCTTCCCATTATCATTTACCAGTTAATTGAATTCTACCGTTTTCACCGAAAGGCCCATGAAGAATTGAATCAATTCGTTGAATCCGTACACTACCGTGATTTTTCCAGGAATTTTGATGTAAAGCATGCCCCCGTTGAATTGCAGCCATTGCGAAAAGGTTTTAACGAGATCAATTCAACATTTAAGATCATCAGCAAAGAAAAAGAAACACAATACCAGTACCTGCAAAAAATTCTCGAGTTGGTTGATACGGGGATACTCTCGTATCGCGCAACTACCGGTGAAGTTGTTTGGATGAATGAATCACTAAAAAAAATGCTTGAACTACCGTATTTGAAAACCATTCATTCCCTGGCAAAACGCGATGAGCCTTTATATAAAAATATCGTAGGCCTCAAGCCCGGTGAAAATAAAATTGCTTCAGCTCATCTTGAAAAAACAGCATTTAAATTATTGCTTTCCGCAACAGCATTTCAAACGGATGGAGAAAAATATAAACTCATCGCTTTTCAGAATATTGATGAAGCGCTTGACGAAACAGAATCAAAGGCATGGCAAAAATTATTGAGCGTGATGACGCATGAGATCATGAATTCCATCGCACCCATTTCATCACTTGCGGATACCTTAAAAAACAGGGTGAGGCAATCAATGCCGCATTTGAATAATGATGGAGGAAGTGTTGATGACCTGGAAATAGGAATTGATACTATTAAAAGACGCAGTGAAGGCCTTTTAAAATTTGCTGAAACCTACCGCAATTTAAATAAGATAACCACACCCACGCTTAAAACCATCTATGTAAGGGATTTATTTGAAAGCCTTAACCAGTTGATGCAGCCTACGCTTGATCAGAAAAATATCGATATGCAGATCGTATTAAAAGAGACAGGCCTGGTTATGAAAGCAGATAATAATCTTATTGAGCAGGTATTGATAAACCTTGTGGTAAATAGTATTGAAGGGGTTAAAGATATCCCCGATGCTAAAATAATATTAGCAGCATACACGGATACCAACAACAAAATTGTGATAAAAGTAACCGACAACGGAACCGGGATGCCCGCGGAAATTTTAGATAAAATTTTTATACCCTTTTTTACTACAAAGAAAAATGGCAGTGGCATTGGATTAAGCCTTTGCAAACAAATTATGATGCTGCATCATGGCAATATCCAGGTACATTCGGCGGAAGATAAAGGCACTTCATTTACATTGATATTTTAAGGACAATCTGTTTTTTATTTGACCTTTGCATTACAATGTGAATACAAGTGGAGACACATCTTCTTAAAATTACTTATCAATTACACGAAGCAGGCGGTGGACAAATTTTAGCCATGTCAACAAAAACATTACTTGTTGAAGTAGCCCTGGCATCTGTTGTCTTTTGCCATTTTTTCATCACATAAGATGGCACCTTCAATAATATTGTAGGCTTATCAACAACCTGTAATCTTTGAGATATAGTAAGGTCGGGATTGGCTGCAAAATATTTTGCAGTGTCCTGTGCACGTACAGTAGAAAATGTAAAAGTGATCTCTTTTAATCCATTAGCAACGTATTGCTGCAAAAGGGCTTGCAATTTTGCAATATCAAATCTTACACCAGGTTGTGTTAGTTGCTGATCTGTTTCAGCGGCACTCATATTACGTTGATCCGTTGTAGGATCGTAGGAAGTTACACCTGATAGCTGCGCATCAGCTTTAACGGTTGTAAGAAATGCAAAAAAGAAAAAGCCAAGGGCTACAGTTAGATTTTTTTTGAACATGTGTGATATTTAAAAGTGAAAAATTTCAATTAATAAATAAAAACACTTGTGAATATTCAGACATCCCGAACCGAAAAATTTTCAAACGTACGAGTAAGCTGTATTTAATTTTTTCTTATTACAATATACATTTTTTTAATCCCGCATAATTACCATATTCTTGTTCTTTGCTCTTTTGGTTTATACATTTTATCACCCGGCTGCACATTAAATGCCTCATACCATGCATCAATATTACTAACCGGTCCGTTAGCGCGCGCCATACCCGGAGAATGCGGATCAGTTAATATTCTTTTAGCCGCTTCTTCCGGTAAGATAACACTTCTCCAAATTTGCGCATAGCTTAAAAAGAAGCGCTGAGCCGGTGTGAAGCCATCAATTTTTTTTCCTTCCTTAAACTGGTTTGTTTTTGTAAAAGCTTCGTAGGCAATATTCACTCCACCAAGGTCTGCAAGGTTTTCACCCAGGGTTAACCGGCCGTTTACATGTATAGTATCCAGGATGGTAAAAGCATTATATTGATTAACTACCTCGTCTGCTTTTGATTTAAATTTATCTGCATCGGGTTTTGTCCACCATTCGGTAAGATTCCCGTCAGCACCGGATTGGCGGCCCTGGTCATCAAATCCGTGTGTCATTTCATGACCAATAACAGCGCCTATACCACCATAATTTACGGCATCATCAGCATCAAAATCAAAAAATGGAAATTGCAAAATACCTGCAGGAAAAGTTATTTCGTTGTTGGTAGCGTTGTAAGATGCATTTACGGTAGGTGGTGTAAAACCCCAGCGTGTTTTATCAACCGGTTTACCCAGCCGGCTTACCATATCATCATAAGCCCATTTAGCGGCGCGGCGGTGGTTTCCAATATAATCGTTGCGGTCAACTCTAACACTGCTGTAATCTCTCCACTTATCAGTATACCCGATCTTTTTAGTAAATGCATTTAATTTCTCGAAGGCTTTTTGTTTGGTTTCATCACTCATCCAGTCAAGTCTTTTTATGCGATCTGCAAAAGTTTGTTGCAAATTATTCACCAGGTCGAGCATGCGTTTTTTTGCTTCCGCAGTAAAATATTTATTTACATACAGCTCCCCCAATAACTCTCCCATTGAGTTATCGATCTGGCTACTTATTCTTTGCCAGCGTGGTTGTATTTCTTTTTGTCCCGAAAGAACACGGTTGAAATTAAAATTTTCTTTTTCAAATGCACTGCTTAAATAAGGAGCTTCATCATTTAGCAGGTGCCATTGTAAATAGGTTTTCCAATCTTCAACCGGAACGACACCCAGTAACAGGTCGATCAATTTTACAAAAGAAGGATTGGATACAATTACACTATCTGTACCAGTGATCGCTAATTTCTCTGCAATATTTTTCCAGTCTAATAATGGCGTTGTTGCCGACAGATCTTTCCAGGCAAATTTGTTATACGTTTTGTATTGATCCCTCATCTCAACCCTTGGCAACTGTGCCTTTGCCAAAGCAGTTTCAATGCGCATCACCGCTTCGGCTTTCTTCGCGGCATCTGCTGCAGATACGCCGGTTAACCGGAACATATTGGCAATGTGCATTAAAAATTCAGTTCGTGTCTTTGAGTTGCGGGCATCTCCTTTTAAATAATAATCCCTGTCGGGTAAAGTAATTCCACCTTGGCCTATCTGTGGGATATATTTGCTTACATTTTTCTTATCCTGCGAAATATTTATACTTATTAATGATCCGGTCATTCCGTTAGTTTTTTCATAAGTCATTTCGTTTACAACTTCCTGTATAGAAGTTAATGAATTGATGCGTTCCATATCAGCTTTGATGGGCTCATAACCCAGCTTTTCAATGGCTGCGCTGTCTAAACCACTGGCATAATAATCGCCTACTTTTTTAAATTTATTGTCGGCAGGATTGTGTGCAGCTTCTTCCAGCAAGAGATGAAGCCTTCCCGAATTGTCTTCTATTAACTGATCAAAACTTCCCCATCGTGTTTTAGAAGCGGGCACAGGATTTTTCTTTACCCAAGCACCGTTGGCATAAAGAAAAAAATTATCACCGGGCTTAACCGAGAGATCCATATTAGCAGGATCGATGAACTTTCTTGTTTTTTTATCTTTGCCTCCCGGGGGAGAAAAGCTTACCAAAAAAACAGCTGTCAAAATAATTATACCAAGCCTGCATTTGCGATTCATATCAAATTTTTTAGGAGTAACAATTTACGATACTTTTTGAGAGAAAGCCAATTGTGGAAATGGGCAATAGGTAAGAAGCGAGTAGCGAGGAGCAAGTAGGAGTAGCTAGTATATTGTCAGCCCTTTTGATAATTTGTATAATATTGAAAACCTGTAAAAGCAAAATCAGATTGTGCTTACGACAATATAAAATGTATAATGCTAATCTGTTGTTTTTCAAGACCAACAAATCAAATTATATTGCATCGAATAACACCAATCATTGCGTGGTGGCAAGTTTTGGGGATAATGATAACTTTGAACCGACTACATAAAACAAACATTAACAGGCATACCAATGACAAATAAAAAAACATTTTTTGCACCACAACTTTTTATTCCGAGTGGTGTCTCAGACATTTCATTTTATTTCAAAGCATTCGGAGCATTTGAAATTAAAACTTGGCGAAACGATGACAGTAGCGTTCATGTTGCTGAGCTTTGTATTAATAGAACAATATTTCACTTCAGCCCCTGCCGGTGTTCCAAAAAAGTTTTCAACCACATGAGGCCTACCCTACGCCGTTGTTGTGTGTTCGTGCGGATGGCTTTGTTGCATAGCAATCACCAACAACCAGCACACAGTTAGGAACAAAGAGATATAAAACTGCTTGCTCTTTATTAACTTTGCCAACAAAAAAGTAACCATCACAACAAATAATCTACAATACTTCACAGCTACAATTTTAGAATGGAAACATCTTTTAAAACAAGATAAATATAAAGATGTAATAATTGAAAGTCTCATTCCTATAGTAAAAGAAAAATGAGTAGCTGTAAATGTATTTGCTATAATGAGTAATCACATACATTTAATTTGGCAAATACAGGATGGATTTGAAAGAGATGCAGTTCAGAGAAACTTTTTAAAGTACGTATCACAAACTATAAAAAGAGATTTAAAAAAATACCACCCAAAGGTGTTAGAAAGATTTTATGTTGGAGCAAAAGACAGAGCTTATCAATTTTGGGAACGTAATCCTTTGAGCATAGATTTATGGACAAAAGAAGTTTTTATACAAAAGATGGAATATATTCACAACAATTCTGTAGCAGCAGGCCTATGTGTTTACGCAAAAGATTATAAATATTCTTCTGCAAAATATTATGAAAGCGGGGTAGATGAGTTTGGGTTTTTAACGCATTGGATGGCTTAGATAAATAAATTACATCTCTAACTGATGTTGGTGATATCCAAGGCTCAAAAATCAACCGCACGAACACCAACATCGGCGGCAAATGTTTCAGCTTTTATTTTTGACTTCAACTTAATAGACGATACAACATTTATATGTGAATTTTAGGAATTTTAGGAATTATTATCGGAGTATATCTTATTTTAATGAAATAAATTTTTTATCCCTCACAAAGTATTGCAGCCAACATTGCATCCATTGTACCTAATTGCAGAGAGGAAGGATAATATAGTAGATCAATAATTTTCTTTTGAAAGAGAAAGATTGAAAATGGTTTTACAATCTTTCCCCTTCTCAAGATTTTTTTCGTCATTTCAAAT
>JACDBU010000080.1 GCA_013694745.1 Chitinophagaceae bacterium
TATTGCAATGAAATATTACGGTGCAGATAAAATAACCGTAAAAAATAAAGAGCTTGTAATATCTACGAGTGTTGGCGATAATAAAGAGCTTGCTCCTTATACTTACCAGGTAGTAGATAATAAACGCCAGGAACTTGATTGCCGCTATATTGTAGAAGGAGATGTCGTAAAATTTAAAGTCAAAAATTATTCTCCTGATAAAGTGTTGATCATTGATCCTACAGAAATTTTCTTCAGTTATTCCGGGAGCATTGCGGATAATTGGGGCTTCACTGCTACTTACGGCCCTGACGGTAGTTTTTATGGTGGAGGCATTGCTTGGGGAAATGGATTTCTTAATCCTCCTTTTGCAGGCGCTTATGATAATTCTTTCAATGGTGCTTATGATATTGCAATAATTAAACTTTCTCCCAATGGTAGAAATAGAATATATGCCACTTATATTGGTGGAAGTTTACAAGATCAGCCCCATAGTTTAATTGTTGATCCACAAGGAAATCTTGTAATTGCTGGAAGAACCAAGTCATCAGATTATCCTGCTACTGTTCCGGTATTTGGTAGTGGAGGGCAATGGGATATCGTTGTAACTAAATTGAATGCAGCAGGAAATGGTTTAATTGGATCAGTAAGAATTGGTGGTACTGGTGATGATGGAGTGAATATAGGTGACGAAGGATCTGCCCCGGGTTTAATTTCTCTAAAACGAAATTATGGGGATGATGCACGCAGTGAGGTTTTGCTGGATGGGGCAAATAATATTTATGTTGCATCATGTACACAGTCTACTGATTCTGGCAGAGTTACTGAAAACTTTCCAACTACAAGCGGCGCATTTCAAAGAATACCAGGGAAAAAACAGGATGCCGTGGTTTTAAAATTAAATTCAAATTGTAACAGCCTTCTTTTTAGCACCCTCATCGGCGGAAGTGATAATGACGCGGCTTATGTGCTGAAGATTGGTACCAATAATAATATTTATGTAGCGGGTGGTACTGCCAGCGATGACATGCCAGGTATTTCTTTATCAGGTGTAATTCAATCAGCTTTTGCAAAGGGAGCTTGCGACGGTTTCGTTATCGAATTAAATAATACAGGAACAGCAGCTTTAAAGGGAACTTATCTTGGTACGGCATCGGCAGACCAGGTTTATGGCATTGAGACAGACAAATTGGGGTTTATTTATGTAATGGGACTTACAGAAGGTAATTGGATTATAACTAATAATGTTGGCTTTTCTGTTGCAGGCGCTAAACAATTTATTTCTAAAATAACCCCTGATCTCAAAAGCTATGTTTATTCTACCGTGTTTGGATCCGGTTCTACTCCTAACATTTCACCCACTGCTTTTTTAGTTGACAGGTGTGAAAATGTCTACGTATCTGGATGGGGAGGGAAAGCAAATAGACCATTTTTAAAAGGAAATGTAAAAGGTATGCCTGTAACCCCCAATGCAATAAAAGGAAAGCCGGATGCTACAGGAAGTGATTTTTATTTTTTCGTTTTGCAAAAAGACGCGGCAAAAATATTATATGGAACCTTTTTTGGCCAGGATGACCCGCCTGACGTAGGCTCAAATCCACCACAAACTTTCGGGGATCATGTAGATGGCGGCACAAGCAGGTTTGACAAGAATGGAGTTATCTACCAGGCCATGTGTGCTAATTGCTATAAAGGTGTTGCATTTCCCGGAACGCCTGGCTCATGGTCTAAGACTAACAATGCTACTCCAGCTATAGGTGGAAGCTGTAATCTTGGAATGCTAAAGATTGCTATGAATTTTGCGGGCATACAAGCCGGCCTGCAGGCATCAATAAATGGAGTAGCTTACGATACTATCGGCTGTATTCCTTTGACAGTTGATTTTTCTGATACTATTCAAAAAGCCAAACTTTATTATTGGAATTTTGGAGATGGTTCAGGAGATACTACCACAGTTCCAAACATCAGCCACACGTATAATACAACAGGTAGATTTTTAGTGAGGCTTATTGCTATAGACAGTACTACCTGTAATATTTCTGACACTGCATACACGACTATCAAGGTGGGCAATAATAAAGTTTTACTTGATTTTGTTTCAACCAAATTACAACCCTGTACCAGCCTTAGCTATAGCTTTGCGAACACTTCCTCTGCAACTTTCGGTGGCTTTAATGCAAATACTTTTACTTGGGATTTTGGAGATAACACAGCCCCTGTAACACAAAGTCAATCACCCCCGGTTATTCATGCTTATGCAGGGCCAGGTACTTACCGCGTTAAGTTATCAATTGATGATACTACTTTTTGTAATTCGCCTGATGATACAGTAAAGACCGTTCGCCTTTCGCCACAGGTAACAGCTCTGTTCTCTACACCTCCAAAGGGATGTGTTCCTTATACTGCGGATTTTTTAAATAACTCGCTCGGGGGACTTAGTTTCATATGGGATTTTGGCGATGGTACTTCATCAACCCAGGACAATCCATCACATTTATATCCAACAGTGGGCACTTATATTGTGAAATTAAAAGCTTTTGATTCCACCTCATGCAACAAACAAGATTCCACATCATTTACAATCACAGTAAGTCCAATACCTTCTGCCGCATTTACCTATAGCCCTAATCCGCCACAGGAAAATAAGTTCACTGATTTTGTAAATCAATCCTTTGGCGCTACAAAGTACCTCTGGGATTTTGGAGATGGTGATACCAGTACTGAAG
>JACDBU010000107.1 GCA_013694745.1 Chitinophagaceae bacterium
GGGCAGGGGAATAGATTATGGCTTTGTTGGCGATATTGATAAAGTAGATGTTTCTTTTTTCCAATCATTACTTAACCAGGATCTTACCATAGTGGTTGCTCCAATTATGCATGATGGAAATGGCCAGCTATTAAACACCAATGCCGATACCGTAGCACAGGAAATCGCGAAAGCACTCTCGCACGACTATGATGTGAATTTGATCTATTCATTTGAAAAAAATGGTGTACTGGAAAATGCAGCTGATGATGCTACCCTATTGAAAAAAATAAGTTCAGAAAAGTTTAAAAAAATGAAAGCGGACGGCGCCATCTTTGCCGGTATGATACCAAAACTTGATAGTGCCTTTGCGGCATTAAATGATGGTGTAAAAAAAGTTATCATTGGCAAAGCTGAAAATATTCGTGAGTTGATCAGGGGCGAAACAGGCACAACTATAATTAATGATTGAACCAGAACTTTTGCAGCAGCAGGCGATAGCTTTGTTGAAAGAACTTATCGCCATACCTTCTTACAGTAAAGAAGAAGACAGGACTGCGGATACAATTGAAAAATTCCTTTTATCTAAAGCCGTAATAACACAAAGACACGGTAATAATATCTGGGCCATAAATAAATTCTTTGATACCCAAAAACCAACCATTCTTCTTAATTCCCATCACGATACGGTAAAGCAAAATGCCGGTTATACGATTAACCCGTTTCTGCCTGTTGAAAAAGACGGCAAATTATTCGGACTGGGGAGTAATGATGCGGGAGGCTGCCTCGTTGCACTCATTGCAACTTTTATATATTTTTATAATAATGAAGATTTAAAATACAATCTTGTATTGGCAGCAACAGCCGAAGAAGAGATTTCGGGGCATAATGGAATTGAATCTCTTTTACAGGATACAGCATTTTTAAAACTTTCAAGTGCAAAAGAAAGCCCTTCTCCTTTCCAGGAATGGTGTGCAATTGTGGGCGAGCCAACCAGGATGCAGATGGCTGTTGCTGAAAAAGGCTTGCTGGTACTGGATTGTAGCGCTCATGGTAAAGCGGGTCATGCGGCAAGAGATGAAGGTGAAAATGCAATTTATAAAGCCATGAATGACATAGAATGGTTTAAAAATTTCCACTTCCCAAAAATTTCTGAACTTTTAGGCCCGGTTAAAATGACCATCACCAGTATTGAAACGGAAAATAAAGCGCACAATGTAATCCCGGCCACCTGCAATTTTATTGTTGACATCCGCGTAAATGAATTATATACATTTGATGAAGTGATAGCAGTAATAAGTTCGCATGTTACATGCGATGTGCGGCCACGAAGTGTGCGGCTTCGCTCCTCTTCTATTTTGCCCGAACATCCTTTGGTGAAGGCCGGCCTCGCAATAGGAAGAAGTTATTATGGCTCGCCTACCACATCTGATAAAGCACTGGTGAGCTTCCCTGCCTTAAAGATGGGGCCGGGTAATTCAGTAAGAAGTCATACTGCTGATGAGTACATTTTTACTGATGAAATAAAAGAAGGAATTGCTATATATATTCAATTGTTGAAAAAAATATTGTAGAGATATTATTTTGCAGCATTAATATTATTGGGATCTTATCAAAATAAAACCGTTCTAAAATTACATTTATGAAATTGTGGCAAAAAGAAAATACATCCGTTTCGGAATTGATAGAAAAATTTACGGTTGGCCGTGATAAAGAATTTGATCTGTTGCTGGCTGAATACGATGTACAGGGCTCAATAGCTCACGTTAAAATGCTGGCGGAAGTGGGATTAATGACCGTTCCTGAATCTGAAGAAGCGATAATAGGACTTAACAGTATTCTTGCAGAAATAAAAAATAAAAATTTCAAAATAGATGATGATGTTGAAGATATTCATTCACAGGTTGAACTTTTATTAACAAAGAATATTGGTGAGGCCGGCAAAAAGATTCACAGCGGCCGTAGCAGGAACGACCAGGTGGCTGTTGACATAAAGTTATTTTTAAAAGCAGAGATCATAAAAATAAAAGATGAAGTAAAAACATTGTTTGATCTTTTAATATCGCAAAGCGAAAAATACAAAGACAAACTTCTCCCGGGCTATACACATCTCCAGATCGCAATGCCATCTTCATTCGGACTTTGGTTCGGCGCTTATGCCGAAAGTTTTATTGATGACCTGGAAATTTTGGTGGCGGCATTCATCGTTGCAGATAAAAATCCCCTGGGAAGTGGTGCAGGCTATGGTTCTTCATTTCCTTTAAACCGTGCATCAACAACTAAATTACTCAACTTTTCAACGTTGAATTACAATTCAATATATGCACAAATGGGCAGGGGTAAAACCGAAAAGATAGTATCTTATGGCCTCAGCTGTATTGCTTCAACACTGGGTAAGCTTGCAATGGATTGTTGCTTGTACCTGAACCAGAATTTTGGTTTTATTTCTTTCCCGGCAGAATTAACGACCGGGAGCAGCATCATGCCCCACAAAAAAAATCCTGATGTTTTTGAATTGATTAGAGCAAAATGCAACCGGGTACAATCGGTACCGAATGAACTCACGCTCCTTTTAAATAACCTGCCATCCGGTTATCACCGTGATCTTCAACTTACAAAAGAAATTTTATTTCCTGCTATCGAAGAACTCAAAGCCTGCCTTCAGCTGGCGGTTGTAATGTTGAAGGATATAGAAATAAAAGACAATATCCTGCAAGATGAAAAATACAAATATCTTTTTAGTGTAGAAGCGGTAAATGAATTAGTGAATAAAGGAATCACTTTCCGCCAAGCATACCAGCAGGTAGGTAATCAAATTGAAAAAGGGGAATTGAATTACGATATTTCAAAGCAACTGCATCATACGCACGAAGGCTGTATTGGTAATTTAATGAATGATAAAATTGTGGAGGAGATGGGAAAGGTTTTGGAAAAGTTTGGAGGTTAGGTTGAGGTTGAGGTTAAGATTAAAGTTAAGGTTAAGGTTAAGGTTGAGCAAAGTTTTATAAATAGTTATATAACATAATCATTCTTCGGGGTTCCTTCGATTTTGGTAGGGTGCATTAATTTTCCTCCTTTTTAAAAAAAAAGCCCATCATCGATGAGCTTTAAAAATAATTTTAAATAATATTTATACTAGTGCCTCAAAATCGTTATACTTTTTTTCGCCTATAAATTTGTTCAGGAGGATAATGTTTTCCTTTTTTAACAAAGTTTCTGCGTGGCGCCAATGATGCATGTCAGTACCAACAAAATCAACCAGCTCATTTTCAAAAAGATACTTTGCAACTTTCACGGCGGCTATTCCGTAATAACCCGTAAGTGATAATAAATTTACCTGTAGCAAAAAACCAATTTCCCGCAACTTGTGAAATATTTTATAGTTCTTGTAGTAATAAAAATACCGCTCGGGGTGCGCCAGTATTGGCTTGTAGCCTTCTGTTAATATTTCAAACAACATTTCTTCAATATTATCAGGCGCAGATGTGTAAGAGAACTCAGTAAGGATATAATTTTTATTTATTGTAAGTAACTTCTCTTTGCGTCTTAACAAAGAAAAAAAATGATCATCCAGCATGTATTCCGCTGCGGCAGATATTTCAAAATTTAAATTATTCTTAATGCAGGCATCATTCAATATTGCCAGTGCAGCATTAATCGTTTCCGGTGTATTCCTGTACATATCCCCGATAATGTGTGGCGTAGCAACTGCTTTGTGAATGCCTATGTCTTTCATTGCTTTTATCAATTGCAGTGAAGTAGCAATGTCAGGAGATCCATCATCAATACCGGGTAATATATGGGAATGTATATCCCCGGCTAAATTCAGGAAATTAGGAACTGAATTATCCGTAATTTTTTTTCGAAAAAATTGAAACATAAAACTTATTGCAACAGGTTAATCTGTTGCAGAGAAGGATATAAATTTAGGCAAACCCTTTTGTTTGGTTTTAGGATTACTAAAC
>JACDBU010000109.1 GCA_013694745.1 Chitinophagaceae bacterium
CTCCATCGCTGTATGTATAAGAGGTAGCAATGAAAATATATAACACAAATAGCAAAATAACGATGCCGATTATCCAAAATAAGAATTTTTTCATCTCTGCTGGTTTCCCGCAAACTTAAACAAATAAAACAAAGCAATTAAGTACAAGAGGTAGCAATAAAGAATTAAAGATTAGTATTTTGCAGTTTGTCAAAAAAAATTGGCAGGGAGATAGCAGTTATTTATTTTGCCTGTCTTTCCCATCTTTAAATAAATAAACTTATGAATATAGGAATTGTGTGTTACCCAACATTTGGTGGAAGTGGTGTGCTGGCCACAGAACTGGGAAAAGCTTTGGCCGATAAAGGACACAATATTCATTTTATCACTTACCAGCAGCCAGTAAGATTAAGCGGGTTTCACGCGAATATTTTTTACCATGAAGTAAGGGTGCCTACCTATCCTCTTTTTGATTATCCACCTTATGAAACTGCGCTTGCCAGTACCATGGTGGATGTGATCCTGAACAATAATGTAGAATTATTGCATGTACACTATGCCATACCACATGCATCAGCAGCATTTATGGCCAAGCAAATTTTGGCCAAACAGGGAATAAAGATCCCGGTTATAACAACTTTGCATGGCACCGATATTACCTTAGTGGGCAGGGATAAAACCTATTCGCCGGTGGTTACTTTTTCCATGAATGAAAGTGATGCCATAACAGCAGTTTCAAAAAATTTACGCGATGAAACTTACCGTAATTTTAAGATAGAAAAGGATATAGAGGTAATTTACAATTTTGTAGATGTAAAGCGGTTTAACCGCAAACCTATTGCGGCTTTTAAAAAGGTGATATCCCCAAATGATGAAAAAATATTATTGCATGCTTCTAATTTCAGGAAGGTAAAACGGGTTGAAGATGTAGTAAAAGTTTTTATTAATGTCAGCAAAAAAATACCATCCAAATTATTGTTTGTCGGAGATGGTCCCGAGCGATCTGCCATAGAAAGATTATGCCGCGAAAGTGATGTACACAATGATATCCGGTTTTTAGGGAAGCAGGAACAAATGGAAGATATACTTGCGGTTTCTGATGTATTTATTTTACCCAGTGAATATGAAAGCTTTGGTCTTGCAGCCCTGGAAGCAATGGCAGCCGAAGTACCCGTAATATCTACTAACGCTGGTGGGCTAACCGAAATTAATGTAAATGGCTATTCCGGGTTTTTAAGCAATGTTGGTGATGTGGAAGATATGAGCAAAAATACATTGACACTATTAACGGATGAAAAGAAGTTTCTTCAATACAAAAGCAATGCATTGAGCCAGGCTAAAAAATTCGATATCCATATTATTGTTCCAGAATACGAGGCGCTGTACAAAAAATTTATCTGATCATTTATGCAGCCATAATTCGGGATTCACATTATTTGTTTCCTTCATAATCATCAGGTCAACTTCGCCCTGGCCATCATCATTGGCTGCGGCTTTCCCTATAACCTGTCCCGTTTTTATGGACTGCCCCCGCTGAACACTTGCAGAAGATAAATTACTGTAAACCGAAAAATATTTTCCATGTTTGATAAACACGATCTGTTTATCATCCATATAATTTACCAGGGTTACTTCACCATCAAAGATCGCTTTCACGGTTCCCCCGACCTGGGTGCCTATATTAACCTGGGGATTATCATATTCAACACCACCCGGGTATTGATTGCGTCCGAAATGGTTTAAAATAAATCCGTTGGCGGGCCAGGGCAGAGATCCCCGGTTCCTTTCAAAGTTCGCATCCAGCACCCTATCGGCCTCTGATGTTACCAGCACACTTTCAGTATGCTTTGGCACTTTTGTAACAGTTGGCCGGGTTGTTACATTGTTATTATCATTTTTGGGTTTGTTCAATCTTGCTAAACGATCATTCTCGGCTTTATCAGCTTCTGCTTTTTTGCGGGCATTTTCAATTTCACGCCTTATCATTGTTGATATCATACCTCTCAGCTTTGCATCCTGTTTTCTTTTGTTGCTCACCAATGCCGTTAATTCTTTTTGCCTTCCCTTTAATTTTTGAACCACACTTTCTTTTTCGGCCTGTTGTTTTTCAAGTTCTGTCATCTCCTGGTTTTGCACCACCAGCGCTGCATTTTTTTGCTGCTTATTGCCTGAGAGATCATTAATTTTAAGATGTAATAATTGCTGGGTACGCGAAATATTTTCACCCTGCATTTCCCGGTAACTGCGGTACGATTTTAAATAAGTGATTCGCTTGATGGCATCATTAAAACTGGATGCTGAAAAAATAAAGTTCAGGAAATCATAACTATTCCTGTTCTTATAAGCATACACCATACTTTTAGCATACTCCTGTTTCAGGGTATCCAACACACGCGAAAGTTTATTCACTTCTTTTTGAGAACGGAAAATATCGTTGTCAATAAATTTTATCTGCCCGCTGATATTCTGCACCACGTTATCCTGCAAATCAAGCTTCCGGTTTAAGAGCGATAATTGCCCCAGGTTTTCTTTGGTTGTTTTGCGGGTTTCATTCAGGATCTTTTCGGTTTGTTCAATTTCATTTTTCAGCTGCTCTCTTTGTTTTTGTAATTGTTCCTTACTTCCTGTCTGGGAAAATACAAAACCTGTAAAAAGAAAAAATAGAATTGCAGTTAAAATGGTTTTTGGCATGCCCGGAATTTTGGGTTAAAAAATATTTGATATGCTCCATGCAAATGTCCCTTTGCAATAAACGCTTATTTTGCTTTATAATTTTTGGGAATGCTGAATGGGAACGTCAAATCCTTGTTAAAATCATTCTGTTTAAAGTTCAGTATAATATCCACTTTAGTTTTTTCAGCCACAGAAATTTCCCGGTAGGTTGAAAAAAATCCGTGATCCGTGTTTACATATTCCGAATAGGTAAGATCGCCGGTTCGGTTCTGGTTTACGTCAATATCATCCAGCTTACTTCTTTCAATTAAATTGGTATTGGCAGATATGGTAAGCAAATTTTTAAAGAAATCTCCAACTGTTGAAAGCAGTATATGGTTCTCCGTTTGTTTATACGCCACAATTTTATCACCCACATAAATCGGGTTGCCAATTATGAGATCCTGCAGTGTTTTAAAATCGAGTGGGATTTTAGAAACGCTTTCCAGGTAACTGAGTGGGTGCACTTCTACCTGCTTTTCCAGTTTATTTAAAATGGTAATATTGTTTTTTGTTATCAGGATCCTGAAGGCTTCTATGCTCAAAAAAGTTGCGTTGATGGATACCCATATCACACTGTCTTTATACATTTTAATAAAGGCAACCACATCAGGTTGCTTGCCTTTGCTGTCTTCGTACTGCACCTTTATCTTGGCTGAGAATGTTTTAAAATCAATATAATTCTTTTGTAAATTATCAATATCCTTCCTGCCTATTTTTAACGAATCCATAGTTACAGGAGTGTTATGAATTACGAGCGCCGTATCTTTTTTATTGATGGCTGTTTGTAATTTTTTAGTTGATCTGCAGCTAACCGTAATAATCAAAACGATCATTACAAATACCAGTGATATATTTTTCATATTCATCATTGATCAGTTAAAGTAATCCTGTATGGCCAAAGCCACCGTCTGCCCTGGCGGTTGTATTTAAATCCCCCGTTTCCTGCAAGGTTGCTTTTTCAACTTTTGAAACAACCATCTGCGCTATCCTGTCACCATTTTTAATGGTCTGAACTTGCTGCGATAAATTTATGAGTATCACTTTTATTTCACCGCGGTAATCACTATCAATTGTGCCCGGTGAGT
>JACDBU010000119.1 GCA_013694745.1 Chitinophagaceae bacterium
CATTGAGTGAGGCTGCACAAATTTATGTTGGCGAGGATCGTTTTGCCGCAAGAAAAAAAATAATTGCGGAATTAAAAGAAAAAGGCTTTTTGCAAAAGGAAGAAGAATACCAAACGCGTGTAGGTTACAGCCAGCGCAGCGGTGCGGTGGTAGAACCAAGAATTTCTACGCAATGGTTTTTGAAAATGAAGGAGATGGCAGGGCCGGCGCTGAAGGCGGTGATGGATGGCGACATTAAAATACATCCCGGCGATAAATTTTTAGCCACCTATAAATATTGGCTCGAAAATGTAAAAGACTGGTGCATCAGCCGGCAGCTCTGGTGGGGCCAGCAAATACCTGCCTGGTATGATGAAGAAGGAAATGTTTACGTTGCCCAAAGTTTAGGAGCCTTGCAAATCGATGAACCCGGAACCAGGAACCAAAAACTTTCCCAGGATGAAGACGTGCTCGATACCTGGTTCTCTTCCTGGCTGTGGCCCATGGAAGTTTTTAAAGGCATCAGTGACCCGGGCAATGATGACATCAATTATTATTATCCAACCTCTGTGTTAGTAACCGGGCAGGATATCATTTTTTTCTGGGTAGCGCGGATGATAATGGCCGGCATGGAATACATGCATGAAAAGCCATTCAGTGATGTTTATTTTACGGGAATGGTTCGTGATAAGGAAGGCAGGAAAATGAGTAAGAGTCTTGGCAACAGTCCCGACCTGCTGGATCTTATTAAAAAATACGGAGCAGATGCAGTCCGGTTTGGCATAATGATTTCTTCTCCTGCAGGCAATGATCTTTTGTTTGATGAGAGCAGCCTGGACCAGGGAAAACATTTCAATAATAAATTATGGAATGCGTTAAAGCTTATAAAAATATTCAATGTACGTAAGGAAGATGGGGATGATCTGCAGCAAGCTTTACTGATGTCGGAAATAAATGCAAATCCGGGGGTAAGTTTTGCCCCTGCTATTTCTGTAAACATAACGGATGATGAAAATTTTGCTGTACAATGGTTTCAAAGCAGGTTGAATGAGGTAAGGATCGAGGTTGAAAATCTTTATACTCATTTCAGGCTTAGCGAAGCTTTGAAAACAATTTATTCGCTGGTGTGGGATGATTTCTGCAGCTGGTATCTTGAATGGATCAAACCACCCTTCGGGGTAAAGATCGGGGAAGATCTCTATTTAAAAACGATTGATTTTTTTGAACAGCTCCTGCAATTATTGCATCCCTTCATGCCTTTTATTACGGAAGAGATTTATCATTTATTAAAATCGCAGGAGGATGATCTTGTTGTTAAACAATTTGAGGAGCCCGGCAAGGCCAATGCAGAGATTTTAAGATGGGGAAATATTTTAAAGGAATCTGTAACGGGAATCCGTGATGCTAAAAATAAAAACCAGGTAAAGCCTAAAGAGAAAATAAAATTGCATCTCGATACCCCCGATAAAAGTGATTTTGCAGATATTGAAGATATCCTGGTAAAGCAGGTAAATGCTGAGAGGCTGTCCTATTCCACTGATCCTGTTCCCAATTCCATTGCGGTGGTGGTAAAGAAAAATAAATTTTATATCGAAACAGAGCAAGCCATCGACACGGTTTCACAAAAAAATCAATTACAAAAAGACCTTTTGTATCTCAAAGGGTTTTTAACATCAGTTGAAAAAAAGCTGGGTAATGATAAATTTGTCTCAAATGCGAAAGCAGATGTTATAGAGCTGGAGCGAAAGAAGCAAGCCGATGCGCTTGATAAAATAAAAATTATTGAAGAAAGTTTAACATCACTGAGGTAAGCATTTGACTTTAAGCAATAGAATATTTCTTAATTTTCGGGATGAATAATTATATGATCCGTATTAAAATATTTTCTCTTTTCTTATGCTCATTTGTATTCTTGGGTGCTGCTGCCCAGCAACACCACAAAGATTCTGTCATCATTACTAAGGTCCCAAGGTTTAAGCCTCCCGTTGTGAAAACATTTTTAGGCCGTAACACAGATGGAGCCTCTGTTACAAAGGATGAAGCCAACCAGCTCGTTTCCTTACCATTGAAAATAACGGATGTTAAAAATATTGTTTACAGCATGAGCTCTTACCATTTCCTGTATAAAAGAAAGAGTGTTTTCCAGGACGAAGAAACGGGAAAAAAGCAAACCAGTTTCACAACTGTATCCGACCTGTTCACCGTTACACCGCTGCCAAAAGTATGGCAGGCAAATATTGCCAATGGTGTACAAAGCGGTGAAGAATTTTATTTCTTCGACATCCTCGTAATTGATAAACTGGGTCGCAAATTTTTTGCACCAGACCTTAAGATCAAGGTATTGTAATGATAATTATAAAGCATGCAGGCATACATGACATTGCAGTCATCCATGAATTGGCGCACAGGATATGGCCTACGGTTTATGGAAATATTATATCTCCCCAGCAAATAAAATACATGTTGCTCGGCATGTACGCCCAGGAAGTTTTGCAGCATAAAATGACAGTGCAACATCACGACTTTATCATTGCTTATGAAGATGAAATGCCGGTTGGCTTTGCCTGTTTTTATGAAAGGAAGAATTTGCCTGTAAGAGTCTGCAGGCTGGATAAATTGTACGTCCTCCCCGATCAGCAGGGCAAGGGTATTGGCAACCAATTAATTCAACACATCATTTCAAAAATTAAACCAGCAGGCATAACGGTACTGGATCTTACCGTGAACCGGAAAAACATTGCTGTGGAATTTTATAAAAAATTGGGGTTTCAAATTGTGGCCGAAGAGGATACTGATATCGGTAGCGGGTTTTTTATGAATGATTATATAATGCAGCAGAAAATATAAAACGAAAAAACAGTAAGCTTGCATTTTCTCTTTTACATTTTTATTTTCGCCTTCCTCACTCTGCTGCAAACTCCATTTTGATCGTAATTGAACCGGTTTTATTTTTACTGGAAGTATTAAAGGCGCCGCCATAACTGTAATCTTCATTAGTATTCTTTCCTGTTATCTGGAAAACACCCATGGTTGCTTTTCTTAAACTGCCCAAAGAATTGCCGGCATTCTTTGCAATTGTTTCTGCTCTAAGTTTTGCATCAGCGCTGGCTTTAGCCAGCAGATCCATTTTTACTTCTGATAATTTGGTATTATAAAATAATGGAGCTTGAGAATTGAATTCAATACCGCTTTCAATTAACTCGGTTACTTCCCTGGAAATTTTATCTATCTTATCAACATCTTTTGATTGTACGGTTACCGTCTGGGTTAAGTTGTAACCTGTAAATACCTGGCTTGTCTGCTTACCATTTTCATCCGTCTTGGTATCGAATTCTTTATTGATAACAACCGATGAAAACACCAGTTCATTATCTCCTATTCCTTTTCCCTTTAAATATTGGCGTATGGTATTCTCATCCTGTTTCACGGATGCGTAGGCACTTTTGAGGTCCATGGCTTTACGTGAATACGAACCATTCCAAACGATGAGGTCGCTGATGAAATCTTTTTCTGCAAGCCCGGTAACCACAATGGTTTCCGTTGATTTGAATTTGTATTTAAAGGCATTGCCCACGATCCAAAAAGCAATAATCCCACAAATACCAAGAACAATTGCTGCATATATAACTCTCATAAAATAGTTTGTCGACTAAAGATAATTGAATCACTTCGTATCAATCCAATATTTGAGTGTTTCAAAAAAATTATAACACTTCGATTTATTAATCAGGGAACCAAAGCTGAAGCTACAGTTGCACTAAAGCCCATTCAGGGAACTAACCCGAAAAAGGGATGTAATCTTTTTCGGGGGTCTTTTTTTTGGTTACTTTTTTTGGACAAGCAAAAAAAGTGACAAACAACAAATAAAGGCTGCAGAAAAAATTAAAGCACTTCGAGTTATCAATCAGGGAACAAAAGCTGATGCTTCAGCAGCACTGAAGCCCAATCTGGGAACTAACCCAACTCAGTACTTCATTAATGAATCAAACGAATTCTTTTCTCAAATCGAAAACAAAACACCGCATCATTAATCAGGGAACCAAAGCTGAAGCTACAGTAGCACTGAAGCTCAATCAGGGAACTAACCCGAAAAAGAGATGTAATCTTTTTCGGGGGTCTTTTTTTTGGTTACTTTTTTTGGACAAGCAAAAAAAGT
>JACDBU010000141.1 GCA_013694745.1 Chitinophagaceae bacterium
TCATCAGCATTTGCATTGTAAGGGGCCATTGGTTCTTTTGTGGTCTTGTTCTTTACCAACTCAAGGCATCCCAGTAAACCTGTATTTCTAAAATCACCTATACATGGATGAAGGTTTTTCATTGCCTCAATTTTTTGTTCTATGTATTTTCCCATTGCCGCAGCATTTGCGATCATATTTTCATCTTCATAAATTTTTAAAACCTCCACACCGGCCGCGCAGCATACGGGGTGAGCAGAATAGGTTAATCCGAGCCACAACACATTATCATCAAAATGCTTTGCCAGCTTTTCAGAAATGATCAAAGCGCCCAGCGGCAGGTAACCGGCGGTAATGCCTTTTGCTGTTGCGATCATATCCGGTACTACCCCATAATTATCCACACCAAACCATTTTCCCGTACGGCCAAAGCCGCTCATCACTTCGTCGGCTATCAATAATATTCCATACTTATCGCATAGCGCTCTAATCATTTTTAAATAGTCAGGTGGATATTTTATACATCCTGATGTTCCGCTTTCACCTTCCATAATTATTGCTGCAATATTTTCGGGGCCTTCAAAATCTATTACTCTTTCAACATGACTTACACATTCACGGTTGCAGAGGTCTGGCCCTGGCTGTCCCCATGGGCAACGGTAACAAAATGGATCTTCCACATGCACGATGTTTGGTACCTGTTGTGCATCGTGTGCTAATTTCCGGGGATCTCCACCGGCAGTCATAGCGCCATAAGATGCGCCATGAAAAGCCCTGTACTTCGCAATAATTTTATGACGACCCGTGTATAATCTCGCAAGTTTAATAGCGTTTTCAATTGCTTCCGCGCCGCCGGTTGTAAATAAGGTTTTAGTAAGATCTCCCGGCGCGATCTCTGCCAGTTTTTTTCCAAGGTCGCCCCTTGCTTTGGTTACACAACCCGGGGTAACATAAGCAACCTCCTGCATCTGCTTCATAACGGCATCGGTTACACGCTGATTGCCGTGGCCAATGTTCACGTTTATCAGCCCGGAAGAAAAATCAATAAAACGGTTCCCGTCATAGTCATATAAATAAACACCTTCTGCTCTTTCAATTGCCAGAGGCTTCAAACCTTTTTGTTTGCTCCAGGAAAATAATGTGTGATCCAGGCTATTCTGGATGATTTCTGCTGCCTTTGTTTTGGATGGTAAAATCTTTTCTAAAATGCTCATAATATATTTTTTTCGAATTAATGTTTAAACCCAATTCTTTTCCTGTTTCTCCATGCATTTTCTTTTAGTTCTTTTTCGGTTTTATCATCAAGAAGATTTTCAATTGCTTCATAAATTTTATTTAGCTGATCATCGTGTTCGCCTAAATGATCTTTTAAATTTTCTATTTGTTCAATCACAGCTTTATATTGAAGCGCATTTCTCTTTAGATCAATAAATGCTCTTACCACTGCAATACTCATCTTTACAGCATTTTCACTTTTTAATACGCTGGCAAGCATTGTTACGCCATGTTCAGTAAAAGCATACGGAGTTATAGCAGTATTTCTTTTGATTTGTGATGAGGTCACATTCTGTGACCGCATGTTTTTATTATTTTGAGCATTAACAACTTGGTAAGATGCGGTCACAAAATGTGACCGCATAATTTGCCACTCTTTAGTTGTAAGCCGGAATATAAAATCTTTCGGAAATCTATCTGCATTACGCTTTACAGCTTGGTTAAGCGCTTTAGTTTCCACCTCATATAAATTAGCCAAATCAAAATCCAGCATTACTTTTTGATCACGGATAATATGAATTTTATTTACGATCCTTTCTTCAGGTATTGATTCGATAATATTTCGTCGTGATTTTGCCAAAATGTTTTTAAAATAATTCTATGCTTTAATTTTCATCCGATTTATTATTTCTTTACTAATATAGAATACTCAGTAAATCTTAACTCATCCAGTTCACTCCTGCTTCCGCATTCCATTTAATGGTTGACTTTTTAAGTTTCGTCCAGAATTCAATGGAACTTTTGCCGGTAATATCTCCCACACCAAATTTGCTATCGTTCCATCCACCAAAGCTGAAAGGCTCACGGGGTACGGGTACGCCAACATTTACACCGATCATTCCTGCGCTTGCATGATCAATGATGTAGCGCGCTGCACCACCATTTTGTGTAAAAACACTGGCAGCATTTCCATAAGGGTTTGCATTTTCGATGGCCAGCGCTTCATCAATGGTTTTGGTTCTGATGATACTGATCACAGGTCCAAAAATTTCTTCTGTTGCAACGGACATTTGCGGGGTTACATGATCAATTACGGTTGGCCCAACATAGGTTCCATTTTCTTTGCCCGCCACTTTTGTATTTCTGCCATCAACCAAAATAGTGGCGCCTTGTTGTTCTGCTTCGGTTATGTATTTTTCAATACGTTGCTGTGATTCTTTACTGATAACAGCGCCTAAATTTTTTCCCGGAATAATTTTTCTCGCCTCTTCACAAATCTTATCAATGATGCTGTCAACATTTCCTACCCCTATCATTGCAGATGCAGCCATACACCTTTGCCCGGCACACCCGCTCATTGAAGCGGCCACGTTTTGTGCGGTCATACCCGGAATTGCGTCTGGTAAAACCATAAGATGATTTTTTGCGCCACCCAATGCGAGGCATCTCTTGTAATTTGAAGTTGCTCTCTGGTAAACAATTTTAGCAACTTTAGTAGAGCCCACAAATGACACAGCCTGGATATCAGGATGATCACAAATTGCTTCCACTATTTCAACACCGCCATGTACAACATTAAAAACACCATCCGGCAATCCTGCTTCCTTCAATAGTAACGCCAGCCTTCCCACACTTAAAGGAACTTTTTCAGAGGGCTTCATGATCATACAATTCCCTAATGCAATCGCATTTGGCAAGGTCCAGTTAGGTACCATGCTGGGAAAATTGAATGGAACAATTGAAGCTACAACACCCAGTGGAACATGTTCAGTACGGCATTCTACCCCGCGACTAACTTCTAAAAGTTCGCCGGTGATCAATTGTGGAAGTGAACAGGCAAATTCTGTGAGTTCAATACACTTCTCAATTTCTGCAACAGACTCGCCGAGGGTTTTGCCATTCTCTTCTGAACACAATTCTGCCAGCTCCTGTAAATTTTTTTCCAGTAAAGTTTTATAACGAAAGAACACCTGAACTCTTTCTTTGATAGGCGTTTTGCTCCATGCAGGGAAAGCATCCATTGCCGATTTAACCGCCTCGTTCAATTCCACAACGGAGCTCATAGGAACCTGCGAAAGTCTGTTACCATCCAAGGGAGATATCACATCCAGTTTGCCGGCCATTTGATTGTCTGTAAATTTGCCCCCTATAAAATTCCTGACCGCTTTATATTTCATGCTGTAATTTATTTAATAATTTTAATAAACACTAATTACAAAAGCCAGGATGCTTCATCATAAAATACTGAAAAACAACGTGGCACATGATTTGTCTTACCGTAAAAATTCATCTTATCTTTATCTATGCTTAAATGGAATCTGGTCGTTGTTTTACTGGTATTATTAAAAGTTCATGACTACCAGGGTTGCAGTTCTTCAAAAAAAGAAAATTTATTAACCCCCAGGGATTATGATCTTAATAATCCTGAAGTAATTCAATTACCGTCACAATTAAATGAGATCTCGGGCATTTCATATTATCCGAAGGATTCAAGTGTTTTTGCCATTGTTGATGAAGATGGACTACTATTTAAAATACATTTAAGAAATCCGCCGGATGTAAAATTCTGGCGCTTTGATAAAAAACATGATTTTGAGGATGTGGTGCTGCACGACAGTATTTTTTATGTATTGATCAGCAATGGAGATATTGAAACGTTGAGATTTAGTAATGATACGGTTCATACCAATAAAAAAATATTTGAAAATGCGGATAAAAAAACAAACGAATTTGAAACTTTATATTTCGATGATAAATACAACCAGCTGGTGATGCTTTGTAAAGATTGCGAAGATGACAAAAAGAAAATAGTTACTGCATGGGGTTTTAATCCGGACTCTGCAGTTTACACACCTTCTTTATTTTCGATCGATGTAAAACCGGTTGCTGAAAAAACAAAAGAAGAAAAGTTACACCTGAAGCCATCTGCAGCCGCGGTGAATCCTGTAAATGGCGATGTTTATATTTTAGCATCAGTAAATAAATTGTTACTGATATCCGACAGGAGTGGTAAAGTAAAAGAGGTATTTGAACTTGACCCTTCTGTTTACAAACAACCCGAGGGCATTACATTTACGCCAACAGGTGATATGATTATTTCAAACGAATCGCATGAAGAAGGAAATGCCACCTTATTATTTATTAAACACAAACCAAAGGATAAATGAAAAGAGTAAGTTTTGTTATTTGTTTATGCATGTTTTCCCAATTGCTTTCTTACGCACAGGGTGATACTATACAGGCAAGGGTAATTTTAATTGGTGATGCAGGCGAATTAACACCTTCTGGCCACCAACCTGTTGTTGATGGCGCCAGGAATTTTATAAAAATCGATGATAAAACAACCATCCTTTACCTGGGAGATAATTTATATAATAAAGGTTTGCCCGATGATGCTTCACCAAATTACAAATTGGCAAAAGCGCCACTGGATACAGAGATTACGATAGCAAAAGGAACCAAAGCAAAAGTTATTTTCATTCCTGGAAATCACGATTGGGAAGATGGAGGCAGGGGTGGTTGGGATGCAATTGTAAGACAACAATATTATGTGAACGGGTTGGGTGATAAAAATATAATGTTTTATCCTCATGATGGTTGTCCCGGCCCGGAAGAAATTCAACTATCTGGTGATGTGGTGCTAGTGGTTATGGACAGCCAATGGTGGGTGCATTTGTATGATAAGCCCGGGATAGAATCTGATTGCCCTTATAAAACACAAGCAGAAGTGCTTAGCCAGCTCGATGATATCCTAACGAGAAATGCAAAAAAACTGGTTTTGTTTGCCTGCCATCATACTTTCAGAAGTTATGGAATTCATGGTGGCTATTTTACTTTAAAGCAACATATATTCCCTTTTACGGATGTAATAAAAAAAGCGTACATCCCTTTACCAATAATTGGATCAATTTATCCAATCACCAGGTCAGTATTCGGAACTTCTGAAGATCTTAAACATCCTTTATATGCCAGCATGATATCTGATATTGAGCATGTAGTAAAAGGGCATCCGAATGTAATTTATGTAGCAGGGCATGAGCATACTTTACAATTAATAAAAGACAGTAGCTACAATTATATTGTTAGTGGTAGCGGGAGTAAATCAACCAGGGTTTCAAAAAGTAAAAAAACAGTTTATGCATCTCCTAAAAATGGATTTGCAACGCTGGAAATCTCAAAAAATAAAAATGTGAATGTTTCATTTTACATTGTTGATTCCAATACTGTAAAACAAGACTTCACAAAAAACATTCTGAATTTCACAAGTCCTGTTGATCCCAAAGTAGATACCCCGTCTACCCGCGAAGTTGAATATGCTTTTAAAGACAGTGCTGTTATTTCGGCTAGTGATAAATATAAAAATCCCAGCAAGTTTAAGAAATTTTTCCTCGGCGAAAATTATCGAAAGGAATGGAGTACCCCGGTAAGTATGAAAGTCTTCAACATCAGGAAAGAGCAGGGCGGATTTAAAATAATAAGCCTGGGTGGTGGTAAACAAACTAAATCGTTAAGATTAAAAGACAATAAAGGCAATGAGTGGGTGTTGCGTTCAATTGATAAAGAAGTTGAAAAAGAATTGCCAGAAAACCTGCAAAATACTGTTGCCAAAAGAATTGTACAGGATCTTACATCGGCGAGTCATCCGTATGGAGCGCTTCCCGTACCTGTACTTTCTGATGCAGCCGGTGTAATTGCAGCTACTCCAATGTTATTTTACGTACCGGATGATCCGGTTCTGGGACCGTACCGGAAGATCTTTGGTAATACTGTTTGTATGCTGGAGAAAAGAGATCCAACACTGGATGAATCAAACACCCGGAGCACGGCTAAGATCATTAATAAGATCATTGATAACAATGATCACCATATTGACCAGGAAGCAGTTTTAAGAGCAAGATTACTTGACAATATTCTGGGCGACTGGGACCGGCATTTTGACCAATGGAAATGGGGAACTACGGATACCGGTATTGGCAAATTATATTATCCTGTACCCCGGGACAGGGACCAGGTTTTCTTTAACTCTGACGGAGTTTTATCAAAATATATTGTGAATAACCATCTCCGTTATTTACAGGGCTTTAAAAATAATTACCCCAGTATAAAATGGTTCAATTGGGAAGAACGCGATTTTGACCGCTTATTTTTAAATAACCTCGATGAGGATAAATGGAAAAATATCATAAGCACATTCCAGCATAATATTACTGATGCGGTAATTGCAGCCTCTGTAAAAAAATTACCGGGAGAAATATATGCCTTGGATGCCGGGACCATTTCGGCAAAATTAAAAAGCAGGCGTGACCTGCTGATGTCCGAAGGATTAAAATATTATCGTTTTATATCCAAAGAAGTAAATGTAGTTGGCAGCAATGATGCAGAATATTTTAAAGTCAAAAAAAGTGGTAACGGATTACAGGTTATCGTGTATAAAAACGAAGCAGGCATAGATACTTCGGATGTATTATACAAAAGGATCTTTGTGCCCAAACAAACGAAAGAAATCCGTCTTTACGGGTTGAACGGCAATGATAAATTTGAAGTGGATGATGATGTGAATTCTAAAATAAAATTAAGGATCATTGGCGGTAAAGGTAATGATACCTTTAATATCAAAGGCCATGTCCCAAACCAGATATATGATCTTTCAACAGAAAAGAATGGCGTTATAAATTCAAATCGTTCAAAGATCCATTTCTCTGCCTCACCTGCTATTACAGAATATAAAACCACAGGCTACAATTATAATAAATTCAGCTTTCCGCAGGTCAACCTGGGATACAATGCAGAAGACAAAGTGCTTGTGGGCGTTGGTTTTACATCAACAACGTATGGTTTTAGAAAAGAGCCGTATGCTACTTATCAAAAGTTTCAGACCTTATATGCCATAAATAACAACGCCTACCAGATAAATTACCAGGGCGTTTTCAATTCAGTGTTCTATAATAAAGACCTGTTAATAAATGCACAGATGATAAATCCCACCTTAAATAATTTTTATGGTTTGGGAAACAATACTAAAAAAGCGCCGGGAACAAATTTGGAGTTTTACAGGGCAAGATATAAGCTGATACAGGCAGATGTTTTATTGCGTAAACGTTTCAATGATATCGTAAGTTTTAGTTTTGGTCCCAGCTTTTTTCATTACTCGGCAAAATACAAGGATAATCAATCAAAGATCCTTGGCAATCCTTCTCTTGTTGGTCTTGATTCTGCCAACATTTATACTGATAAACATTATGCAGGTGGAAAAGCCAGTATGGATATCAGCTAAATCAATAACCCATTATTTCCTACCAGGGGGGTAACCTGGAATACCGTATTCACAGCTTTATACGGGTTAAAGAAAGCAACAAATGATCTTACAAAATTAACGTCGGATATGACGGTGTATGCCAGCCTGAGCGAAGAAAGAAAATTAATGGCTGTAATAAGATTAGGCGGCGGTCATATTTTTACAAAGAATTTCGAATATTTCCAGGCGCTTACGCTGGGTGTAAATAATTATATAAGGGGATATCGTAAGAACAGGTTCTCCGGTTCGTCGCTTGCTTATGGAAGCGCAGAATTACGCGTGAAATTATTTCAATCGCATTCTTATATTGCACCCGGCGACTTTGGAATAATAGGCTTTTATGATATTGGAAGGGTTTGGGAAAGAGGGGAAACCTCAAAAAAATGGCATCCTTCTTATGGTGGTGGCCTTTATTTTTCTCCGTTCAATTTAACAGTGATAACAGCAACAGTTGGCATTTCAAATGAAGATCAGTTGTTTAATTTTTCTATTGGTACAAAATTCAATTTAATATTTTAGACAATGGAGTATAACAATACCATTTACAAAAAAATTGAGAACTATGTAACCAGTTCATTTGAAAAAAATAATGATCAAACACTTATTTTTCATAGCCTGCGGCACACAGAAATTGTGGTTAAACGTACAAAAGAAATTTCAGCACATTATAACCTGGGAGAAAAAGAAATGCTTATCGTTTATGCAGCGGCATGGTTTCATGATACGGGGCATTTATTCGGAGACGCAGTAGGGCATGAAGATATCAGTGTAAAGGAAATGCACAAATTCATGGATCAGCAAACCGATGATAAAGACCTTACTGATCAGATTGAACAGTGTATACTGGCAACAAAAGCCCCTAGAAACCCATCCGGCCTGCTGCAACAAATAATATGCGATGCCGATACGTATCACCTTGGCACAAAGGATTTCAAGTTCACCAATAAACTGGCCTTTGAAGAAGAAAAATTAAAAAAAGGAACGGTTGATAAAGTTGAATTTAATAAAAGCACTTTAATGATGCTGGAAAAACACGTTTTTTTTACTACCTATTGCAAAGAACTCCTGACATCTACTAAAGAAAAAAATATGAAAAAATTAAAAAAGAAAAATGCGGATGCAAAAACTGATAATACCCCAGTAACTGAGCCGGATGAGCCAGCGAATTTCTCGGGACTTGAGAAAGATAAAAGCGGCCTGATGTCGAAAGGGATTCAAACGATGTTACGGCTTGCTTCGGAAAACCATTTGAAATTAAGTGATATGGCGGATCATAAAGCCAATATTCTTATCTCGGTTAATTCCATTATCATATCAGTAATCCTGAGTGTTTTATTGAGAAAATTACAGGAAGAAACGTGGCTGATGATACCCACCATAATATTTTTACTGGTTGCAGTTACCACTATTGTTATTTCCATTTTGGCTACCAGACCAAAGATAACAGGCGGAACTTTTAGTCACCAGGATATTGCGGATAAAAAAACCAATTTATTATTCTTTGGGAATTTTCATAAGGCAAGCTTTGAAGAATATAATATTGCCATGAGGGCAATGATGGTGGATACTGATTATTTGTATGGTTCACTGATTAAAGATATTTACCACCTGGGTGTAGTGTTAGGAAGAAAGTATAAACTTATCAGGCTTGCTTATAATATTTTTATGATAGGCATAATTGTTTCTGTACTGGCCTTTGCTATTGCAGTAGCATTCAGTCATCCTGGTGCCGCCGGCTCCGTAACCAACGGTTCTGGTTCACCATTATAATCCCGATATGTTTTATAACAGAGACCTAAGCTGGCTGGGCTTCAATTTACGGGTGTTACAGGAAGCGTCAGATAAGCAGGTACCTTTGTATGAGAGAATAAAATTTCTTTCTATCTTTTCTTCTAACCTGGATGAATTTTTTCGGGTACGGTACCCTTCAATAGTTGCTATTTCCAAACTCAATAAAAAAACCAGGCTGCAGGCAAGCCAGGGAATTACGGAAGATATTGACGAAGTGATCCAGAATGAAATAAACCGTCAGTTACATGTTTTTGGATCCACCCTTTTAAATGAAATTATTCCCGAACTAAAAGAGAATAATATCATCTTTTATTACAACAGTACATTAAGAACTGAACACATACCAGAAGTAAAAGAGATCTTTTTATCAAAGGTGCTTTCTTTTATACAACCCATATTTTTAGAAGGAAACGCTTCACAGGCCTTTGTTCCGGAGAATAACCGTTTGTATTTTGTCATCACCCTCAATGATGCCGATAAAGGAACTTTAAAACAGGCGATAGTGAACATTCCTTCCGGTAAACTGAATCGTTTTTTTGTACTTACAGCTTATGAAAATTTCGAGTATGTAATTTTCATCGACGATATCATACGGGAAAATGTATCTTTTTTATTTCCCGGGCTCGATATTACAGGGATCTTCAGTATCAAATTTAACAGGAATGCAGAATTGCATTTAGTAGAAGAATTTTCGGGCGATCTTTTAACGAAAATTGAAAAACAACTTAAAAAACGGGATTATGGTTCTCCTTCCAGATTTTTATTTGAAACCGGGATGCCGCGGAATTTACAACTCTTTTTAGCCTCTGCGTTCAATTTAAAATTTGAAGATATGTTTGCCGGTGGAAGGTATCACAACCTCAGCGACCTGGCCTCTTTTCCGCGTTTTGATAAAGATCTTTCTTATAAAAAAAGGAAACCGCTTACCTCAGCTAACATAACCGATAGCGGGGACATATTTAATATTTTAAATACAAAGGATGTATTACTTCACATCCCATACCAGTCGTATAATCCCGTACTTTCCTTTTTCAACCAATCTGCTGTGGATGCAAATGTAAAAGACATTTACATTACACTTTACAGGGTAGCCGCAGAGTCGCACATTGTAAATGCGTTGATAAGCGCTGCTAAAAACGGCAAGAATGTTACGGCTTTTATAGAGCTTAAAGCAAGGTTTGATGAGGCCAATAATATTAAATGGAGCAGGGTGATGAAGGATGCTGGCGTAAAAATTATTTACAGCATACCCGACATTAAAGTACATTCAAAAATTGCATTGGTTACAAAATGCAAAGGAGAAGAAACTTTATCCTATGCCATTTTGAGCACAGGGAATTTTAATGAAGTAACAGCCCAGTTTTATACGGATCATGTGTTGATGACTTCCGACCAGCAGATAACCGGCGAATTACTAACGCTCTTTAAATTTCTCCAGAAAAAAGACAAAAGCATTGAGGACAATAAATTAAAATTTCATAATCTGCTGGTATCACAGTTTAATATGAATGAGCGTTTTAAAAAACTAATTGAAAACGAGATACAAAAAGCGCATGATGGTAAAGAAGCATTGATAAGGATAAAAGTTAACAACCTGGAAGAACCGTATTTTATAAGTGAGCTTTGTAAAGCAAGCCAGGCAGGGGTTACCATAAAAATGATAATACGCAGTGTATGTTGCCTTATTCCGGGGCTGCCAGGAATAAGTGAGCACATTACCATAAAAAGACTGGTAGATCAATACCTTGAACATACCCGTCTTCTTATATTTGGAACAGATGACAATGCAGAAGTTATAATTGGATCGGCAGACCTGATGAACCGCAATTTGTACAACCGCATAGAAGTGGATGTACCCATAAAAAATTCAGATTGCAAAAAAGAGCTTATCGATTATTTTAATTTACAATGGCAGGATAATGATAAAGCTGTTGTATTATCATCTGATATGGAACAACAAAAAGATAATTCGGGAACACAAAAAATTAATGCCCAGCAAGCTATTTACGATTACCTGCAAAACAAAATATGAAATTATTAAAAAGTAAACTTTTTCATTTCTCCAGTGTTACTAAATTCAGGATAAAATCTGTTTTATACATTGGTATTTTCTGGACGATCACAGATTACATTGATGTGCTATTAAGAAATCCCCAGGGATTGCCTAAGCATACAAACAGCCTTGCAATTAGGGAATCATTCATTTTTATTGTTAGCCTTATCATGGGCTATCTTTTTGTTTTTAAATTCAGGCGGCTATTAAAAAATGCCCCGCTGTGGCTGAACTTCCTGCTAAAAAGTGTGATCTTACTAGGTTCTGCCCTTCTAATAACATTTATTATAACCTATGTAAGCAACGTTGTGATACTGGGGCAATCGTATCACAAAGCATTTGAAAGCATTATTAATTATGTGTTGTACAAAGACTGGCTTTTACAAAAGATATTATACTGGCTCATCATCTTTTTCATCACACAGCTTTTTCTTCTTATCAATGAAAAATATTCTCCCGGTGTTTTTATGGACATCCTTATGGGCCGGTATATACAACCAAAAATTGAGAAGCGTATCGTTATGTTCATGGATCTTAAAGACTCTACACCCATAGCCGAAAAACTGGGCCACCAGGTTTATTTTAAATTCATCCGTGATTTTATTTACCAGGCATCACTTGCTGTGATAGAATTTAATGGCAGAATTTACCAGTATGTAGGAGATGAAATAATTGCTTCGTGGGTGTTTGAAAAAAACAATACCCGTAAATGTATGGATACGGTTATAGAGTGCAGGAGAAACATTCAAAAGAACAGCGAATATTTTCGCCGTGAATATGGCATCGTTCCGGAATTTAGAGTGGGTATACATTTAGGGGATGTTACGGTTGGGGAGATCGGCGTAATAAAAAAAGATCTTGCCATGAGTGGTGACACCATGAATACAACCGCCAGGATAAGAAGCGCTGCCAACGAACTAAATCATAAATTCATCGTATCTAAAATTTTTAAAGACAATATCAACCTTGAAGAATGGCAATTCGAAAGCCTCGGAAGGGTTGATCTGAAAGGGAAAGGAGAAGGTATTGAATTATTTTCTTTGAAAATTTAAGGAATGGATGGGTAAAATTTTCCACAGGCATCTTACCTTCTTTATGAGAACATTCCTTTATTTTTAGCCCTTTCAATACAGGAACATTGGATTGTATTTTGATTATAATAATATAACCCAATCCACGCATTTTCATTACATGGACGAAATTAAACCAGTCGCAAAAAAAAAACGGTCAACAGCGGCCAAAATTGCTAACGTATTCTCCTACATTTTAATCTGCCTTTTTTTCCTCGTAGTTCTTGCGGTGTTACTTATACAAACTGCGCCTGTACAAAATTTTGTAAGGGGTAAGCTACAAACATACCTGCAAAATAAACTGAAGACAAAAGTTGAGATCGGCAAAATGGACATCAGGTTTCCCAATTCAATTTTACTTAAAAATGTTTATATAGAAGATCAGACAAAGGATACACTTTTATCCGGTGGCATGTTAAAAGTAGATATTGATATGCTCCGTTTATTGAAGAGTGATGTAGTGATAAAGGAAATTGACCTGGGCGAAACCTTATTAAAGATCAAGCGCATAAATAATGATACTGTTTTCAATTACCAGTTCATTTCAGATGCTTTTATGGGCGGTCCAAAAAAAGCATCTACAGCAGATACGACCGGCTTAAAAATGAAAATTGATAAAATTATTATTGACAAGACCAGGATCATTTACCAGGATGTTATGACCGGGAATGACATGAATCTGTATTTTACACATTTTGATACAAATATAAATACATTCGATCCCTACCATTTGAATTTTGATATTCCTGTAATTAACTTCTCGGGGGTGAAGGGATATTTTTATCAGAACGAACCACTAAAACCAAAGATCATAGAAGCAGTAGCAGCGGCTGTTTTGGCCCCTGAAACGTATGTTCAGTTAAAAAGTTCTGTATGGAATTTTAGTGATATTGATGTTGATTATAAAAGTGCGCCCACCCATATTGAAGCTGCCTTTAAGATCAGCAGCCTGGTTGCACACCCTGATACTTTGAACATCAAGGAAGGTAAATTTGATTTTAAAGATTTGGCGCTGACCAATTCCAATATTAGTTTTATCATGAGCAATGCACCTAAACCTGCGGTCACAAACACCCAGTTACAGAATGAAAAGGTATTGCCTTCTTTTACCATTAAATCGGATAACCTCGAAATTAAGAATACAGCGTTTACTTTGAATAATACTTCCATGCCTGTATTAAAATATGGAATGGATTATGGACACCTTGATTTAAAAGAAGCAAACTTTAAAGCCCAAAATCTTTTCTATAATTCTGATACAATGGCTGCGGTAATTAAATCTGCATCGCTCAAAGAAAAAAGTGGGTTCGTTTTAGAAGATTTGAATGTTGATTTTTTGTTTGATGATAATGAAACTGCATTACAAAACCTTTATATAAAAACGCCGGGAACCGTTTTAAGAAGAAGCGCTATAATCCGTTATCCCTCGCTCGATAAGCTCATCGCAAACCCGATGATCGCAAATCTTGATCTTGATATTGTGAGCAGCCGTGTACTGGTAAAAGACCTTTTGATCTTTGCACCTCAATTGCGTAGCCAGCCTTCATTTAGCAACCCTTCCCAAACGTTAATGCTCAATGGCAGGATCAAAGGCCCCATAAGTAATCTTCATTTTTATGACCTGCGGTTGCAGGGGATAGGTGAAACCACATTATTTTTTTCCGGGTCTGTTTCTGGTTTACCGGATCCGAATAAGTTTTCTGCAGACCTGGACATTAACTATTTAAAGACCACAAAACGTGACATCCTTTCTTTCCTTCCTAAAAATTCACTGCCCGCAGGTTTTAACCTGCCGGAATCAATTTCTGCAAAAGGGAAAATAAAAGGTAACATGAAAAATCTTTTTGCAGATGTAACTATAGCAACCAGCGCAGGCGCTGCAAGGTTTAATGGTACCCTTCAAAATATTATGAATCCAAAACTCGCTGCCTATAATATTAGCGCCAGTGCTATGAGTTTGAATATTGGTGCCATAATGCAAAATCCAAATTTGGGAATGTTTACCGGCAGCATCAAGGCACATGGCAAAGGTTTTGATCCTGCAACAGCCAATGCCAGTTTCAATGGTGTTATTTCCGTTATCACCTTAAATAAATACGATTATAAAAATGTAAAGGTGATAGGAACAATTGCCAACAAGATCTACAATATAAATGCGAGCATTCATGATCCAAATATTGATCTTTCGTTACAGGCCAATGGTTCGTTCGAAACAAAATATCCCTCTGTTCATTTAGTAGCTGATGTTGACAGCATTAAAACATTGCCACTTCATTTAACAACTCAAGCTATAATTTATCATGGAAAGATAGAAGCGGATTTTACCAATACAGATCCGGATAACCTCACAGGAAATGCTTTGGTTACTCATTCCGTTCTGGTAAATGATGGTCAAAGAACATCTTTCGATTCTTTAGAGATAGTTGCGGATAATTCACC
>JACDBU010000153.1 GCA_013694745.1 Chitinophagaceae bacterium
CACCCGCACTATGGGATTGAATGTTAGCCAGTTTTTCATAAGCGAATGGCCCCACATAATCACTATAAAACTGCAGCACCTGTTTGGTAGGTGTTGCAAAATCATAAAATCCTGCAACGCGGTCTTGCTTGTAAACCCACGTCTGAATGGGTTTTCCGTCAAAATCATCCACATGTTGCATGGCGAATTCTGCAACCCCTAATACATATAGCCAGCAGGCAATGGGCACAGACTGCTTCCAGTGTGTAAGCCGCATTCCATTTCCTACATTGCTTTCTTCCACCTTCAAGCCGTTTGAGACGACCTGGTATTTTAGTGGAGCTGTTACCATAAATTCTGAGGTGGCTTTATCATAAGGATGATCTACGGTAGGTAACCAATTCCTGGCTTTGTTGGGCCAGTTATCACTAAAAAAGCACCTGTCTCCATACTTGTTATTGCCTATCATCAGCCCATCTTTAGGAATACCCTGATACTCAATGGTAACAGTTTGTTCATTATTTGCTTTGGATGAAGGCAAATTAATCCAGAGGATATTTAATTCGTGGGAATAATCCAATACTTTTCCATTGTTTTCAATGCGTGTTACAGACATACCTTTTCCTCCCAGGGAATCATCTTTCTTAATAAGGTCAAGACGTAATTTATTGATGCCATTTTTCTTCAAGAGAAAAGTTATTGTTGCTTTCGCCCTGATCACATCGGTGGTATCGAATAGATTTATAGAAAAGGAATAATGCAGAATATCAATGTTGGGATTTTTTGGATAGGTATCTGAGAAAGCCCTTGCAGTTGCCCCGATATTTAAAATTATCACACAGCTCACTAACAATAGTGCGATTTTTTTGATGTGCATCATATTAAATTATAGTTGTTCTTGAATTAATTTTTTCTTTTGGTGTAAAATATAACGGTATGAAAGTTTGTAAAATATTATTATTTTAAATTTATTTTTAAAGCAATTGCTTTTACATCATCAATCTTATATTTAACGGCAGGCAATTCAATTTCAAGCTGCCCGTTATTCCATTTCCAGTTTGCCTTTGCAGCAGGATTTATAATGTCAATTGACTTGATATTTTGTTTACCCTTGGTAAAAGATTTTAAGCTGATAACATTTTTTTCTTTGCTCAGATTATTTAATACAATTACATAAACTGTTTTATAGTTTTTACTTCTTGTATAGCGTACACTCTGAGATGCATGTTCAGCTCCTTCGCCATAAGTGATCCATGGCCTGGTGCTGTAAATTGATTCTCCATTTATTTTTAACCATTTGCCGACACTTTGTAAAACTTTCACCGTACGTTCCGGGAAAGTACCGTCAGCCATGGGATCGACATTTAACAGCAGGTTGCCATTTTTAGAAACGATGTCGCTTAAAAAGCAGATCAAATCATTTGCAGATTTCCAGGAAGTATCAGACTTTTGATAGAACCACGAATCTCCTTTCATCGAATCGTCTGTGAGCCATGGATAAGCCGTTATAGCATCTTCTTTTCCCCGCTCAAAATCCAGCACGCCGGTGTATTTGTGAATGGCTGTACTCTTATGACTAACAACCGCCTTAATATTATTTTTGAGTGCCCAGTTGTAATAAAATGCAAACATCTTTTTTTGTGCAGTATCCGGTAGATTTTCGTCAAAGTCCATATCAAACCAAATCAGAGAAGGCTTATACTTTATAACTACCTCTTTTATTTTTTCCAGCCATAATTTCTGAAACTCAGCACTGGGTGGCGTTCCCGCTGCATGCGGCATAGTATATAGACCGGCATAGGCAGTGTCCTTAGCATCATAATCAAAAGCGGATTGATAATAATCCCAGGAAAAACCATGGTGAAAGGAAGTCATGAAATATAAATGTTGCGCTTTTATTTCTTTTTCGAGTGCACCAACAATATCTTTATGCGGCCCCATTTCTACACTATTCCATTTCGTTACTTTAGAATCCCACATGGCAAAATTGTCGTGATGAATAGCGACCGGCCCGGCAAATTTTGCACCCGCTTCTTTAAATAGTTTAGCCCATGTTTTGGCATTAAATTTTTCGCCTTTAAACTTTGGTATAAAATCTTTGTACCCAAATACATGCTGGTCTCCAAATGTTTTTTTAGAATAGTCAAAGGTTGGATTCTCCTTCATATACATTCTCATACCAAACCATTGAGCCCAATCGCCGGAAGCATCTTCATCAGCAACTGTGTTAGGTCCCCAATGTGTGTATATCCCAAATTTTGCATCCCTAAACCATTCGGGAGTCTGATGCCGGGAAAGGGATTTCCAGTCCGCTGTATATGCACTTATATTTTGGCCATTACAGATCCCTGTAATAAATACAAGGCAACTTACCATCAAAAAAAATGAAGTTTGTTTTTTCATTGTACTGTTCTTAATATTTTTTTGCTAAAACCAGTTTAGTACCTGGTGTTTTTTTTCTGAATAAATTTTGAGCTGGTTAATAATTTTTATTCTCAAGAAACTCCATACCAATCCAGATTTTTTCTTAAATGTTATATTATTTTATTCCTTTGTTTCTACCTGCAGTACAGATATAGAATAAGCTGGAAATGTGTAATTAAAATTCTTTTTAATTTTTTTAACTGTTTCTTTTACCGGCACTATCTTTTCAGGATCAGTGATGGAATTTGTATTCATGGGATCATCAGACTTAAGTGTAACAGATAATCCATTCTGCATTACTTTTATTTTTCCTTTAAAATCAATATTAACGGTCTGCATTTTTTCTGAAGTATTCACAACTTTTAAATAAACAGTTCCGGTTTTTGAATTTTTGGTCGCCACGTAAAAAAGTGTCGGAAGCATTTTCGGCTGCACAGCATCCAGGGAATCCCGCCGGTTTAATTTTTGCATTTGAGTTGGTATATTTTCAGATACAACCGATACTAACTCGTTTCCGAGATAAGTGTTAAACATTTTTTGAGCGTAATAAGAAGGAGAGCCGTAAACGGAAAGTGCATTATAGCCTATAAGATCAGGCGTCCAATGAGTGGCACCTTTATTTACATTTGAAAAAAGCGGTGCGTATGCAGACATTGTTACAATATCTGAATTACGCTCCATCCCCGTCATCCAGGCAGCATCACCGAGAGCTGCGTTAAAATTGTTGGTAGGCCTGCCC
>JACDBU010000157.1 GCA_013694745.1 Chitinophagaceae bacterium
GTCTGTATCAGCCGGTGTCCCTATAAAATGCCAGGGATTGGTACCATCATTTCCTGCTGCCACTACTGATATCATTCCTTTTTTTGCCGCCAGCTCACACCCGCGGGCAATTATAGTTGTGTGCCCGTTCATATCCGCATAGGTGTGATTAAAAACGGGGTTATCAAAAGTGGTATAGCCCAGGGATGTTGACAACACATCCACTCCAATGCTATCCGCTCTTTCCGCGCCCGCAACCCAGTTTTGTTCTTCAACAGGCGATTCTGTTGGCACATCTTCTGTGCGGTATAAATAAAAAGTTGCTTTGGGGCAGCTTCCTACTAACTGGCCAGGCAAGTTGCTGGCAATTATTGAAAAACATTCCATTCCATGCGGATCATCTTCATTAACACTAACCTCGTTGTTTACAAAATCATACGTTTCTGCGATCTGGTTATTATTGCGCGCACTATCAAATGCAGCTATAGTTTTATATTGAAAAAACCCGCCATCCAAAATGGCCATCAGCATGCCTTCACCATGAAAGCCATTGTTGTGCAGAAATTCTCCTTCGTGAATGTGTATCTGCGGGAACGATGCGCCATAATTATAAAAGTTGGCCGTGGCTTGTGAAGATTGATTTACAGACAGCTGCCCCGTAGTTTCATTAAATTTATTATTGCGGGAAGAACCCCCGATAACCCTTTTCACCGGCTGCGAGGCCTGCACAAAAGAAAACCCATTGATCTTCGCTAATGCTGCAGCATCTGTAGTTTGAATACATACCTGGTTAAGCCACTTGGAAACATTTAAAATAGTAACGGTACCGGCTAAACGAATACTATCAATATAACGCGGGGTTATTGGCAAATCTGTTGAATCAATAACAATGTGCTGCTTTGTTCGCCGCATTATTGAACGTGCAGATAAAAATTGTGATGGATTGTTAATGGCAAACGGGGTACCCGCCTTATCTTTCAAAATAATGATGTATTTGGAAAACTGTGCTTCCGAATCGGGACAATAAAAATATGCTGCTATAAAAAAAAGAAGAAATCCTTTCTTCATGGAAAAAAATTTAATTTTTAATGCTTCCCGGTTTCATAAAAACGATAGTAAGCCTTGATTAGTTGCCCAACAGATGGACGGTATTTTAAAGGATAGAAAAACTAATTATGATCGATCATAGTAAGCTTTACACCATACCCTGTATAGGTATGGGTTGAGCCCTGGTACTCCCAATGCAAAAATTCTTTATACACCAGTCCTATTTGTTTTGCATATTTTTCCACACCATAATTCTTTTCTGCATATAGCGTGCCGGCAATGTGGGGATCTTGTCCTAAAAATTCATCCCTTTCTGCAACTTTTATCGTGCTGTCTACCTGTACTGCTCCCAGGGTTAAAGGTACATCCAGGCTGTCATATGTATAATCCCAGTCATCAAGATATTTCACTTCTGAATTGATGGTATACGTATCAATGTAAGAATTTCCTTTCCATGAAAAATCCTTACGTATTGGTAATTTTAATTTTTGGAACCGGAGATTATTTTCCACCAGTTCAATTGTATTTTCAGTGGGGATTACCATAAAAGTATTGTTGTTTGCAACCCATCCCTGGGAAGCATTCCGGCGTATATAACGAACAATTCTATAAGCCGGGCGGTTAAGATTGTCAGTTATTTGAGCTTCTATCCTGTCCTGTACCTGGTAAGTTGTAACTGTATCCCTCTGGCCAAAATTTATAAATAAAGTAGAGTCTAATTTGTAGGTTATATATTTTCCTACCTGCAAAGGGTAATAATCGCTTAACGCAGCAGACGAAAAGCTATCCTGCTGTTTTTTACAGGAATGCAGGCCCAAGATTGTTGTGATAACAATTAAAATGTAAATACCTTTTTTCATAGTTAGAATTAATCTTTTTACAGGAGCATGTTAACGCGTAAAAGGCTGCCTGATAATTTTATCATTCCTTTGAATTATCCCACCACCAATCACATCAGTATCTTCATAAAATACGGCACTTTGACCGGGGGCAACTCCTTTCACATCTTCATAAAAACGAACATTAACCCCATTATCGTATGAGGAGAGCACACTTAATCCACCTTTATCTTTATATCTTATCTTGGTAATCACTTCCATTTCCTCTGTAAGGCCATCATATTTCAGCCAGTTGATCCCTGCTACCCGGGTTTCATTTTTATTAAGATCCGATTCTTCACCAAGAATAATTGTATTTGTTTCCGGGATTATCTCTGTTACAAAAGCGGGTTTGCCCAAGGCTATATCAAGCCCTTTGCGTTGTCCTATTGTATAAAACGGGTAACCTTTATGACTGCCTAGTATATTTCCGGATTTATCTACAAAAAACCCGCCTGATAATTTCTCTTCAAGTCCGTTCACTTTACGTTTTAAAAATCCACGGTAATCATTGTCAGGAACAAAACAGATCTCGTAGCTCTCATTTTTCTTTGCCAGTTCAGGATAGCCAAAATCTATGGCCATCTGCCTGATCTCTGTTTTGCGATAAGTTCCCAAAGGCAATATGGTTCTGCAAAGCAGGTCTTGCTGCAAGCCCCACAAAACATAGCTTTGGTCTTTGGTTTCATCAATACCTTTCCTGATAAAATATCTTTGATTGGTATGCTGATGGATCTGTGCATAGTGACCAGTTGCAATATATTCGCAGCCAAGCGCATCAGCCCTTTTAAGCAAAGCGCGCCATTTGATATGCGTGTTGCACATTACACAGGGGTTAGGCGTACGGCCTGCCAGGTATTCATCAACAAAATTCTCGATTACAAAATCTCCAAACTCCTCTCTTATATCAAGAATAAAATGAGGAAAACCATGCTGCACTGCCGCTGCCCGTGCATCATTAAAGCTATCCAGGTTGCAACATCCCGTTTCCTTTTTTGAAGTGCCTCCGCTGGTTGCATAATCCCATGTTTTCATGGTGATACCGATCACTTCATATCCCTCATGATGAAGCATAAGAGCAGCTACGGTACTATCGATACCGCCACTCATTGCCACCAATACTTTTCCTTTACGGCTCATGATACTCTTTAAGGCGGCAAAGATACTTAATGTATAGCTAGTATGACCTGCTGGTAACATTTTCTTAAGCAATTGGATTTTTAGCACTGCGTCCATTTATTCGGGTAAATAACTTTGAACTAATTATCTTGCAGCATGCAGCAATATCTTTCTCTTTTACAACATATTTTAGATAATGGCGCAGATAAAAGCGACAGAACTGGAACGGGTACACGAAGTATTTTTGGTCATCAAATGAGGTTTGATCTCAATGCCGGATTCCCACTGGTAACCACTAAAAAACTACATTTAAAAAGCATCATTTACGAATTGCTGTGGTTTTTAAAGGGTGATACCAACATACAATATTTAAAAGAAAATGGAGTAAGGATATGGGATGAATGGGCCGATGAAAACGGCGATCTGGGCCCTGTCTATGGAAAGCAATGGAGAAGCTGGGAAGGGGCAGATGGTAAAGTGGTTGACCAGGTCACAGAATTAATTCAACAAATAAAAATCAACCCGGATAGCCGCCGGTTAATTGTAAGCGCATGGAATGTGGCGGACCTTCCTGAAATGCGGTTAATGCCATGCCATTGCTTATTTCAATTCTATACCTCACCAAATGATAATGGCAAAAGAAAACTTTCGTGCCAGTTATACCAGAGAAGCGCTGATGTTTTTTTAGGAGTGCCTTTTAACATTGCATCCTACGCGCTGCTAACCCTAATGATAGCACAGGTCTGTGATCTTGAACCGGGCGAATTTATTCATTCCTTCGGTGATGTGCATTTATATAATAATCATTTTGAACAGGCAAAAATCCAGCTTTCCCGTGATCCATTTGCTCTACCGAAAATGAAAATAAACAGGCAGGTTAAAAATATTTTTGATTTCAGCTTTGAAGATTTCGAACTTGTAAATTACCAAAGCCACCCGGGAATAAAGGCGCCGGTGGCGGTATAAAACAAAATAAGGAATAAGGAATTTGGAATAAGAAATAAGAAAGTTATGGAGCATAAAAAATTTGATCTTGAAGACAGGCTCATAAAGTTTGCCTGTGTGTGTCTGGAAGTTTGTGATCTTCTTCCTAATACTAAAACCGGGCAGAACCTGGAATATCAATTATCAAAAAGCGCTACATCATCCGCGCTAGTCTACGGCGAAGCCCAGGCCGCTGAATCAAAAGCAGATTTCATTCATAAAATGAAAATAGTTCTAAAGGAAATCAGAGAGACTAGAATTAATCTTAGAATAATAATTGAGAAACCCGTATGTCAAAATGAAATAATTCAAATAGCTTTAAAAGAAGCGAATGAATTAATGGCGATATTCTTACAAAGTATTGAAACTGCTAAACAAAATAAAATCGCCTTCATTTCCTAATTCCTTATTTTTAATTCCTTATTTCTTATTCTCAATGATAATCTCCCACCTCGTTGCTGCATCCCAAAATAATGTGATAGGTAAAGAAAATAAACTGCCATGGAGTTTGCCTGATGATTTTAAATATTTTAAAAATAAAACCTGGGGAATGCCGGTTATCATGGGCCGGAATACTTTTGAATCACTTCAAAAATCTTTGCCGGGACGTATCAACATTGTTATAACAACAAAACCGGATTGGAGTAAGGATGAGGTAGTGGTTGCACATACAATTGATGAGGCCATCAGCAAAGCACGCGATACAGATTGCAAAGAGGTTTTTATTATTGGCGGAGGAAAGATATTTGAACAAACAATGCAACTGGTTAACAGGATCTATATAACCCGGGTACATACCCAGGTACAAGGGGATACATTTTATCCTGCTATTGATGAAAAAAAATGGACATTAATTTCTTCAGATCCGCATGCATCAGATGAAAAACATGCGTTTACTTTTACATTTGAAGTATGGGAAAAAAAAGTATGATCTTTACTAAACATGCTTATTTATTGTTATAAACAATTCTCTTTTATCACATAACTTAATTATCCGATACGGAACGAGGGGCATGTACACTTCTTTACAATTAGCAAAAAAATACATCGGCTATTATATAAAAGCATCCAATGCAAAAGGCCATGGTATTCATTCTCCTTTCGTTTATGATTTTGTGGAAAATGTACTTCAAAACAAAAAAAACTTTTCCGCCTGCCAGGATATTGAGCAATTGCGTAAAAAATTATTGCAGGATGAACGCCTGATAAATGTTACCGATCATGGAGCAGGCTCAGCCATGCTGACTGCCCGTAAAAAAAAGGTAAAAGATATCGCACGCACCTCTTTAAAAAATAAAAAATTTGCGCAATTATTATTCAGAATAGTTGGTTACTACAAACCAAAAACAATCATAGAACTGGGTACCTCATTTGGCATAACTACTGCATATATGGCCTCTGCTAATCCTGATGCTAAAATATATTCGATAGAAGGATCCACTGAAATAGCCTCGGTAGCGCATGCTACCCTAACTGGTTTAGGCATAACAAATGTTACTATTGTTCATGGAAATTTTGATGAAACATTATCATCCACTCTTTCGCAGGCAGAAACTGCTGATCTTGTTTTTATTGATGGCGATCACCGCAAAGAATCTACCATACAGTATTTCAGGATGTTCTTAAAAAAAATAAATGCCCAATCTATTTTGATCTTTGATGATATTCACTGGAGTTCCGGTATGGAAGAGGCCTGGGACATAATAAAAATCGATCCAGCTGTTACACTTACTATAGATCTTTTTTTTATCGGACTGGTTTTTTTTAAAACAGAAATTAAAGCGAAGCAGGATTTCGTTATCAGGTTCTAAATTTGCATATCTTAGAACCCTATATTTAAAATATGATCATTGGTGTTTTAAAAGAACAGTTACCCGAAACCAGAGTCTCCCTTTTACCTGAGCATATAACAACGCTCAAAAAGTGGAACGTTGAAATAATGATAGAACATGATGCCGGTGTAAGTGCCTTTGCAACGGATGATAAATACACTGAAGCAGGGGCAAAGATCGCTGATCGCAACGAGGTGATACAAGCCGCTGATATAATATTGGTCATAAATCCACTGTCTAACACTGAGGCGGAAAAATTAAGATCAAAAATAATTTTGGGAAATTACCAGCCGTTATATAATGCTGCTACTATTAAAGAATGGGCATTAAATGAGCTTACTGTTTTTAGTATTGATATGATCCCCCGCACAACCCGTGCACAAAGTATGGATGTACTTAGCAGCCAGGCCAACATCGCAGGTTATAAGTCAGTATTGCTGGCAGCAAATTTATTCCCGCGGTATTTTCCCATGTTCATGACCGCTGCCGGAAGCATACCTCCTGCCAAGGTTTTAATACTGGGTGCCGGTGTTGCAGGACTACAGGCAATTGCAACTGCCCGCAGACTTGGCGCAGTTGTGGAAGTATTTGATACACGCCCCGCGGTTAAAGAAGAAGTGATGAGCCTTGGCGCAAAGTTTATTGAGGTAGAAGGTGCCGCTGATGCCAGCAAAGCAGGTGGATACGCAGTTGAACAATCCCCAGAATTTTTAGAAAGACAAAAAACAAAAATTGCCGAGAGTGTTGCAAAAGCGGATATCATAATTACCACTGCACAAATTCCCGGGAAAAAAGCCCCTGTACTCATCACCAGACAAATGATCGGGAACATGAAGAACGGTTCGCTGATAATCGATCTTGCAGCAGCAACGGGTGGCAATACTGAGCTCACAAAAAATGAAGAGACTATTGTAAATAACGGGGTAAGCATTGTAGGAAATTCCTCTCTTGCTGCAACCATGCCTTATGATGCCAGTAAAATGTACGGGAAAAACATCCTGAATTTTTTGCAATTAATAATTGATAAAGAGGGGAAATTAAATCTGAATTTTGAAGATGATCTTGTTAAAGGAACTTGTATTGCATATGATGGTAAGATCACAAATGAAAGAGTTAGCAATGCAATGGTTTGATGATTTTAAAAACATGTAAAGATTATGAACATACTACATTGGATATTTACTAACCAGCAAATAATTTACATCGTTATACTCATGATATTTGTGGGAATAGAAGTAATAGGAAGAGTGCCAAGCGTACTGCATACACCACTTATGAGTGGCGCAAATGCTATCCATGGCGTAGTGGTTATCGGTGCTATCATAATAATGGGCAAGGCTGAACCGGGTAACTATTTAGCCCTGGCTTTAGGTTTCCTGGCAGTTATACTCGGTACCTTAAATGTAGTTGGGGGCTTCGTGGTTACCGACAGGATGCTTGAAATGTTTAAAGTGAAAAAGAAAAATGTATAACCCGAATCAAGATCAATTATGGGCTTAAATCTTCTGATAATATGCTACCTCTTTGGCTCAGTAACTTTTATACTTGGGTTGAAAATGCTCTCGAATCCGGTAAGTGCAAGAAGGGGTAATTTAATTGCAGCCACCGGTATGTTTGTTGCAATTGTTGGTACCATATTTCTATACCGTAATACCGAAACCGGTGAGCACTTACATAATTATACCTGGATATTTGGCGGATTAATAATTGGCGCAATCATAGGAACTATGGCTGCAAGGAAAGTTAAGATGACTGCCATGCCTGAAATGGTAAGCCTGTTTAATGGGATGGGCGGTGCCTGTGCTGCATTGATTTCTCTCGTAGAATTCAATCATTTGTCAAAAGAATTATTAGCGGGTGATACTATTACTTTTGAAAATATTCGTACTACAGTTTTAATAATTGTTTTAGGACTAATAATTGGATCCGTTTCTTTTGCAGGGAGCATGATCGCCTGGGGGAAATTAAATGGCAAAGTGAAAGATTTTAGTTTCCCTGGACAAAATATTTTGAATTTACTTTTACTGGCAGTTGCCCTTGCACTGGGTGCTTACCTGGTTATGTATCCTACACACACTTTTTTATTATACGTAATACTGGCGCTAGCATTGTCATACGGTGTAATGTTTGTAATGCCAATAGGCGGTGCCGATATGCCCGTAGTAATTTCTCTTTTAAATTCTTTCACCGGTGTTGCCGCGGCATGTGGCGGATTTTTGTATGATAACAAAGTGATGTTGACCGGCGGAATTTTAGTAGGCGCTGCCGGAACGTTGCTTACTATTTTAATGTGCAAGGCCATGAACCGCAGTTTAAAGAATGTGCTCATTGGCTCATTTGGCGGAAATGCTAAAAATGCGGCAACAGGTGTTGGTGAGCACGTTGCTTACAAAGAAATTTCTCTAAGCGATGCGGCTATGGTTATGAGCTATGCCAATAAGGTAATGATAGTGCCTGGCTACGGATTGGCTGTAGCACAGGCCCAGCATGCTTGTCATGAGCTGGAAAAACTTCTGATAGAAAAAGGAGTAGAAGTAAAGTATGCTATTCACCCGGTTGCCGGCCGTATGCCGGGACACATGAATGTTTTGCTTGCAGAAGCAGATGTGAGCTATGAAAAATTAGAAGAAATGGAACAGGCAAATGATGAATTTAAAGCTACTGATGTTGTATTGATACTTGGTGCAAATGATGTGGTGAATCCCGCCGCCAAAAATGATCCGGCATCCCCCATTTATGGTATGCCCATCTTAGAAGTTGAACTGGCAAAAACAGTTATCGTAAATAAACGTAGTATGAAACCCGGTTACGCCGGAATTGAAAACGAGCTTTTCTCCCAACCAAAAACATCCATGCTCTTCGGGGATGCAAAAAAAGTTTTGCAGGATCTTCTTATTGAAATTAAAAAGGTGTAGGTTAAGATTGATGTTGGGATGAGGTTAAGATTGAGGTTGAGGTGCCTAAAAATAAAAAACCCCCGCAATTGCAGGGGTCATCTATTGAAAACGTTTATTAAGATTTTTCAGTTGTAGTTTTTTCTACTCTTTTATTCCTTTTATGCTTTATTTTTTTTGTTGTTGTAGTACCATCAGCATTTGTTGTTACCAGGGTACTGGTTTGTGCATTCGGACTTTTAACTTTATTCTCTGCCATCCATTTATCATAAGCTGCAGGTTCTAAAACCTCGCCAGTTAAATTAACTGCTTTTGTTTCATCAACACCACTAAATTTTACCGTAATGGTTTTATGAATCGCACCAAGGTTTACAGCATTGTAGGTTGCTTTAATGTACCCGGTTTTACCAGGAGCAATTGGTGATTTTGTATAATCAGATGCTGTACAGCCACAACTTGGTGAAGCCTGTTCAATGATCAAAGGTTCTTTGCTGATATTGGTAATGATTATTGTTGCGGTTGGTGGAACAGACTGCTTAACTTTTCCAAAGTCGAAAGTTTCTGAATTGAATTTTGCAACATCCGACATTTTTTTCTGTGCTGATACGGCCATTGTAGAGGCAAGTGCCAAAACGCCAAAGAGTAATTTTTTCATTTTAAATTTTGATTTGAGTAAATTATTGATTTTTTAAATTATCTACCGCCGTATTCACTGGCGCAGAAGTAGCAGGAGTTTTCCAAACTTCTCCTTTTATAATGATCTGTTTTGTTTGTGTTCCATTATAAGTAACGGTAATAAATTTGGTGAACTGCCCTTCATTCGCAGCATTATAACCAACATTTATTTTAGAAGTACCCCCTGCAGCAACAGGTTCTTTGCTCCATTCCGGTGTAGTGCATCCGCAACTAGCCTGAACATTTTCAAGAGATAAAGGAATTTTACCGGTATTGGTAAATATAAAAGTGTGAGTAACTGGTTTGCCCTGGGGTATTTTGCCGAAATTAAATTCTGTTTCTTTTAAAGCTATAACATCCGGCATTGGAGCGGCTGTATTTTCCTTACTTACCTGCATTGAAGTGGACGCCGGAATAACGGTTTTATCTTGTTTAACAGCAGTTTGTGCTGATAATGCCAATGAAAATACAAAAGTGACAGCAAAGGTAAAAACGCGTTTCATCTTATATTAGTTTAAATATTGATTTCAAAGATACTAAAACGCATAATAAAGTTGCAAATTGTGTTCAGCTTTACAGATTTTTAACAATCCTCGATTCAAAATAATATTTTTGTAAATATGGATATTTCTAAAACACCGGAAGAAGCATTGCAGGAAAAACTTTCCTTTGATCATTTTATGCGGGAAGTTTTAACAGACTACCGTGTGGTTTGCGAAAGCCGGGAAGCCAGTCTTTTAGGAAGAAGGGAAGTTTTAACCGGCAAAGCCAAGTTTGGGATCTTTGGCGATGGAAAAGAAGTTGCACAGGTAGCAATGGCCAAATTTTTTAAGGCTGGGGATTTCCGCTCGGGATATTACCGCGATCAAACATTCATGTTTTCCAGCGAGCTTTCAACTATTGAGCAGTTCTTTTCTCAATTATATGCCGATCCTGATATTGATCATGATCCCTTTAGTGCGGGCAGGCAGATGAATGCGCATTTTGCTACCAAATTTGTTGACGAAAATGGTAACTGGCTCGACCTTGTAAACAGGAAAAATGTATCGAGTGATATTGCTCCTACCGGCGGACAAATGCCGCGTGCACTCGGACTTGCTTTTGCCTCCAAATTTTTCAGGAATGTACCTGAAGTCATGGACTTGAAAGACCTGAGTAACAATGGTAATGAAATATGTTTTTGCACCATAGGTGATGCTTCAACTTCTGAAGGACATTTTTGGGAAACCATGAATGCAGCGGGCGTACTGCAGGTGCCACTGGCCGTTTTTGTATGGGATGATGGTTATGGCATTTCTGTTCCCAAAAAATACCAGACAACAAAAGCCTCAATTTCCGAAGCCTTACAGGGACTGCAAAAGCAGGATGGAACCAACGGGATAAATATTTACAAACTAAACGGCTGGGATTATGCCGGCATGTGCGAAGTGCTGGAACATGCCATACAAAACATAAGGGATACACATACCCCGGCAATGTTTCATGTTGAACAAATTACCCAGCCACAGGGACATTCAACTTCGGGTAGCCATGAACGTTATAAAGAAAATGAAAGGCTGGAATGGGAAAGAGACTGGGATTGCATAAAGAAAATGAAAGAATGGATCCTGGCTAATGCCCTGGCAGATGAATCACAACTTGAAGTGATAGAAAAAGAAGCCAAAGAAAGGGTTAAACAAGGCAGGCAGGTTGCCTGGGATAACTATATCACGCCAATAAAAGAGCAGGTTGCTAAAACGGTTCTGCTGTTAAAAAATAGGGCTGATATTGATTGTGATATAAAAAAAATATCGGATGAATTATCAGCAAACCGGGAGCCTATGCGCCGCGATGTAGTAAAGACGCTGGCAAAGGTTATGGCAATAAAAGCTGATCCGGATATCAGCAATTATTATACTCAGCTCACGCGTGAAAATGCCCGGCTTTACAATACCTGTTTATATAATGAAGGACCAAAATCAGCTTTAAAGGTTGCAGAAATAAAGCCGGTTTATGGGCCCGGCGCTGAAATCGTTAACGGGTATGAAGTACTCAATAAATATTTCGATGAATTGTTTGCCTCCAACAAAAAAGTGGCTGCTTTTGGTGAAGACCTTGGCTATATCGGCGATGTAAACCAGGGGTTCAGCGGACTACAGCAAAAACATGGCGAACAGCGCATATTTGATACTGGTATCCGTGAACTTACTATCATGGGACAGGGGATCGGCATGGCATTACGCGGATTACGGCCTATTGCTGAGATACAATATCTCGATTATCTTTTATATGGTTTGCAGCCTTTAAGTGACGATGTTTCCACTACCCATTACAGAACAAAAGGACAGCAAAGTGTGCCTTTGATAGTACGTACGCGCGGGCACAGGTTAGAAGGCATATGGCACAGCGGCTCGCCTATGGGAATGATCATAAATGCCTTGCGGGGAATGTATGTTTGTGTGCCGCGTAACATGGTGCAGGCTGTAGGCATGTACAATACTTTATTGCAGGGCAATGATCCGGGACTTATGATCGAATGCCTCAACGGGTATCGGTTGAAAGAAAAACTTCCTGCTAATTTGGTCGCATATACGGTACCGTTAGGTGTACCTGAAATTATCAAAGAAGGCTCGGATATTACAATGGTTACTTATGGTTCCACTGCCAGGATCGTAATGGAAGCAGCAGAAAATCTGGAAGCCTCAAAGATCAGTTGTGAAGTTATTGATGTACAAACATTACTTCCATTCGATATTCATCACAGCATTGTTGAATCTTTAAAAAAGACAAACCGTATAGTATTCATTGATGAAGATGTGCCGGGTGGCGCGGCAGGATATATGTTCAATAAAGTAATGGAAGAACAGGGCGGATATAAATTTTTGGACGTTTCTCCACGCACCCTCACAGCTAAGGCTCACCGCCCGCCTTATGGAAGCGATGGCGATTATTTTACCAAACCCAATGTGGAAGATGTTATGAGGGTGGCGGGGGAGATGATGGCAGAATGATGTGCGGATGTTCGGATGAAAAAATTAGGCAATAGGCAATAGACAATAGGCAATATGCAATAAGAGTGGTATAATAATTTATGACTTCAAAAAATCTAAAAGAAACCGCTGTATATCAAAAAATTTTTTTCATTAGCGATGGAAATTTTTCAGCTTTCAAAAACATTTCCGGTCGAAGAAAAATACTCGCTGACAGATCAGATAAGACGTTCATCAAGGAGTGTCTGTATTTGTCTTCAAGAAGCATATCGAAAAAAAATTATATCCCGCTCACTTTGTTTCTAAGGTCAGGGACAGTGATATGGAAAATTCTGAAACTTCTGGCTGGCTTGATTTTGCGTTAGCTTGTAACTATATTAGCAAAAATGAATTTGAAATATTGATCTATAAAAATCAGGAAGTAGGAAAACTTTTGAACCATATAATAAATAATCCTGAAAAATATTAAAACCATTGCAAATAGCTCATTGCCTATTGCTCATTGCCTATTGCTCATTGCCCATTGCCCATTGCCTATTGCCTATTGCCTATTAACTATTGACTATGACCCTCTACCAAATAGACGCATTCACAAATAAACTTTTCGGTGGAAATCCTGCAGCTGTTATCCCTTTAGAAAACTGGATAAGTGACGAGCTCATGCAAAAAATTGCCATGGAAAACAACCTTTCTGAAACCGTGTTTTTTGTGCCTGCTAAAAATGCTTTAAAAGATTCTTCTGCCACAGGAAATTCCTCAATGGACGGTGCACCTG
>JACDBU010000164.1 GCA_013694745.1 Chitinophagaceae bacterium
ATGTACAGGTGTGGATGTTGTGATGATCCTGAATAAAATGAGAGTAGCTTTTTCCGAATTTTCAGTAAATGTTTTAGCCCAGGTAGCTGAAACAGAACCTAAAATTTATAACGCTATAAAAATTACTTACACCATTAAAGTTGATAAGAAAAATAAAACCAAAGTAGAGAAGGCGGTTGATCTTTCACAAAATAAATATTGCAGCGTTAGCGCCATGTTTAGAACATTTGCCAAACTCGAGACGGAGATTATTTTTAATTAAAGATATCGTTCATGGTTTTGAAATCGATAAAGAATTAACCTCTTGTATTTTCACAACCTACGTCTTCTCAACCTAAATCTTCTTAACGTCTCAACCAATTACCCCCTCAACCTCTCTCTCCTTACAACCCAAAATACTCTCGCCATCTGTAAAACAACCGCGAGCAATATCAAACTTAATCCAACGTAAAAACCGGAGCTTAAATATTTGTTTTCATGAAAGATAATAAACGCAAAAATGATCCCGTAAATGGGTTCAAGATTGTATGTTAAGTTGGCAGTAAACGGACTTATCTTTTTCAATGCATTCAGTTGAAGTATAAAACTAAGCACAGTGCAAAGCCAGGCCAGTACTAACAGCCACAGCCAGTCTGTTGTTGTAGGAAAAAAATATTTTGCAGGGAATAATTTGAAATAAAAAGGGATGATAAAAGTAAGTGCTAAAAATCCCCCGCACATTTCATATACGGTTACAATTTTTGGCGTAAACCGGGTTAATAATTTTTTATTAAGGATGGGAAAAATGCTGGCCAGCAGTGCAGAAATAATTCCGAAAATGATCCCCTTTTTATACTCAGGGTAAAAATTAAATATTAAATAAATCCCTGCAATGGCCATCAATCCTAAAATAACTTCAAACCAGTCTATTCTTCTTCTAGTGATCATTGGATCTATAAAAGCTGTAAAAAAACCAATTGCCGATAAACATGTTAAGCCAACTGAAGCATTGGAATACTTTATACTTCCGTAAAAGGTAAGCCAGTGCAGGGCTACAATTACACCTACGCCAAACAAGCGGAATGTATTTTTAAAAGATAGTTTTATAAACTCCCTTGTAAAAATCAATATTAATAATAGCGTTATGGTGGTGATAAGCATCCGGTACCATACCAACAATCCTTCATTGAGGATGATCAGCTTACCCAGTATCGCCGTAAAACCTGCTAAAAAAACAGCAATATGCAGCTGGATGAATGCCTTTTTCATTGAAGCGAAGATAGAATAGCGTTCCTGTTTTATTGTTTCTTGTGAGTTCGTAATTTTTATTATCCTTAAAATCTTTTGTTACAGCGTTGCCTGCTGAACAAGAAAATGCATGAAAAAACTGCAACAGGAAACAATAAACCGAAACATGGAAGCCTGTAATTAACATTCCTTTTTAAAACTATATAATATAGCTGTTGCATTTCTTAGAAGCATAGTTTTATATTTGCCGCACTTTCAAAATACCAAACTATGAGTTTCAAAAAGATCAATAATCTTACCGGGTGGGCAATCTGTATTATTGCATGCACGGTTTATTTAATGACGATGGAGGCTTCCGGAAGCTTTTGGGATTGCGGTGAATTTGTATCCAGCTGTTGGAAACTACAGGTACCACATCCTCCGGGTGCCCCGCTGTTTGTTTTACTTGGTCACCTTTTTACCATACCGTTTGATGCACATCATGCTGCTACAGGAGTAAATATTATGAGCGCCCTGGCAAGCGGTTTTACCATACTTTTTTTATTCTGGAGCATTACGCATTTCGCACGGAAGATCGTTCAAAAAAATTCCGACGGCTTAAGTAACGGCCAGATTTTTATCATCATGGCCGCCGGTGTTGTTGGCGCGCTTGCATATACTTTTTCAGATGCCTTCTGGTATAGTGCAGTAGAAGGTGAGGTGTATGCCTTATCATCATTTTTTACAGCGATCGTTGTTTGGGCAATACTTAAATGGGAGCATGAAGTAACGCTTGAACAAAGAGCTGGTGTTACCGGAAATTTTACGCGTGCAGACCGCTGGCTTATTCTGATATTTTATCTCATAGGATTGGCTGTAGGCGTGCATTTGCTAAACCTGCTTACCATACCATCAATCGTTATGGTGTATTATTTTAAACGTTACAAGGTTACGCGTTGGGGAACATTCTGGGCTTTCCTGATCGGTTGCCTGGTTACGGGAATTGTACAGATCCCGGTTATCCAGTGGACCATCAAACTGGCCGGCCAATTTGATATTTGGTTTAGAAATGATCTTGGGTTGCCTTTCTTTTTTGGCTTTGGATTTTTCTTTGTCTTAATGGGTGTGCTGATTTTCTTTACAATGCGGATAGCCAATAAAAGAAACTGGAATTTTTTGAAACTGGCAATGTGGAGCGTAGCCTTTATCCTGTTGGGATTTTCAACTTATTATACAACCCTTATACGCTCTAACGCTGATCCGGCTGTTGACATGTTCAATGTAGATAACCCTGTAAGTTTAGTTGGTTATTTAAGTCGTGAGCAATACGGCGACTGGCCGATATTATATGGACAGGATTTTACTGCAGAGGCCACTGAACAAAAAGCGATACCAACATATGTTAAGGGAAAAGACAAGTATGAATTAAGTGGTAGAAGAATGGAAACAACATATGCGCCGGAGGACATGCATTTTTTTCCACGCATGTGGGACAATAGCAATGATCAGAGTCATGCAGATTATTATGCAAATTTTGCAGGCATTGGAAAAGATCCAAAGACCGGGAAGTATCTTGATAAACCCACGATGGGAGACAATATCAGCTACTTTTTAAAATACCAGGTCAACTGGATGTACTGGCGTTATTTTATGTGGAATTTTGCCGGAAAACAAAATGATATTGAAGGTATTGATATTGGCAATGTGAGAGATGGCAACTGGCTAACGGGTATAAGCTTTTGGGATAATATCCGCCTCGGTGATCAGAGCAAAATGCCAGACAGCATGAAGCATAATAAATCTCATAACACATTATTTTGTCTTCCCTTGATATTAGGAATTCTTGGTCTGGTATATCAATACAAAAAAGATAAGAGGGATCTGCTTGTAGTTGGTTTGCTTTTCTTCTTTACTGGTTTTGCAATAGTGATGTACCTCAACCAGGCGGGCAACCAGCCACGTGAAAGGGATTATGCCTATGCAGGATCTTTTTATGCCTTCGCATTTTGGATAGGCCTGGGTGTTCTTTATGTGAAGGAACTTTTTCAAAAATTTATGAGCAGTACAACTGCACAATATGCTGCTGCAGCTATATGCACTTTGGGTGTGCCGGTTTTGATGGGTTTCCAGGAATGGGATGATCATGATCGCAGTCACAAAGTATTGGCAAGAGATCTTGCTATAGATTATCTTGAAAGCTGTGCTCCTAATGCCGTGCTCATTACATTTGGTGATAATGATACCTATCCATTATGGTATGCGCAGGAAGTAGAAGGCATCAGGCGCGATATAAGGGTTATTAATTCAAGTTTACTGGGTACAGACTGGTACATAAATCAATTGAGATATAAAGTGAACCTAAGCGATCCCATTGATGTAATATGGACACCTGAACAAATAATCGGGAACAAAAGAGATGCTATTTATTTTTACCCGGAGGCTCCCGGCGCTAAAGTAGACCAGACGCAACCCCTGGATCTTTATAGTATGATGAAAGATTATGCAGGCAGTGACGATCCTTCAAAAATGGCACAGATATCGGAAACAGAATCTGCTAATATTTATCCAACAAAAAAAGTAAAAATCCCTGTTGATCTAAATGTTGTTCGTGCAAATGGTACCGTTAATGCTGATGATACAGTATTGAATGAAATTGATTTCGATATTCCCAAATCTGCCATTGGTAAAAATGATGCAGCTATTTTAAATATCATTGCTGCCAACAAATGGAAGCGCCCGATCTATTTTACTTCTCCCTATGATGAGCTTGGATTTCAACCTTATCTTAGAACAGATGGACTTACCTATCGCCTTGTACCTGTAAAGAACAGTGAAGTAAATAAGGATTGGGTTGTAGATAAAATGATGAACAAATTTGTATTCGGAAATGCTGATAAGCCAGGTGTATATTATGATGAAGAAAACAGGCGCCATCTTAATACTATACGAATACAATATTCTACTGCTGCATCAAACCTCGCGGATAACGGGAGAAAAGATGATGCAAAAAAATTGCTTGAGCGCTGTGATAAAATGATGCTGCAGGAAAATTTTCCTTATGGCATGGTATCAAGGCATCAGCAACAAGACCAGATATCAGGGCAGTTTTTGTTGGCTTGTTACAAGGCCGGTGATTCTATACTGGCACGTAAAGTGAGCAACAGCTTACGAAAAGACCTGGAGCAGCAGTTGGCATATTACAATGG
>JACDBU010000171.1 GCA_013694745.1 Chitinophagaceae bacterium
CTGTACAGCTTAGTGAAGTGAAGCCCGGAATAGAAGTAACGGCATTATCATTTTCTGAACAATTTAAAAATATAAATGTTGTTGATAGTAATAATGCCATGGAGATCATTTCAAAGATCCCTACGCCAGCTCCTATTGATGAAGTTCGAATTATAAATACAGAAAAAGAAAAGCAAGCATTAAAAAACAAGCAAAAAAACAAGCAACCTCTCAGTCTTTCCAAAATATTTATTACCGGCGTCATCTGCCTGGCAGCCTTGCTCATACTGCTTTTAAGCCTGCCATTTTTACTCTATTCGTATTACCGGTTTAAGGCGTTGCATTCCAGCATTGTTTCTCAAAAAGGTTACTACAGCTATGTTTCAGCAATGTACCTTTTGAACCAATTTGGCTTTAGAAGGGATAATGATACCCCGCTTCAATTCGCAAACAATAAAATTGACGATTATTTCCAGACTGATTTTTCGGCTTTCATCCAGGTATATCTTAAAAGCAAATATTCATCTCAGCCAATAAGCAGCTGGGAACTAAAGATCCTTTCTCTTTTTTACCGGCCTTTTGAAAAAAGTGTTCAAAATAAGATCCCGTGGAAAGAGAGGGTGTCAGGATTTTTAAATTTTTACAGGACCATAAATTATTTCTCAAAACCAAAAATATAATGGCAATGGAACAACAGGTAAATACGGAAAAGGCATTAGAAAATATCCAGCGGTTAACAGATAATATTGAAACGGTTATAAAGGGAAAACGAAACCAGATAAAATTTGTACTAACCGCACTGTTAGCTAAAGGCCATATTTTAATGGAAGATAACCCGGGCACCGGTAAAACCGTTATGGCAAAAACGCTGGCACAAAGTATATCGGGTAATAACGACAGGCAAAGCGTAAATTTTAAGCGTATACAATTTACACCCGACCTGTTGCCAATGGACCTGATAGGTTCACATATTTTCGATGACGCAAAAAAAGATTTTATTTTTAAAAAGGGACCGCTCTTTTGCAATGTTTTATTGGCTGATGAAATAAACCGGGCTTCACCAAAAGTGCAATCTGCATTACTGGAATGCATGGCGGAAAACCAGATCACGATGGGGGAAGTGACTTATAAGCTTGAAGATCTTTTTTTTACGATAGCCACACAAAACCCGGTTGAAATGGAAGGCACTTATCCCCTACCCGCAGCGCAGCTGGATCGTTTTTTTATAAAGATAATTTTCGGATATGTTGATGAGGATACAGAGCTTGAGATTTATAAAAATTATCTTGGGATAAACAACAACCTGCATAATATTAAGCAGGTATTGGGCATTGATGAGATACTGTATTTACAGGAGCAAAGTGAAAAAGTACACATTCACGAAGAGATAATAAAAGCCGTAAGAAATATAATTTGGGGTACCAGGAGAAACGCTGATATCTTACTTGGCGCTTCAACAAGAAGCGGAATTATTTTTTTAAAATGCCTTAAATCTTATGCGTTGGTAAATGGCAGAACATACGTAATTGAAGACGATGTTAATGATCTTGCATCTGCCGTGCTTGATCATCGCCTAATCTATCGCAATAATGAAGCAAAATCAAAAACGCTTGCCGGTATTGTAAATATTGAAATGGACAGGTTGAGTAAATTAAAGGTCACTAATTGAAAAAATATATTTTAAATATCATCCTGCCCTTTCTTGTAACACTAAGTGTACATACGGGTTTTGCACAAAATGCAGGGGCGCGTTATGAAATAGATGCTAAAAGGATTAGTGTTTCTGTAACAGACAAAGATGCATTGCCACGAAGTCGTGAATTTATCCGTCTCGACAGCACTTATTATGTTGGATATTATTTTGAAGGAATGTACAAACATGAACGGGCAGCCGATTACCTGGGTTATAGAAATTGCATCCTGCCTTTAAAAAGATCGTTATCTCTTTTTGAAAAAGATTTTGTCGGCAATCTAAAAACGTCGGTAACAGCAGGAACTCCAGACGCGCGCTTTATTGATATCCAGCAAATATGTACAGCACTTTACGACAGCTATTCAAATATCGAAAAACCCGATTCTGCAATTTGGGTCCTTGAAAAAGTAAAGAGTTGGGAACTGCCATACGATTTTATGGAATACCATATCAAATCTGCCTGGACCATACATCGCAACCGCTACTATTTGGGCAAATATGCTTTCCTAAAAAATACCGTGGAAGAAAATGAGCAGCTTGCATTAAATCATTTGTACCAGGCCCTGGCGGAAGGCAACACTACGGCAAATTTTTATCTTGCTATAATCCATAATTATTTACAGAATATAGATTCTACAAAATATTATTATGATTACCTGATGCAAAACGGCGGCATGTCGTACAACAACTATGCACATTTTAAAAATACATTAGGTGAGTTTGCATTGGCAACAGATAATTTTGAAAAAGAAAAATTTGCATTCGATAAGCGGCTGATCGAATCATATTATTTCCTTCCTACGCTTTATATAATGAGTGGCAATTCGTTAAGAGCAATAACTGAAACAAATGATATAATTGCTAAAATGGGCTCCACGCCCGGGTTTGGCTGGTATAATATTGCTTTGGCAAGAAGTTATTTATACAATGGCCAACTAGACAGTGCGCAAAAGGCCATCGATAAGGCGGCACAATTTAAAGAACTCCACCTGGGCACAACACTGGGACAGTCACAGTATGATTTTGCAATAAACGTAGTAAAGCTTTTGGTAATTGAACGAAAAATGCAAAGCATACAATTCTTTAACTCCGGGTGGTGGTATTCTATAAAAGACCTGGGTGCAATGACCGAGTTATTGGGGCAAAAATTTTTACTGCGGTTTGCAATCGTAAATGAATTTGCAAATAATCCAGAGCGCCAAAATGTTATTTATACATTATTCAGCAGTGAAAATGTTATAGGCTTTGATGAGATCTGGAATTTGATCAAAGACATTAGCCCGGAATATTTTAAAACATTTTACCAGCAAAAAATGCAACAGGAAAAACGGGAGAATGTGATCAGGTACATGAAATTATTTTATGCTGATTTTCTTTACCTGGATGGAGATAAAAAAGAAAGCAGGGCCGAGATGGAAAATATTCTCTATAATACCTTGTTGGATACAGCCCACGAAAAATTATTTTTAGGCCGCTTATACGAAGGACTTGCAAAAAATTATGATAATGATGGGGATGATCAGAAATTAAATACCATGCTTTTTTATTTGCATCATGATTATCCGCAGCTGATACCTTACAGTGGCTTAAAAATGAAAGTAAAATTAACTGCAGCAGGATTAGTTGATGACCAGGTCAACATTGTAAGATCAGAATTAAGTGATTGCAATATAGCCTGGGTGAGTGAAGGCGGTCCTTACACCTTATTGGCTGATATAACTTTTGAAAAAAAGAAAGATAAATATGAAGTAATTTATTCTGCCCGGTATAATTCAGGGGAGATTGCTATTCCATCGCAACATATCTTATTTAAAAAAGGCAAGGGCGTAGGAAAAGAGCTGGCCATGCGATTATTTGGAAGCAGTGGCCCGGTTGAAATGCAGACTGAGTAATTATTTTTTAAGCGGTTTATTTTTCCTCCGAAATGTGTGATACAGGGGAAGTTGCAATTGTAAATTTATTTTCACTTCCAATGCCCGCAACTGTTAATTTGTGTGAAGAAAAATGGTATAGTAACATCAAAACACTAATAGCAGCAAGCATTGCAGCCCAAATTCCCCATCGCTGTTTTATTATAGGAACATCATTGTAATACTCGTTCATAACAACCGAAGTTGTTTCTTTATCCCCTACCAATACGGGGTGATAAGCATTCTCATGCAAAACCCTTTCTGCGCCAACGGGTTTTAAAAGCTGAGAGCTATTTTCATTTTCAAAATAAATAATTCCATCGTTATCTTTTGTAATGCTTCCAAGCGTGTTAAAATAATAGCTCTTGCCTGAATTGATTTTTTCAAGAATCTCGTTACAGAATAGCGTAAAAGATTCGTGTGCAGATTGAAGGTTGATGGTTTTTCTTTTTGAAATATATTTTACCAAAAGATCCGGCGATAAGTTTGCCTCTTCTCTAAAAATAATTCCTGTTGATGGGGGCAATATTTGTTTATTTACTATATCCGTTTCAGCTGGTTTATTTTCCACCACCAGGGTTCCTATACCTGGCAGCGTACAGGTTTTATTTTGCAGCAAATAAGATGTGATAAGTTCCTTCATAAGTAAAGATTATGAAATTAATTCTTAACAGAATAAGATTTGTTTTTACAAGTGAACTATTATTCCGCCCAGAACATTTAATCCGTATACCGGGTAGTTATTCCACCTTTCATATTTGCTATTTAAGATATTATTAAGGTCGAGCCATAAGCTAAAACGCTTATCTACCTTGAATTCCGCTCCGGCACTAAGGTCAGTGCCACTATTCAGTTTCTTTTCAACATTGTTTTTTAACAAGGCTTCCACCCCGGAAAAAGTGAATATATCGGCTTTAAATAAAACCTCTTTAAACGCATGCCACCTGAATGATCCGGTAAGTCTCAATGGTATCAAACCCCACGCAAATGCATTTGTGTGTAAGCCTGTATAAGTGTTGGCATCTATTGCCGCTGTTAGCGTGAATTTATCCTGGCTAACCAAACTCATATCGCCGTGTATCTGTAAATCCTGCATCTTGTTTTCATTTGTAATTACAAAACTCTTACCGTCTGTAGAGTCGTTTACAAATAAAGGCATATCATTATAGGTAATGAATGCAGCTTTGGCACTAAAGCTAAAATGCTTTCCCAGCGTGGCTTTTATGCCACCATAATATTGCGTCTCTTTGGTGTTGCGTAAAAACGCGGGGTCCTGCATATATGGATTCAATGCACTTAATGATCTAAAAGAGTTTGAGATATAGCGGCCAACCCATCCACCCTGTATCATTAATACATTGTGTTGCAATTGTGCTTCGCCATAAATATTAGGCAAAATACTTACCTGGTTATTATTCCAGCTCGGTGTAATTCCGCCATGAAAAGTAAAACGGTCGGAATAATAAACCACTTCAGGCGCAACCTGGAATAAATTATTGGTGATCTTTGAATTATTAATGCTGTTCGTAAGCTGGTTAACATCTGCATGCAAAGCCACCTTAAATGAAACATTCTCTCCAAATTTTTTCTCAACCGGAACATCGGCAATTATTGTAGTTTCATTCACCTTGTTTTCCCGGGTAAAAACATGCGCTTCTGCATTAGGGTTGTAATTGAAATTGAAATTATTGGTAATAATATTTCTAAATCCTGCGCTCACTGAAAAATCCTGGTATTTTCTTGATATTGAATCTTTGGAAAAATTATGCAATGAATGATCATAACCATATAAATAATACTGATGCTGCTGTAAACCAGCGCTGGCATATGTTTCATGTTTTGCGCTAAAAATATTACCGGCAGCCTTTACATTTAGTTCACTAAAATCCTGGTTGGTAATTTTCCCTTTTGATGAAACATACCCGCCGTACAGATTGAGCAGGTTTTTTTTACCATCGCCAAAGCTAAAAGCAGCATCAACATACGGCGTGGTAAAATTACCAAAGCCTGCTTTTACAAAATTCCTGTCACCCAGCTGCAGGCTGGTATCCTGGGTAAGGGCAAGTGGTTTTAAAGTGATGGGCTGGTAGGAAAAGAATAAGTTTTGTGCAGGAATATCGTAGGCTAAGCGGGGCCTTGTTGTATCAGCAGCAAATGGAGATGCAGATAAATTTATTTTTACCGGATTTCTTAGCGCCGGTTTATATGATGAAGTAATATTTATGGTTTGTTTCTTAGTTGTATCACGTTGTGCCGATGAATATAAAAAAAGGCAACAGGCAAGAAGCAACAGGCAAATGCGGAGAATTATATTTACTTGTATTTTATTTTTATTGATCATTCTTAATTTATTTATTAACGATTTCATATTGCCTATTGCCTATTGCCCATTGCCCATTGCCTATTGCC
>JACDBU010000193.1 GCA_013694745.1 Chitinophagaceae bacterium
AAATGATACCGTGTTTTAATTTTTATTTTAGATGCATATGAAGAATGCCATGAATCAAAAACAACCTCGTGAATACCTGATCTCAAAAGGAATTGATGGTTTTTTCCTTGATCTTAATAATGGCGTCAAATTCATTCTCCGCTTTTTTAAAGAAGCATTCGTGCCACCGTATGAATTTAAAGAGGTAATAAGACAATGTTATGAGGTAGGCTATAAATCCCTGCCCCTCATTACCCTCACGGGTTTTATAACAGGATTGGTATTTACAAAACAATCTCGTCCTTCCCTGGCAGAATTTGGCGCAACTTCCTGGCTGCCGTCATTGGTGGCCATTGCAATAATACGCGCCCTGGCACCGTTGGTAACAGCCCTCATCGCAGCGGGGAAGGTGGGCTCTAACATCGGGGCAGAACTAGGTTCTATGAAAGTTAGCGAACAAATTGATGCCATGGAGGGCTCCGCGGTAAACCCTTTTAAATTTTTAGTGGTAACCCGGGTACTGGCTACGTCTCTCACGATACCATTATTAATGTGCTATACCGGCGTTGTGGCTATGCTGGGCTCGTACCTTAATGTGCATCAAAATGAAGCCACAAGTTTTATTTCATTCTTCCAACAGGCGCTCGACAAAATTTCCTTTCTTGATATTTTTTCCTCATTCATTAAGAGCATCGTTTATGGTTTTACAATAGGCATTGTTGGATGCTACCAGGGATTTAATGCCAGCAAAGGCACCGAAGGCGTGGGTAAAGCCGCCAATGCATCGGTTGTGATTTCCATGTTCCTCATCTTTGTAGAAGAGATATTAATTGTTCAGATCACAAACAGTTTCAGGTAATATGGAAGCGGTAAAAACTGATATAGATAAAAATAAAACAGTGATCTCCCTGAAAGATTTATATAAATCTTTTGGGAGCAATAAAGTTTTGCAGGGGATCGACCTGCAAGTAAACCAGGGCGAGAATGTTGTGGTATTAGGAAGATCAGGCACCGGCAAATCTGTTCTAATAAAGATCATCGCAGGGCTGTTAAAACCGGATAGTGGTACGGTTGAAGTATTAGGATGTGAAGTAGATACTTTAACCGACAAAGAGTTGCAGGCACTGCGATTAAAGATCGGGTTCTCATTCCAAAGCAGTGCGCTATACGACAGCATGACCGTTAGAGAAAACCTTGCCTTTCCATTAACGCGCCACGAAAAGAAAATGGGCCATGAAGAAGTAACCAAAGAAATAGAAACGGTGCTTGAGGCAGTGGGTTTAAGCCAGGTGATAGACCAGATGCCTTCTGAGCTTTCCGGCGGACAAAGAAAGAGAATTGGGATTGCCCGCACGCTCATCCTGCACCCGGAAATAATGTTGTATGATGAGCCAACAGCCGGCCTTGACCCAATAACCAGTACTGAAATAAATAACCTGATAAACCTTGTGCAGAAACAATATAAAACAACATCGATCATTATTACGCATGATCTTTCCTGTGCCAAATCAACCGGTGATCGCATCGCTATGATGATAGATGGAAAGTTTATAAAGCAGGGTAGCTTTGATGAAATATTTAATACTGATGATGAAAGAATAAAAAATTTTTATAATTATAATTTTACAACATAACAATGAAATCTAATAACAATAAAAGAGCCGTCATAGTTGGGATCTTTATTTTAATTGGCATCGCTATTTTTATCGCGGCCGTGCTTACACTAGGTTCCCAGCATAAAACCTTTGAAAAAAGCGTTAACGTAAAAGTTTTTTTTGATGATGTGAACGGCCTCCAAAAAGGCAACAATGTGTGGTTCAACGGGGTGAAGATCGGCACAATAAAAAAAGTTGCGATCACCTCCAATCAAATGGTGGAAGTTGATATGGGTATTGAAGAAAAATCAATAAAATTCATCCGGAAAGATGCAAAAGCAAAAGTAAGTTCTGATGGATTAATTGGAAATAAGATCGTGGTAATTTATGGTGGCACCTTGCAATCACCCGTGGTGGATAAGGATTTTGTACTGGCCACTGAGAAATTGCGCAATACCGAAGAGATGATAAATACACTGGAAAAGAATAATGAAAATTTATTGGACATCACCGGCGGGTTTAAAACCATCACAAAGCGAATAACTGACGGGCAGGGTACTATTGGAAAATTATTGACCGATGAGTCGCTGATAAATCAATTGAATGCAACGGCAAACACTTTTAAAAAAGCCTCTGCAAATATTGAGCAGCTTTCTCTAAACATGTCTGCGTACTCTTCCAAATTAAATAACAAGGGTTCTATAGCTCATGAGCTTGTTAGTGATACCATTTTATACAGCCGTTTGCAATCGGCTGTAACCCAGTTCCAGGCTGTTTCTGTAACATCACAGGGGATTGTTGATAATTTAAAGGAGGCAACTACGCAGTTAAATAATGGAATGAATAATAAGAATTCCCCCGTTGGCGTGTTGCTGAATGATGAGCAATCGGCAGCAAATATAAAAGCCATACTTAACAATTTAAATGGGGGTAGTAAAAAGCTTGATGAAGATCTTGAAGCCGTACAGCATAATTTTTTACTCAAACATTTTTTCAAGGTAAAAGCAAAGAAGGAAGCAGCCGATAGCGCTAAAAAAAGATTGAATTAAATTTTCGTTTTAGATAAACAACAGAAAAACCTTTAAAAGCGGAGTTATTGTTAGATTTCTCATAATAGTCTGGATATTAATTATAAATATATGCGGTCATACATGTAAGTCACTAAATGATTTCAGGCGTGAATTGAGTTAAACGGGATCTTCATTAACTCCGCCATTCATGGCGGAGATTGTTAAAGAAAATTTATGGCTTTAGCCATGATCTATCAATTTATATTGAAGATCTATTAAACCTTTAAAGTCTTTCTTAATTTAATCCTACTTTTCCTTTCACTGAATCAAATATTTTTTTTGAATTGAACCCGGTACCATTCTTAAAAATGATCTCAGTTTTCCTGATATCACGAATATCTTTTTCAAGGTCGCCATCAATAAGAACGAGGTCAGCATTTTTACCGGCAGTAACACTTCCGATCATTCTGTCTCTATCCAAATATTTTGCTCCATTGAGCGTGGCAATTTTAATAGCCTGCACAACCGTAAATCCACCTTCTACCAATAATTCAATTTCTTTGCGGCTGCCATAACCAGCCAGTATATTTCCAGATCCTGTTGGATCAGTTCCACACACCAATAAACCGCCAGCATCAAAAAATTGTTTTTCCCACACCAGTTCTTTCTTATACAATGCAATGTCATCTGAATCTTTATGCTGATAATATTTCCACCTGTCTGTAACCATTTTTGCCACCTCCGGTAAAAGTGCACTATCACCCCCTCCCGGAACAACTTCGCTATTTGTGTAAGGTGCAAAAACGGCAAGTGTTGAGGTAACCGCAACATTTTTATTTATCAGGTAACGGATCAGGTTTTTCATTTCATCACTGTTAACCGGTAGTTTCAGCAGCGCTTTCGTCGCCCTGTCAAATTCATTTTCATTTACCTTTTTTTCCTTATCAAAATCGGAGCTAACAAAAAATCCGTGCTCAAGATCATCGATACCTAGCTCTGCGGCTTCATGATAAGTAAGTGTTCCTATATGGCCGGTCACTTTCAGTTTTCTTTTATGTGCTTCCCGTACAACAGCAATAAGATCTTCACGTGTTGCGTGCACATACATTTTAAAAGAGGTGCAGCCCTTATCAGCCCAAAACTTAACGGTAGCTGCAGCTTCAGCTGAATCTTTTATTAGGTTGAGTGAAGGAATATCCCATCCTTTTCTTTCGATATAAGGAGCAGTAACATCAATATCCGGTCCAATCAACTTTCCTTCGCTTATCATTTCTTTAATGGCAAGATCAGTTTGGGGCTCTATGCTTCCTGCTGTTCTTATGGTAGTAGCGCCACCTGCCAAATACATTCGCGGAAACGAATATGGCATCTCAGCCAGATTAAAATATTGGCCCATAAACATTGTATAATAAAGATGCTCATGTAGCATCACCATTCCCGGGATAATTGTTTTGCCTGAACAATTTATCACTTTAGCATCTTTTGGTAAAGTAATATTGGTGGCATTGCCCACTTCTGCAATTCGGCCATTGATGATAATAATTGACTGGTGGGCTTTTGAAGGGTTGCCGGTGCCATCAATAATTTTTGCATCAACCAATGCGATTATTTTTGCACTATCCGTTATATATCTTGCAACCGACCTCTCGAAATGCTGTGCCTGGATTATAAATGGAATGATAAAAAAAAGGAAAGTGAAAAATATCTTGCCTGCATGTTTTATAAATTTCATTTTATAAATTTAATTAGTAAGATACAAATTTGATGTCCGCAAAGAAAACAAAATAAATAATCACGGGTTTTAGGTCTAGGAGAGCCGTGAATTACCGGATCTTCATTCTCCCTAACCATATTATGCTTTGTTTGCAGGATTGACGTTATAAATTTCCAGGCCGGGCCAGGGATTGAACAGTAGCTGCCAGTTCGGCGATCATTGCATGGAAACTTAATCATTTGGTAATATATTTATAGGAAATTGACTGATAAAAATTTCAAATTAGTAATACCAAAAAAAACATGTTACACTGCACTCCATTTTTATTATTTGACGGAAACTGCGCTGAGGCAATGACCTTTTACAAAGATTGTCTTGGCGGTGAACTAACACTAACAAAACTTGGTGATACGCCAATGAAGGACCAATTTCCACCCGAAAAGCACAGCAGGATCATCAACGCTCAACTAAAAAGCGGTGCAATTGATTTTTCTGCAACAGACTGGATGGCGTCTCCAACTCTTGAGCCAAAACAAGGAAACACATTTACCATTTTTGTTACTGGTGGAACATACAATGAATTAAAAGAAATTTTTGAAAAACTTTCAGAAGGTGCCGACAAGGATAAAGGAACTTTCATTGAAATAAAAAACATGCCATTTGGAAGCTATGGACAATTCACTGATAAATTCGGCGTCTCCTGGATTTTAAAAGGAGACCTGAAAGAGTAATATAC
>JACDBU010000128.1 GCA_013694745.1 Chitinophagaceae bacterium
CAGAAACGTTTTACATTACAAGGAGATAACTACTATGCCGACTTGATATTCTACAAACATTTATTAAAACGCTACGTACTGTTTGCCTTAAAATTCGCAAATTAGTCCGGAAGGATATTGGGAAAATGCAGCTGTATGTACATTCCCTATAACCGGAAAATAAAATTCCTCGATGAAAATTCGACTATTGGGATAAGTCTGTGTAAAGAGGAAAATAAAACTGTTGTCGAATTGCACTTCCAGGAAATCTTAATAAAACGGTTTTTTTGCTAAACCGTACTGGTTATATCTCCCTAGTAAAAATGATTTGAGAAAACAATTAAATAGGTTTGCCAATGTTTTTGAAATGAGTAGTTTGGATTTTAAATAAATTTTAGAAATAAATTTTATTAGCTATTAACACTATAGCGATATTTTTGAAATAAAACCTGTTATACTGCCCATGCATATTTGATGCGGTGAAACTTATGGTAATTTTATCCCTGTCACTGAGTGGTTAACCAAAATTAGTTATTGATGTTGACGGTCACTTCATATTGTATGCTTAAGTAAAGGAGGAAGGAGCGACTAAACACCATCCATATATGTCCTTTTGATTTAACAATTGGACTATTCTCGCCTCACACTCTCCTGTTCGCAACATAAAAATGTTATTCCCGGCTAATTGCCATTATAATTCAAAAAGGCTATCATAAAAAACTTATTCAATTCGCAAAGTAATTTCTGTATTGCGCATGGCTGCTTTTATTTCCCTAAAACTGATGGTTAGCAATGGAAAAACAATATTTTGCTGCAAATTCTACTGGGGAATGATAACAACGCCGGGTTGGCCAAACATGGTGTTGCCGCTGTCATCTTTCCAAATAGCCTGTATTGTATAACGGCACGTAATCCCTTTTTCGGGGTTAAGGTCATTATATGAATTCTTTTGCTTGTCAAAGGAACGAATTGGTCTGAAACTATCCGTACCATATGCAGCGGAAAGAATAAAAAAGTAATCGCCCGTTTCAGTGTATTGCCAGGAAATATGGATGAGTTTTGCTTTTATATCATAAAAGGCTTTTAATGTTGTGATAGCGGCCCTTTGTGCAGTATGATGAATCGTGGCCATCACCGGCAGCGAAAATGGCGATTGCAGACTGTCCTCATCTATTGTTCGCGCCATATAAACTAAGTTGGTATTAGGTGTAACAGTAGTGTCGGTAAAATGAAAAGAGATAATACCTGGAATATGTTTGAACCGGGCAACAGGCACGGGTTTTTGTTTTTCTTCTGCCCTGTATATAGTATAACTCACCGCGTCTGCACTGCTGCTTTGTATCCAATCCATGGCCACCCCGCTTTTTTGTACCACAATATTGGTGGCAACAGGTGCAGTTGGTGGAACAATGTCTGGCTTCTTTAACTGTACGGCTGCGGAAAATTCAGAATGATTGTTGTTGTAATCTACCGCTGCAATTTTGTACCAGATTTCTTTAGTCAGTGTATTGAGTGAAATAGAATCTGTAAATTGCAGTGCCGTATCCGGACCGGTTGTCACTTGCGTAAAGACATGATCCGGCGCATTGGCAAAATATACTTTATAGCCTTTTATATCATCTTCTTTATTGGCAGTCCAGTAGAGGTTCACACGCCCATTTTTTTCAATATTGCCTTTCAAGCCAACGGGAATGGATGGTGGCGTATTGTCGGGTACCAATCCCATGGCGGGAACGGATGAGGCAATATTGCCGGTTGTATCTGCGGCAACAACAATATAAAAATTGCCGCCGTGCAAAAAAGCAAAATTATCTGTAAATTCCGTTGTTGCAGCCGGTAAAATTTGCTGGTTGAGGGTTTCGTAAGGTCCGTTTATTGTACGGGCCCTGGTCACATAATATCCTTTGCAGTCCCCTTCAATAAAATCTTTTTTCCATAATAATTTTATACTTCGGCCACTGACAAATTGGGGATTGAGCATATTGACTGCAACCGGGGCCGTTAAATCTTTTCCGCTAATAGTAACCGAACCGGAGTAGTCACTTATTTCCGCAAATGCATTAATGCCTCTTATTCTATAAACATAATTTGTATAATTCTTTGGCAGGCTGTCAATGTACACGTGCTGTGTTTGCAGCAATGCAAATAATTTGGCTTTTGAACTATCCTTTTTTAATGCTGCCGGATCTGGCCGTGACGAAATAAATGGCAGGCTGTTTAATAGGGTGAATATTTTGCCGCCATCACTGCTTCGCTCAATATAAAAACCGCTCCACATACCATTTCTGGCCCAATGCAATTCACCCAAATGATCAAATGCAATCCCTTCAGCAATTTCGGGTTTTGCATTGACAGCCGTTGTATTATTTTCTACCAGCACCGAACCAGTATCTACCCTGCCCTGACTCACTGTGCCAGCGGGCATGACGCGGTATAAATATTTTCCTGCTTTTTTTACATTCTTATCAGCAAAACGTAACGCTGTTGCCATGGCTACACCCGCATCATAGTCAGCTACCATTAGCGTATAGCTAAACCGTGCATCAGAGACAGTTGCTTCGTCTTCGATAGCTCCCTGGCCTTTACGCAGGCCCATGTCAAAATTTCTTCCATATAAACATTGTGCCGCAATAGCGGCGTTGGTATTGGAGGATTTGAAAACAGTTTTGAATTTTTCCAATGGATAAGGTTTTAACGGAACAGGTGTCATTAATTCCTTTTTTGCATTGTCTTTTTCATCAAGGGTAATGCGTTGAATAATATAGCCCGTGTAATTGAGTTTGTTCCAGGCCCAGGAATCTGAGGGAGCCCAGCGTAATACTACAGAATCGCCATAACTTTTTGCTATGACTTTTATAGTTCCCTGCAATACCGGCTTTTCATCTCTCTTAATTGTTTGATCTTGGCAAAACGATACCCGTACAACTACAGGCATCATTAATATTAGTAAGACAAACTGTTTCATTTCTACTTTTTTTAATAGCTGAATGTTTTATTGATGACATTGCCCGGTACATTGCCAGCTTTGTAGCTAAACTGCATATTCCTGTCTCCTTTGGGATAAGAAGTAAAAACCAGTTTTTTAAGACTGATGATGCTGTTCATATATTTTGCATCTGTAAAGAGGTAGTAAAATTTATTCCATGGCATGCTTATACTTGCACCAAGGCTGTTGGAAGCAAACTCAATATTGCCGCTCATCTTGCCCAAATAATTTTCAGTATAAATTGCAGACCAGTTGTTGAAAGCGCCGGCATTGGATACAACCGCAGCAGCGAAATCTTTCATCAACTGGAAATCTGACAACAAGTATTTTTCCCTGTTCCATACAATAGTCTGAAAGCTGATAGCGGCACTGGTATTTTGATTGACGCTGGAATTAACAACTGGAATTTTTATAGTATACCCTCTACCAGAATTTATTTTCGGTGTGCCGGATGCTACTACAGGTTCACCTGCTTCTGCCGGGCTCAATGGCTTGTCATGCAAAAGACGGCCGGGGTCTATCGTTTTGGTTGGTTTTACAATTACCTTTTCCCTTAACTGGTTAACACCAAAATCGGTTGTTACATTTTTAAATGCCAGTGAGAAAGCATTGGTATAAATATTCTCATCAGCAAACCGGTCATTCTGTTGCTTATTATCCCATGCTATATTAATGTTAAGCAGTGGTGGATAAAAACTCTTCCCATTCGGTGCAGTAAAACCACCGGTTTCATATTCATCAAAATGTTCTGTTGCCATAACATCATTGGTTATGTTTAATGCATTGTTCTTTTGGCCTGCTGTCCAGTTGCCCATCGCATCCAGTTTATCATTAAGGTTGTTAAAGGCACTGGTTCTGTAATACATTGTATAAACAGGCTTTACAATTTTTAATGCTGCAGACGCTGCACTTGTTTGTTTTGTTTCTACGCCTTTCACATTGGTTGCAATCATTTTCGATTGTGCCTGCAATGCAGCTGACGCGGCCATCATAGATCCGATTTTTTCAGCAGACCAGAATTCAACTTTATAGATAGTATTGTTTTTTAAGCCGACAGGTAAATTGTATTGAATGTCCTTACTGGATTCGTTCCAGGTAAAAAAGGTTTTAATTGTATCGCTTGTTCCGCCAGCAATGAAATACACGGAATATTTTTTCATTGCATTAAGTTCCTGTCCATCTCCGTTCAAAATATTATCCTGCGCCTGATCCAAATGGATTGTTGCTTTACCATTCAATTCATTTTTCAATACATATCGCTGGCGGTTTACCGGATAGCTGAAAGAAATATTTTCATCCGGGATGTAATCCGGTTTAGGCCCTGTTTTAAAAGTAAACGAACTTGTTTCCTCTACCGGCTCTTCTTTACCGGTTTTGTCATTGCGCGGATATGTCCATCCCTTACCTTCCTGATATTGCACAGCATAACATTGAATTTCACCAGTATAATTTGTATATGCATCCAGTATTTGATTTCTTTTTAAGGATACCGTATTATATTCACTATTATATTCAAGGCCGGTACTTTCTACTGCAATACTTCCATTTTTCAACAAACGAAACGATTTTACACGGAACTGATAGATTCTTACTTCGCCATCGGGATGTGTTTCTGTTGGCGCTACGTTGATTTCATAATTCTTTTCCAGTCCCACATTAGAAGTTGCATACGGGTATACGAAAACACTTTCTTTGTTTGCTTTTGGTCCGTAGTCCGAAATTATTTTTACATCTTTCAGTGGATCAGGGTCAGGATAACATTTATCACCAATACTAAAATGCGCATTGGTATTTACTTTTACCAGTCCGCCCAAAACCTCACCACTAATGGCTACCGCGCCATCCATCCATGTTGGGTTAGGCAGTCCGCCCCGCAGATATGCGCCGGCTGCAAATTTTGCAAGGCTTATTTTACCGCTGTAAAACCAAACATCAATGTTTAATCCTACGTCCAGTTTTAAATACGCATATAGCTGACCAGTAGCATACCAGTTTTCCCAACCTGCAGATTTACCGCCATTACAGGTGAGTGCTTCAAAATTTTTCAGCATCATATCAAAACCAAGTATGGCTTCAGCATCGGCATAAATAATCGCAACATTAAAACCAAGATTTCCGTGTACTTCTGCGCCAAACATCAATCCTGATCCGGGCGTTTTATTCAGCTCGCTGATAAACGATTGAATGTTGGGATCGGTGGTTACACCCAGCATATTGGTGACTTCTACCGGCAGATCAGGCAATTGCGGATTTATCAACGAACCCACAACGAAATAGGCCGAAGCACCCACTTTATAATGATAGAATGCTGTTTTTGATTCCGGAAAATCAAGTGCTACTTTTTGCGCCCAGGGATCACCTACTTTAAAGTACCAGCCATCGGGGCCAGCATACAGGTTAATGGGCACTGTCAGTTTGGCGGCAGAAAAATTTGCAGTTACCAATGCGTCCAAAGAAAATTTCTCAGTAGGTATATCGTAAACAATTTCTACATGGCCTTTCACAACGGCCCGGTCATTTTGTGGTGGATTGGTAAAAACATATACGTCACCTGTTAAGTTTAAATTTTGAAATGCACCGTTCGCCATTTCTGCACCCAGCGTGATTTTTGCATTCATGGCTTTGGGCCCTGCACCGGTTACCATACACGCAAGTACTGTAGCACGTAATCCAAATGAACCTGAACTTGGTACAAATGTTATACCCGACATTGATGATCCGGGCGTGCTGTTATTGGCAATGGTTTTTGCTTTCATTTCATTGTCCTGGGGCGGTTGGTTTTGCAATTTCATGTTGTAATAAGCTCCGCCACCAAAGCCATTGATGCCAATAGGTCCAATTACAGGTACAGGCGTTCCAAACTGCGCACAGGCATCTATAAACCAGTAATTAAAATTATTTACATTGCCAAACTGAGCGGTAGCTTCTATTTTCACCATCGGAAAAGTTGCTTCCACATGGCCTTTAATACCATCGCCATATACGTTGTCTTTT
>JACDBU010000131.1 GCA_013694745.1 Chitinophagaceae bacterium
CAGAAACGCAGTATAGTGGTACCCAAAGCGGGTTTAATACGTACCGGCTTGGTGGTGGGTTAATCTTTACAACGCCAAAATTTGTTGTTCCCTTTTTTGTATTCAACACCACGAGTGCTTACGTGCCTAAATCAAAAATTGAACTGAGCTATGACCTTCTAAACAGGAGAAAATTATATACGCTCAATTCATTTAAAGGTGAGCTGGGCTATATCTGGAAGCCAAACCTCACCACGCAGCATGAACTGAACCTGGTATCAATAAACATGGTTCGTGCCTTAAATGTTACTAAGCTTTACCTCGACAGCATCGTTAAAATACCGGTATTGAAACATGCAATTGATACGCAGTTTATCATTGGAAGCAACTATGCAATAACCATCGATCCACTGGTAAGTGATCCCTTTGGAACAGGGTTTTATTTTAATGGCTTAACAGACCTGTCGGGAAATATTGCCGGACTATTTACCAGAGCATCATCAGGCAGCCAGAAAAAGATATTGGGGGTTCCATTTTCACAGTACATAAAAGCCCAGGCAGATATAAGGTATTATTATGTATTGAGTAAATCCGGACGACTGGCTAACCGCGTAATATTCGGCATGGGCATTCCTTATGGCAACTCAACGCAATTGCCTTTTATAAAACAATTTTTTATAGGCGGCAACAATAGTATCCGCGCTTTCAGAAGCCGTTCAATTGGTCCGGGAATTTACCGAGATCCTTTTGCAGACAGCGCCAGGTTTTTTCCAGATGAATCAGGAGATTTAAAACTTGAGCTGAATACAGAATACAGGCTTAAGGTCAACAACATTTTAGAAGGCGCATTTTTTGTTGATGCAGGTAATATCTGGTTATTTAATAAAGATCCTTTGCGCCCCGGTGCACAGTTCAATAAAAACTTTTTGAATCAACTGGCAGTAGGCGCTGGCCTGGGTTTACGCATAAACCTAACCATTCTTTTATTGCGAATTGATATTGCCACACCGCTTCGGGAGCCATGGCTTCCCGCCGGGCAACGCTGGGTGCTTAACCAGGTAGATTTTAGTAGCAAAGCCTGGCGACGCAAAAATCTTGTTTTGAATCTGGCCATTGGTTATCCTTTTTAGTTTTTCGGATATTCATAAAAAGGTATTGATGGTTTAAAAATGATAAGCATATCATTTCCACTTGTATAATTATTTCATTAATTTAATTTATTATCCTACTGAACAATGAGTTTACTTTTTAATAGTTAAATAATGCCCGTGATAAAAAAATTATTTTTTGCAATGGCAGTATGCCTGCCGGCCTTTTTATTTTCTCAATCCAATAAAGATTCTGTTTACATCCTGCAACCCGATCGTGTTTTTGACGGCGTAGCTATGCATGAAAACTGGCAGGTTGTTGTAAAAGGAAATAAAATTGAATATGTTGGGATGGAACCGGGTAAATTTCAAAATGCACGCATCATCAGGTTCAAAGGTTGTACACTTTTACCCGGGCTAATAGAAGGACACAGCCATCTCTTTTTGCATCCTTATAATGAAACATCCTGGAACGACCAGGTGCTTAAAGAATCAAGAGCAGAGCGGGTTACACGCGCTACAGTACATGCACAAAAAACATTGCTCGCCGGGTTTACAACCGTCAGGGATCTGGGAACCGAAGGTGCAGGATATGATGATGCAGGTTTAAAAGATGCCATAGAAAAAGGGGTAATTCCCGGTCCTCGGATGCTGGTAGCTACAAGGGCAATAGTTGCCACCGGAAGTTACGGACCCAAATTAAGCAATGATATTGATGCGCCAAAAGGGGCAGCCGAAGCAGATGGGATGGATGCACTTGTGAAAGAAGTGCGTACACAAATTGGCAAAGGCGCTGATGTAATAAAAGTGTATGCAGATTACCGGTGGGGTTTAAACAAACAATCAATGCCCACTTTTACAACCGATGAATTAAAAAAAGTGGTTGAAGTAGCAGCAAGTAGTGGCAGGATAGTAGTTGCACATGCAACTACTACCGAAGGCATGCGCAGGGCAATCATGGCAGGCATTACTACCATTGAGCATGGCGATAATGGTACGCCTGAAATTTTTAAACTGATGAAAGAAAAAAATATCGCCTTATGTCCAACCCTTGCTGCCGGGGATGCGGTTGCACAATATGCTGGATGGCGGAAAGGATTTGATACTGAGCCTTTACAAATTCAACAAAAACGCATAAGTTTCAGAGATGCTTTAAAAGCAGGCGTAACGATTTGCATGGGCGGTGATGTGGGCGTATTTGCACATGGAGATAATGCACGTGAAATGGAAATGATGGTTGAATATGGAATGAAAGCAATAAATGTTTTACAATCTGCTACATCCGTTAATGCCGATATTTTTAAGATCAATGATAAAGTTGGAAGAATAAATCCGGGTTTATTTGCAGATATCCTCATTGTAAATGGCGACCCTTCTAAAAATATTCACGATATCAGGAACATTCAACTTGTTATGAAAAACGGTATAATATATTTTCAATAAACTATTCGTGTTAATGTATCTTTCTCACTATTAATCTGCAAAAAAAGTTTACTACATCAATAAAAAAAGGATGCCAAAATATAGATATATAAAATAAATTATTTTGTACTTTTGATTTAACCTGCCCTAAAAAATATTGAATTTATCTTTTCATTTCTAAATATATTTTATGCAAAAAAAACCATCCAACCGGCGCGACTTTCTTGGTAAAATCGCAGCCAGCGCTGCAGCTGTAGGCATTGCCTCTATCACTTCTCCTTTTTCGGTAAATGCATCCCCAGAGTTTTTTGATCATACAAATGATGCAGACGAATGGTTTAGTAAAATAAAAGGAAAACACAGGATAATGTATGATGTAGTAAGGCCCAATGGTATGCTCCCATTTGCCTGGTCAAGGATATTTTTGGTTACCAATACTGCTACCGGTACACCAGAAAAGGATAACAACGTGGTTGTAGTTTTACGTCATGATGGGATACCCTATGCGATGCAGGATAATTTATGGGCTAAATATAAATTCGGTGAAATGTTTAAGGTAACTGACGACAAAACAAAAGCAGCAGCCCTTCGCAATCCTTTCTGGAAGCCTGCTCCCGGGGATTATAAGGCGCCTGGAATAGGGAATGTTGCCGTAGGTATAAATGAATTACAGGATAGTGGTGTAATGTTTTGTGCTTGTAATATGGCACTTACTGTTTATAGTGCAGTAATTGCTCAGCAAACAAACCAGGATGCGGCTGTTGTGAAAAATGAATTTTTAGCGAACATATTGCCAGGCATACAGGTGGTACCTTCCGGTGTATGGGCTGTAAACCGTGCGCAGGAACATGGTTGTTCATATTGCTATGCTGGCTGAGTTATTATTTTTAAAAATCATTCCGTTTTTTTATGAACCTGATTGATATAAAAAATGGGTAAGAGCATTTTTATTGCTTTACTGTTGCTGGTGGGGGCAACCATTCTGTTTTTTAAATCAACAAACTATTTATCAGGCGATAAAAAAGTAGTTGAAGCGCCCGTTGAAAAACGCTCAATGTGGAAAGCACCGGATTATGAATTGATACCCGATACCAAACAGGGAGATCTTATCCGTTACGGCAGAGAATTGATTTCATTTACATCAAAGTACCTTGGCCCGCATGGTACTATTGCCCATATTTCAAACGGAATGAATTGCCAGAATTGTCATCTTGAAGCTGGTACAAGAGAATGGGGAAATAATTACAGCGCAGTTTTTTCTTCGTATCCAAAATTCAGGGCCAGGAGTGGTTCGGTGGAAACAATTAATAAACGGGTGAATGATTGTTTACAAAGGAGTTTAAATGGAGAAGCATTAGATTCGGGCAGCCGGGAAATGCAGGCTATTATACTTTATATTCAATGGCTTGGAAAAAAAATACCACATGGCATAAAGCCTTACGGAGCGGGGATAACAGACCTTCCGTTTATGAACAGGGCAGCAGATTCATCAAGGGGTAAATTAGTATTTGCATTAAAATGCAGTAACTGCCATGGCAGCAATGGCCAGGGAATTTTAAACAGTTATGGCAATATGTATTTGTATCCTCCATTGTGGGGGGCAAATAGTTATAATGATGGTGCAGGATTATACAGACTTTCGCGGTTAGCAGGTTATGTAAAAAATAATATGCCATTTAACAGGGCGATAAATGAACCGAAAATAACTGATGAAGAAGCATGGGATGTGGCAGCATATATAAACTCGAGGCCGCGTCCTTTAAAAAATTACAGATCAGACTGGCCTGATATTAAATTAAAGCCATTTGATCATCCTTATGGTCCTTATGCAGATGCATTCACGGAAACACAACATAAGTTCGGCCCATTTGTAAACATTGTGAATAAGCAAGTACCTGCCCACTAAAGTGGCCAGATGCTTAAAATCCTCTTACATCGTTATTCATTATCACTTCACCAAATCAAATCTATTCGCATTCTCATTTGCCTTACTAAGATTTAAAGTTTTAGTTTTGGTCAATATTAAAAAAATATGAATCCAGATTTCAACAAAAATGAAGACGTCATGAAAATGACATGGGGCGAGGTAAAAAAACGAAAGGAAAAAATAGAAGAAGGAGGCGGAAAAAAATCCATTGAAAAACAAAAAGAAAAAAATAAGCTAACTGCCCGCGAAAGAATAGAATACCTGCGTGATAAGGATATGCCATTTATTGAAATGGGCTCATTTGCAGGTTACGGGATGTATGAAGAATATGGCGGATGCCCGGCAGGCGGAACGGTTGCAGGTATTGGATATGTTAGTGGAAAGCAGTGTATAATTGTTGCCAACGATCAAACCGTGAAAGCCGGAGCATGGTTCCCGATAACCGGTAAAAAAAATCTCCGGATGCAGGAGATGGCAATGGAAAATAAACTCCCCGTGATCTATCTTGTTGACAGTGCTGGTGTTTTTCTTCCACTGCAGGATGAGATATTTCCCGACAAAGAACATTTTGGCCGCATTTTTAGAAACAATGCTAAGATGAGTGCAATGGGAATTTCTCAAATTGCAGCAGTGATGGGCCCATGTGTGGCTGGTGGCGCTTACCTGCCTATTATGAGTGATGAAACATTGATGGTGGAAGGCAATGGATCAATTTATTTAGCCGGGCCATACCTGGTGAAAGCTGCTATCGGGGAAAATATAGATAATGAAACCCTTGGCGGTGCAGTAACCCACACCGAAATAAGTGGGATCGCTGATTACAAATTTTCAACAGAACAGGAATGCCTGCAACAGGTAAAAAAAATAATGAGCAAGCTGGGAAAAAACGCTCCCGGTATTTTTAACAGGATAACATCAATTCCACCACAAAAAGATCCGGCAGAATTGTATGGCGTTTTTCCTGAGGGAAATAAAAAGCCTTATGATATGCTGGATGTAATAGAAAGAATTGTTGATGCATCCTCCACACCGGGAAATAGTTCATTCGACCAGTTTAAAATGGAATACGGCAAAACCATTTTATGTGGTTATGCGCGGATAGATGGATGGGCTGTAGGAATTGTTGCCAACCAGAGATTGAATATAAAAAATAAAAAGGGAGAATTGCAGATCGGTGGCGTGATATATAATGACAGTGCTGATAAAGCCGCAAGGTTCATAATGAATTGTAATCAGAAAAAAATACCACTGGTTTTTTTACAGGATGTAACAGGTTTTATGGTGGGAAGCCGCAGTGAACACAATGGCATTATCAAAGACGGGGCAAAGATGGTGAATGCAGTTGCCAATTCAGTTGTACCCAAAATAACTGTGATCATTGGAAACTCTTACGGCGCCGGTAATTACGCCATGTGCGGAAAAGCATACGACCCGCGGTTTATTTATGCCTGGCCATCTGCAAAAATTGCGGTTATGGGTGGCGAGCAAGCGGCTAAAACATTGTTGCAAATACAGGTTGCTTCATTGAAAGCCAGAGACAAAAAAATTACCGAGGCAGACGAAAAAGAATTGTTGTCAGAAATAATGGACCGGTATGCTAAACAAACAACTCCTTATTATGCTGCAGCAAGATTATGGGTTGATGAAATAATAGATCCTGCGGATACAAGAAAAATTATTTCAGAAAGCCTAACAGCGGCTAACAATAACAGCGATATAGAAGAATTTAAAACGGGTGTTTTACAGGTATAATTTTTCCCGTTTTCAAAGCAGGAGCAATTCTATAATTAATTTATAAAAAAAACCTAATTTCACCTTAATTCTCAACACCAAATTAACTGATAATTACTATGAGAAAATCATTACATAACATTTTCATATATTTTACTCTCGCCGTTTTTATATTTTCTTCCTGTAAAGATGATAGCTATCTAAAAAATGTAATAGTTCCCAACCAATCTTTTGTAGAGGAATTTGATACCGCTTCGGCTGCCCTCGCCAGGGGTTGGCAATTTATTAATAACAGCGAATTAAAAGGCGGGGGTGTTTGGCAAAACGGAGGATCACTTATTCCTTTATTTGCAGGATATTCCAATCATGGTACCTATGCAGGATTTATTGGAACAGATTATACATCTACATCAGCTGCTGCTGCAATAATTAGCAACTGGTTAATATCCCCGCCTGTTATATTACAGAATGGAGATAAAATAATTTTCTATACCCGTTCGCAGGCGTTAGATAATGGGGCCGGTGATTCTACTGATTATGGCAACAGTCTCCAGGTGAATATCAATACACATAATTCAGGAATATTCGTGGGCAATTATACTGATGTAGGCGATTTTGATAAACGCATTCTCGCCATTAACCCAACCTTTATTCAAAGCAGTTATACCAATCCTGTGGCTGGATCATATCCCACAAGATGGACGCGTTTTGAAGCGACTGTTGCAGGAGTGAACAGCCCGGTTTTAGGCAGGTTTGCTTTTCGTTATTTTGTTCAGGGTGGCGGCTCAAATGGTTTGGCATCAGGAATTGGAATAGATTCAGTAGCATACCAAAGTGTAAAAAAATAATAATAGTATATTCTAAATTTTTATAAATGAAAAAAATTCAACTCCTGCTCCTGGTTTTATTTGGATTTAGCATGACAACGGGAATCATCGTGTCCTGTAAAAAGGATGAGTTAAAAACCGTTAAAACACCTTCACCTTATCCTCCTCCCCCGCCGGGCAATCCTTCATTTACGGAAGAATTTAATAATGTTGGAGATCTTACTGCAAAAGGATGGGTTTTTAAAAATAACAGTCAGCCAGTTGGCGCAACAGGATGGAGACAGGGAAGATACGAACCTTCCGCATCAAAGTTTCCGGTACCATACATTGGATTCCAGGCTTACTCTTCAAGCACAACACCCAATGACTTTGTAAGTTGTGATGGTTCTTGTGTAAATGATATTGGCGAAATCAGCGCATGGTTAATATCGCCTGCTTTATTAATGAAGAATGGCGACAAGATAACTTTCTATACCCGGGCGCTTGATGATGCTGCATTTATTTTTTATACAAAAGACAGGGTACAGGTTTTAGCAAATTTTACTAACGGCAGTTCAGATGTTGGACAAATAGCAACAACAACAGGGAGTTTTACTAAAGTGCTTCTTGATATCAATCCCGCTTATGCCGAAAATGCTATAAGCGGTTACCCGGAAGTATGGACAAAATATACGATAACCATCAGCGGCTTAGCGGCCCCGGTATCCAATGCACGCTTTGCTTTCCGGTATTTTGGAACAGATGCAGGTGCCAGTTCAAATGCAACAAATACAAGTAGCGTTGTGGGTATCGATCAACTCGTTTTTACCAGTAACTAAAAATTAAAGCGCTTTTTTATAAGGGGCTTTGAGCCCCTTTTTCAATGCCTGTATGCGACTATTCAAATATCTGATTTTTTTATTTTGTATTGCATCGTTTCCTGGTTGCAAGCCAGGTGAAATAAAAAACGACAGCCAGATCAAACCTGTGCTATCACCACAGCAACAAATAAAAATTAATGTTGATAGTTTAAAAAAAAGCGCAAGGGAAGGTGATCTTATTGTAAGGCTGGGTGATGATTATATCAGTGACCGCATAAAATATTTATCTGAAAATGATAAATCGTATTCGCATGCAGGTGTTATCATTTTTAAAGACAACCTGCTGTATGTTTGTCACATTTACCCTGATGACGTAAAAGGCGCTGATACCATCCGGTATGAACTGCTTGATTCTTTTATTAAACCGCGTACCAATATGAACTGTGCCTTGTACCGGTACGACCTGTCAGACATTGAAAGGCATGCATTCATTGATAAATTATCAGAATTTCATAACCAGAAGATCCACTTCGACAGGGTGTACGATACCAGCACAGATAATTATTTATATTGCTCAGAAATGATTTACAAGGCGTTAAAATTTTCAACTAATAACCGGATAACCTGTAAATTAACTTTGATACCAAAAAATATGCTTCCGCTGATGAGGATCTATTTTAAAAAATATAAGCCGCGAAAAAACGAAATTGAAGAAAGACCATTTATGGCAATTGATAATTTATACAACTTACCTGCCTGCAGGCTGATCTTAAAAACTCCTGTAAAATATATGCCGTAATGAAACCAATACATATTTATACAGATGGTGCGGCCAGGGGCAACCCGGGTAATGGAGGGTATGGTGCCATCCTTATTTATGGTGATAAAAAAAAAGAAGTCTCTAAAGGATACAGGCTCACAACCAATAACCGTATGGAGCTAATGGCAGTTATAGCCGCACTGGAAGCGCTGAAAAAAAATGATCTAGAAGTACTTATTTTTTCCGACAGCAATTACGTGGTTAAGGCAGTTGAAGAAGGCTGGCTAAAAAAATGGATAAGAACAGATTTCAAGGGTGGTAAAAAAAACAAGGATCTGTGGCTGAGATTTGATCATTTAGCACAAAATCATACCATCAAATTCAAATGGGTAAAAGGACATGCTGAAAACAGCTTAAACAACCGTTGTGATGAGCTGGCAACTGAGGCGGCTGATAGTACAACATTATTTATCGACGAAGGTTATGAATCGGTAAATGAAAAAGCCGATCTGTAAAAAAAATTACGCTATTCGTTTTTCGGTAACGAAAGAATTGTTCAAAAGATAATATCCTCCGAACAAAATTGCAGAAAATACCAGGGTAGCCACTATACTCCATGCGTAAAAAGGCAAGCCGTCGCTATAACACAATAGCAAACCGCTGAAAGTTTTAGGCCTGTTTAAACCAGCATCCGGCGCATTGCTCGCCCACACAAAAAAGTTTGACAGCAAGAAAAAGGCAGTAGGCGCTGCAATTGCAGCCAGTATTATTTTTCCTGTATTTATTCTTTTTATCAGTATGCCAAATACAGTCATCGCACCAAATAAAATATAATTGGTTACCTGTCCCTGGTAAAAGCCGGCAATGTTTCCCACGCCATTTCTATATAATATTTCGTACAATGCATCTGAAATAAACATCGATAGTAAAGGCAGCAAAAAGGCAAGTTTTTTATCTTTAATTATCGCCCCCGCAAATATGGCCATAGCCCATTGTGGAGCAAAACCCCATGGCCGTCCGGGCATTATCCTGTATAATGATGCGATGATAACTAACAAAATAAAAGTTATAATTACCGGTTTGCTGATTTTCATTTGTTTTATATTATGCAGCAAAAATAGGCAATAAAAAATCGTAATCAATATTTTGTAAGTTGCATTTCATAAACTTTTGCCGGTAATAAATTTTCAATGGCCCATCATAATAAAACGGGAGATACGGGTGAAGCAATGGCAGCAGAATTTCTTGCTGCAAAGGGTTACACTATCCTGCACCGCAACTGGCGGCATGCGCATTGGGAAATAGATATCATTGCTTCCCGCAGCAACACATTACATTTCATAGAAGTAAAAACAAGGCGAACCAGTACTTATGGGTTACCTGAAGATGATGTAACAAAAAAAAAATTAATGAACCTTGTAAATTCGGCAGAGGAATTTTTAATTATTTTTCCTGAATGGAAACGCATCCAGTTCGATATCCTTTCTTTAACCATTAAAAAAAACGAAGCTCCTGAGTTTTTTCTTATTGAAGATGTTTATATCTGAAATTATATTTCAGCTTTTGCAGTTATGGCTTTATTGGGAGTTTTCGCCGACAATATTCTTTCCTGTAATTTTTCTACCCATTTGTAGGTTGCCGGGCAGTATTCAATATTTTGCTTATGCACGTGCAGGTAGTCTTTCATAGTTTTTTTGGTAAGATGAGGAAACCCCGCGCAATCTGCAGGCCGTATTTCATAAATGCTGCACATATTTGTTTTGGTGTTGAGAAACTGGCAGGGTCTTGAAGTATTCATCCAGTCTTTATCTTTTTTATCAAGGTACAGCCACTTGGTTTTAAACTCGCTTATCTTCATATTAAAGTGCGCCGAGATCCTTTTTATATCCTGGAAATTATACGTAGGACTCATTGTTTTACAGCAATTGGCGCAGCTAAGGCAATCTGTATCTTTCCAAACAGCTTTATCTATTTGGAGAGATAATACATCGAGATCTTTTGGCGGATTATTTTCTGTCCGTGTTAAAAATTGCCGGAGCTGTCTTTTATTTTTTATGTATTTTTTTTTAAATACCCGCAGATTAATTTCCTCCATTATTAAAATATAAATTTAGATTAGCTGATATCTGATATCATTGCGAATTTAGCAAACTATAACATATATGCTTTGATTCATTTAAAACTTACTGATAAGGATGTGGGAAAGTTATAAAACCGGCTTTAAGGACTATTTGCAACTGGAAAGATCGTTGTCGGATAATTCTGTTGAGGCATACCTGCACGATATAGAAAAGCTTACCGCTTTCATGCAACTTAATAATATAAAAAAAAATCCTTCTGAATTAAAATTGAAAGACCTTGAAGCATTTTTAAAATGGGTTAGTGAGCTCGGGATGACCCCTTCTTCGCAATCCAGAATTATTTCAGGCATTAAAAGTTTTTACCGGTATTGCGTGCAGGAACAGATAACGGTCAATGATCCAACCTCCCTCCTTGAAGCGCCCAAATCAAAAAAAACATTACCGGATATACTGAGCTTTTCCGAGATCGAAAATATCATTGCTAAAATCGATGCAGGCACTCCCGAAGGTGCACGAAACAAAGCAATTGTTGAAACGCTTTACAGCTGCGGGCTGCGGGTAACAGAATTAATTAATCTCAGGTTAAGTTGCCTCTATCTTGATGTTGGCTTTATAAGGGTTATTGGAAAGGGCGATAAAGAAAGGCTCATACCAATTGGCAGCAGTGCAATAAAATACATCAACATCTATAAAAATAATATTCGTGTACACGTGTCCGTTATACATGGTAATGAAGACGTCCTGTTCCTCAACCGGCGCGGCAAAAAGCTGTCACGCATCATGATCTTCCTTATCATTAAAGACCTGGCCAGGAAGGCAGGTATACATAAAAACATTTCGCCCCACACCTTCAGGCATTCATTTGCCACCCACCTGGTGGAAGGCGGTGCAGATCTGCGGGCAGTACAGGAAATGCTTGGACATGCGAGTATCATCACCACAGAAATTTATACCCACCTCAACAGGGAATTTTTAAGGGATACTTTGCAGCAGTACCACCCGGCATTTAAACCTTCCTGAAAAATAGTAAAGGAATACGGTGTTATAAATCAAATAATTGCAGCATAACAATATGGTCAGGGAACAGCAGGCGTGAAAGTCACATTTTTCACCCGCCGGCGGTAATTTTTGAACATACTCATCCACTTCAAGTGCAGCACCCCTAAAATACCTTCTTTAACAATGCCCTTATTCATTTTTGAAACGCCCAGCTGGCGGTCAATGAAGGTTATTGGCACTTCCTTAATATTGAAACCGAGTTTCCAGGCAGCAAATTTCATTTCAATCTGGAATGCATAACCGGTAAAGCTTATTTTATCAAGATTAATTGTTTCCAGCACAATTTTTTTATAACATACAAAACCAGCAGTAGGGTCTTTTACGGGCATCCACGTAATTAGCTGTGTGTATATAGAAGCGCCTTTTGATAATGCAACCCTTGACCATGGCCAGTTTTCAACCTTACCCGCTTTTACATAACGGGAACCAATTGCCAGGTCGGCCCCGCCGGTTTTACAAGCCGCATAAAGATTATCAAGGTCTTTTGGATTGTGGGAAAAATCGGCATCCATTTCAAAAATAAAATGATACCCTCTTTCCAATGCCCATTTGAAACCATAAATATAGGCTGTACCCAGGCCCAGCTTCCCAATGCGCTCTTCCAAAAATAACTGTTCAGGATATTTTGAAAATAAAGACCTTACAATATCGGCTGTGCCATCCGGCGATCCGTCATCAATGATAAGTACATGGAAGTCTTGTTGCAAAGAAAAAACTACTTCAAGGATATTGACAATATTTTCCTTTTCATTGTAAGTAGGTATGATGAGCAGCTTTTCCAAATATGCGATTGTTGAAAATGAAATTACGAATATTCCTTAAACCAGATTTAGGAATTTAATATAATGGCCTATATTCCTGTTCTTTTTAACAATGAACGATTTAGAATCTCCGTTAGTTTTTGCTTGGTATGAAGTGGAAAATCGCCTTTCATCATCCAGTCGTAATATTGTGGCTCTGCCTTTAAAACATCACATACCGATTTGCCTTTATGCTTTCCAAAATTAAATATTTCAACATCATTTTCCATGATCATCCGCCGTGCAAAATCCACTACCTTTTCTTCGCCGGTAAATTGTAAAATGGAATCTATCGTATTTCCAATATGCTGATACCGATCGGTTTGCGCCAGCAGTATTTCCAGTGTTGCGGTTGCATCGGCTTCTGCACTATGCGCTGCGTGCAGGTCTTTTTCACAATAAAAACGATAAGCCGCTTCCAGGGTGCGTTTTTCCATCATGTGAAAAATATGCTGCACATCAAGCATTCTCCTGTTATCCATTTCAAATTCCATTCCCGCTCTTAAAAACTCTTCCATTAAAAGCGGAACATCAAACCGGTTTGAATTATATCCCGACAAATCTGCATTCTCAATAAACTGTTTTATTTCATTTGCCACCTGCTTAAAGGTTGGCGCATCTTTTACCTTATCATCTGTTATGCCATGTATAGCGGTAGAACCTGCAGGTATAGGCATTTCAGGATTGATAAATTTTTGTTTCAAATGCCGGGTGCCATCGGGCAATATCTTAACAATGGCAATTTCAATGATCCTGTCGGTACTAAGATTGATGCCGGTTGTTTCAAGATCGATGAATGCTAAAGGCCGGCTAAGTTGAAGTGGCATTTTATTTTTTTTAATTTTATCAGTTTTTTATTATGCCGGCAATGTCGAGTCCATCATACATGCCGCTGCTCATTAATAATATATTTGTGTTACTGTATTCGTGATGCCGCAGCCAATTTTCAAGATCTGCTTTATGTGTAAATACCAGCAAATTATTTTTATCGAATCCATCATTTACTTTTTGCGGATCAAGCACCGGCATTCTTTTTAATTCGAGGGCGTGGCTGGAATAAAATACAATGCCGGTATCAGCTTCCTCCATAGACCCTTTGTATTCTTCCATAAAATTTTCGTTAAGACTGCTAAATGTATGCAGTTCTAAAATGGCTACCAGTTTTCTGCCTGGAAATTGTTGCTTAACTGCATTAATGCTGGCCTTAACTTTACTCGGTGCGTGCGCAAAATCGCGGTAGATAGTAAAATTCTCATTACTGGTTAATACTTCGAGTCTTTTAGCTGCCCCGGTAAAATTTGCTATAGCATTGGTAAAAACAGCGGGGGAAATCCCCAATTCAGAACAAACATAAAAAGCGGCCTGTATATTCAGCAGGTTATGATTGCCAAAAACCTTTAAATATGATTTTTCGCCGGAGATGATAACTTCAGTCTTTCCATCTTCGATAAAATAAGTAGGCAAATGATAAGGCTGATAACGAATACCAGGGCGCATATTTTCGAGTACCAATTTTTTTAAAACCTCGTCTGTCTCATTATAGATCAAAATACCGGGGGTTTCAATTGTGTTGATAAAAATTTTAAATTGTTCAAGATAAAACTCAAAAGTTGGAAAAACATTTATATGATCCCATGCCATTCCTGTAAGCACGGCAATGGAGGGGAAGAGAAAATGAAACTTTGGGCGTTTTTCAATAGTACTTGCCGGGTATTCGTCAGCTTCACAAATAATGATCGGGGCATCGGTAATATTAACGCTTTGAGGGAATCCTTCAAGGCTTGCTCCCACTAAATAATCAAATTGCTTCCCGGCACTTTTAAGTACATGCATGATCATAGAAGTAGTACTGGTTTTACCATGGCTACCTCCCACTGCCACTCGTAATTTATCTTTACTTTCTTTATAAATGTATTCGGGGAATGAGTAGATGGTTAGGCCAAGTTCTTTTGCTTTAAGTAATTCGGGATTATCTTCCCTGGCATGCATTCCTAAAATAACTGCATCAATGCCGGGTACTACCTTTTCAGGAAACCAACCCATTTTAGGAGGCAGCAATCCCTCTTTTGAAAGATTTGAAAAAGCAGGTTCAAATATTTCATCATCACTGCCTGCAACCTCGTACTTTTTTCTTTTTAACGCTATTGCCAATTGATGCATTACACTTCCGCCTATTGATATAAAATGGATCTTCATTTATGAAAAATATTTTATTTTTTTTAGTTAACCAGTAAATTTCACAATACGGAGAGGTATTCTACGTTTAACAAACCTGTAATAATACATTACAGTATCTTTGTGCTGGAAAGTGCAAAGTAGTTTTTTCATGTAAAAAAAAACAAAATGAAGAAAACAATTTTTATACTTACGTTTATAACACTTGTAACAGTTACCATTAGTTCATGCAGCAGCAGCCGCAAAAATAAAATGGGCTGCCCGGCTACAGAAAGAATAATTCATTAAAAGAAAAAGATGACCTGGATCGACCTGACCAATGAGCAACAACTTGAAGACCTAAAAGTAAAATCTAAAAATACACCCCAGGTTATTTTCAAGCACAGTACCCGCTGTTCTATCAGTACGATGGCTAAAAACAGGCTTGACAGGAGTGCTCATTTTTCTGAAATGGATTTTAATTATCTCGATCTTTTAAAATACAGAAACCTTTCCTCTAAAATTGAAAACGATTTTAAAGTGCGCCACGAATCACCACAAATATTACTGGTGAAGGATGGAATTTGTATCTATGATGAAAGCCATTCAGGAATTGATATGGGAGAGATCATAGAACAATCCGGAAAAAACTAATTTCCTGCTTTTCGTTTCAATACCATTAGCGCGATCTCATCCTGGCTCAATGTTAATATATCTTTTGTAAGGATATACGTATTTACTTTCAGTAAAATATTGAGGAAGGTGTTATCCTTGTACCCCGGACAGGCCATTTTTGTAGTGAACATCTCCCTATTAAAAGTCAAAATCAACCCCTTAAGAACAAATTTACCGCTCACCGCATTGCACCCGGTATTACCATTGAAAGTATTATTTTCCAGGTCAATATTCAATACAGGCTTTACTCTCCAGCTGGTATCTGAAGACCATAATTTTTGTAATTCCCACGATCCATTAACAGATGGCCTGTCATCCGTTTTTTTGATGTCCGGAACCGTTTCTGTTTTTATAGTCGTCACTGTTTTGGTAGAATGACAGCTGGATAAAATGATAACGGAAAGAAGTAGTAAAAAATATTTTTTCATAGTTTGTAATTATAGAAAAAGTTAACCCTTAACAATAAGGTTTTATAATAGCCGTTTCATTAAGATAGGAGGTAAGTTAATTATTTTTGTAAAATATTTTTATAATAGTAAGATTTTTAGTACATTTATTCTGCTTACACAATAATATTGAAAACCATAAAATGAATGCTCAATAATATCCCTAACTTTTGAGCCGATTTTTTAAAAACTTTATCTATAAGAAAAATTTTTACATTCCCTGAATCAATCTATTAATTATTATTTTTTAAGATTTCGATATTTCGGAATCCTAAAAAAGCATGGCTGGATTTATCCGGCTGGTGTATGGTATTTCAGGTTCATTATTAATCATCTTTTAAAACCATCATTATTATTATTTAGTTTTTTCATGATTTGCTGATTACTGTTATTCAATATCCAAAACCAATAAAATTCATTTCCTGTAAAAAGGTTATGGATTAAATGAAAAACTGTTCTATGACTGCTACTTCATCCAAATCCGTAAGTAGGTATACGGTTCATCACATCCGTTTTCAAAACAAGAAAGTATTTTTTTCTTTTTTGAATTTGCGATCAAATTTTTCATTTCTTAAACAATGGGTTTTAACCTTTGCTGTTGTCTTCTTTTTCCTGCATGGAAGTGCACAAATAACACAAAATAAATTTTCGGATAAAGCATTAAACCCTTCACCAAAAAACAGTAATGTCAACCTTATAACTGTCCAAAAACCAGTAACTGAATATTCAACAGATACAACCGGTAAATTATTTTCTGCAGCGGCATGCCCGGTGATAACGATCGCAATTATTTCACAAACCAATAACATTTGCTTTGGTGGCAATTCCGGCAGCATTAAGGTAAATGCCACGGGAGGCGCAAATCCCATCACATATTCAATAAGTCCGGCGGGTGGAACACAATCCCCTTCTGGTACCTTCAATAATCTTACTGCACAAGCATACACCATAACGGCCACAGATGCTAATGGTTGTAATGCTACACTTGCTGTAAACATTGGCCAACCACGAGTTATTGCTATCAATACATTAACCTCAAACAGCCCGTTATGTTTGGGAAATACATTATTACTTTCAGCCAGTTCCACTGGGGGAACAGGCACTTTAGTTTATAACTGGACGGGTCCAAATGCATTTATTTCTAATCAGCAAAATCCATCCATCGCTAATGTTACTGCAGCAGCTGCCGGCACGTATACATTAAAAGTAAAAGATCAAAATAATTGTACAACCTCATCAACCATAACAGTAGCTATAACAACTCCTGCCACTGCATTTATTGATTACCCGGGCGCACCTTTTTGTAATAACCAGGCATCTGCAAATGTTACACTAACGGGAACGGGTACTTATAATAATGGTACATACAGTGCACTTCCTGGTTTATCAATTAATAGTTTAACGGGCGCCATAGATTTTACAGCCAGCACTCCCGGTACTTATTTGATCAGTTATACCATACCCGCTGCTGGTAGCTGCTCTCCCGTTATAGCAACTACATTTGTAAGTTTTGGAACCGCGCCAGTTATTACAATCAATACAACGCTTGATACAAGTACTTGTAAAAATAATAACCTTACTTTAATTGCGCTGGCAAGCGGCTCACCATTACCGTTAGTTCAATGGCAGGTTAGTACCAATAACGGGGCAACATGGAATAATATACCTGGTGCTACTAACCCTAATTATACGATTGTAAATATCAGCCCCAGCCAGAATGGAGATATGTACCGGGCAATTTTCAGCAATGCGTGCGGGAGTGTTATAACAAATGAAACATTAATTCATGTAGGATCACCATTGCATGTAGCCTCTGACCCTGCTAATCAAACAAGTTGTGCAAATTTTGGCACAGTAACATTTACCTCTTCTGGAAATGGTGGCAATGGACTTGTTGTTATGTCGTGGCAATATAGCCATGATGGAATAACCTGGTTCGATATTCCAGGTACAACAACAACTTCTTTGATAGGAAATTATTCAACGTCTTATACATTTTCCTTCCCTAATATTTATTTACCGGGAGATCAGTTCCGGGCAAAATTTTCGAACGCAAGATGTTTTGGAAGCTACAGTGAAGCAGCAGTTTTGAATATCAATCCTACTCCTGTTTTATCTCCTATTCCTGACCAGATAATATGCAATGGGGCAAGTACATTGCCGGTAAATTTTACGGGTACTAACATAACATCTTTTAGCTGGACGAATGATAACACCAGCATAGGTCTTGCAGCAAACGGGACAGGAAATATCGGATCTTTTATTGCCATCAATAACGGAACGGTGGATGCGATCGCAACCATAATTGCAACGCCGGTTTACACAGGAGGAAACCCTGTTTTAAGTTGTGTTGGTGCCCCGATAACTTTCACGATTACGGTAAAACCTATACCAGTTGTTACTACATTGAATGCATGCATTGGAGGTGGCACAGTTGTGTTTACAGAAACCGGAAGCATAAGCGGTACATGGTCAGTAAATGGTGGTGGAATTATCGATGCAATTACCGGCTCATTTACTCCATCCACACCGGGTTGTTTTATTGCTACTTATACCACATCAAGTGGAAATTGTTCTGATTCAAAATCTTTTGTTGTTTTCCCTTCCGCACCAGTAATAACTGCGCCGGTAAATACATGTGGAACTGCTTTTACTTTACCTGTTGTTGCAGCCATACCAGGATTTACAGTTGAATACAGCATCAATGGATCACCATTTTCCTCATCGCCTTCTTTACCTACAATACCGGGATGTTATTCAATTATAGTAAGATATGTTTTAACGGTATCATGTGGTGCTTCTCCGGCGAATACTTCAGGCACAGCATCTTGCGGTACAAGCAATCCAGTAAGTGTTGTAATATTTCCATCTGCACCTGTTATCATTGCTAGTGCTAATACCTGTAACACGGCCTTTATTTTACCCGCAATTATTTCTTATCCGGGATTTACAATTAAATATAGTCTAGATGGTGGGCTCTTTTCATCAACACCAGTGATACCATCAACACCCGGATGTCATACCATACAGGCACAATATGAATTAACAGCTGCTTGCGGAGGCAGCATGGCAGGAACATTAGCACCTGCTGCATGCGGTTCAGGCAATGTAGTAAGTGTTGTAATATTTCCAGCCCCGCCATTTTTAGCCACACCTGTAAATACATGTGCATCTGCATTTTCTTTACCGGCAGTAATCGCGATACCAGGTTTTGCTGTTGAATACAATATAGATGGGACAGGCTTTTCCGCCTCACCCATAATTCCGGCAACCCCGGGTTGCCATACCATCCAGGCACGCTATGTATTAAATGCGACATGCGGATTAGTTATAAGTAATACAGCTGGAAGCGGCGCATGCGCAACAAGCAATAAAGCAAGCGTTGTGATTTTTCCGGCAGCACCAGCTATTATGCCGTTAGTTAATACATGTGATGCCCAGCTCAACATTGTTACCCCTGTTACAATTGTTCCGGGATTTACCGCAGAATATGCTGTGCAGGCGCCAGGAGGTATACTGAGTTCTTACAACAGCATTCTTAGCCAGGTAAATAATTTATTTACTAATTCGCCAGGATGCTGGACCATAAAAGCCAGGTATAAATTATCATCTTCATGTGGTAGTACACCAGCGGATGCAATTAGTCCTAATATTTTATGCCAGGAAACTTCGATAAATGCGATCGTTTTTCCGTCTGCATTATCTGCACCCATTGTTAGCCCGGGCTGTGGTGCATTTATTGTTACACCACCTGCAAACGTAAATGGTTTTATCATTCAATATAGTTTTGATAATGGTGTTACATGGGGGCCTAACATTCCTCCTACTGCTGATAATTGTGCTGGTTATAAAATAAAGACAAGGTATGTAACAGCTGCAACTTGTGGGTCAACGCTTGCAGGTTCATCAAATTTAACTGCGCCATGCAATGAATCTCCGGCTGTTACCCGGATCGTAGATAATACCGCTCCTGTTTGGACTACAGTTGCAGGTTCACTAAATGTATCAGTGCAATGTAACGATGTGCCGGGTTTGGCTGCAGCACAGGCAATGTCGCCTGTTGCAACAGATAATTGCAGCGTTGTTAGTTATATAAAAACGCCGGGTTCATTTATGGGAAATGCATGTGGTGGTAAATATATTAACAGCTGGGTAGCCATGGATGTTTGCAACAATACAAGTACTGTTATTACCCAGGTAATCACTATCAACCCCGCAGCTTTACCTGTTATGACGGCACCTGCATCCATCACAATTACTTGTGGTACTATTCCAGTACCTGGTACATTAACGTACTCTAATGCATTGAGTGGAACCTGTTTGATCAATGGCACTTCTAATCCATCAACTTTTAGTGCAACACCCGGATCATGCGGAGGTACAATAATAGAAACATGGACTGCTACTGATGCTTGCGGAAGAGCACTTGCTCCCGTAACAAGAACCATAATTGTTACGCCGGCAAGCTTACCAACAATGATCGCGCCTTCAGCCATTACAATATCATGTGGTGCAATACCGGTTTCCAGCAAAATAACTTTTACAAATGGACTTAGTGGTTCTTGTTTGATATCTGGTAATTCTAACGTATCAACTTTTTCTGCCACGCCAGGCCCATGCGGTGGAACCATTACAGAAACCTGGACAGCAACGGATCCATGTGGAAGAGTACTTGCTCCGGTAACAAGAATAATAAATGTTACCCCTGCTACGCTTCCAACAATGACGGCACCGGCCAATAAAATTTTAGCATGTGGTGCAATACCTGCATCAACAACATTGATATTTACAAATGCGTTAAACGGAAATTGTTTAATAAACGGAACTTCTAATCCATCAACTTTTAGTGCAGCGCCCGGCCCATGTGGAGGAACAATAACAGAAACATGGACGGCAACAGATGTATGTGGAAGAGCACTTGCACCGGTGAGCAGAACAATAACAGTAACGCCTGCACCATTACCAACAATGATTGCGACTACTGCAATTACATTAGCATGTGGCGCGATACCAACGAGTAGTAAAATATTGTTTTCGAATGGCTTGAATGGTTCATGTTTGATCAACGGTACTTCTAATCAATCAACTTTTTCTGCAACACCAGGTGCCTGCGGAGGTACAATAACAGAGACGTGGACAGCAACGGATGCTTGTGGAAGAGGGCTTGTTCCTGTAAAAAGAATTATTACCGTTACTGCTGCAACATTACCAAAAATTACAGCACCTGTTCCAATAACAATCAGCTGTGGAACAATACCTGTACCTGGCACATTAAATTATACAAACGGATTAAATGGATCATGTTTGATCAACGGTACTTCTAATTTGTCAACACTTTCTGCATCGCCTGGTGCATGTGGAGGAACAATAGCAGAAACATGGACAGCAACTGATGCATGTGGAAGAACGCTTGTACCTGTGAGCAGAACAATAACTGTAACTCCTGCAACATTGCCGACAATGATTGCGCCATCCGCCATCACTGTTCAATGTGGTGCAACACCAGCAGCAAGCCATTTAACTTTTACAAATGGTCTTTCAGGATCTTGTTTGATAAATGGAAATTCTAATCTGTCAACTTTTTCTGCGCTGCCTGCTGCATGCGGAGGAACGATAACAGAAACATGGACAGCAACTGATGCCTGCGGCAGAGCGCTTGCTCCTGTTACAAGAACTATTACGGTTACACCAGCCATGTTGCCAACAATGATTGCGCCATCAGTGATAACAATTTCATGTAGTACAATTCCTGCTGCAACCAAATTGAATTTTACAAATGGTCTTTCCGGATCTTGTTTGATAAATGGAAATTCTAATCTATCAACTTTTTCTGCAACGCCTGGCCCATGTGGAGGAACAATAACAGAAACATGGACCGCTACCGATGTATGTGGAAGAGTACTTACACCGGTGAGCAGAACAATAACAGTAACGCCTGCACCATTACCAAAAATGATTGCGCCGGCTGCAATAACAATATCGTGTGGTGCAATACCAACAAGTGGTACTATATTATTTTCGAATGGCTTGATTGGTTCATGTTTGATCAACGGTACTTCTAACCAATCAACTTTTTCTGCAACACCAGGTGCATGTGGAGGTACAATAACAGAGACGTGGACAGCAACGGATGCTTGTGGAAGAGGGCTTGTTCCTGTAACAAGAATTATTACCG
>JACDBU010000250.1 GCA_013694745.1 Chitinophagaceae bacterium
GTGTAAGTGCGGCTTTTTATTTATTTCGCAAATACGGAAATCTTGAAGATGTTAAGAAAAGAATGGTTTTTACCACACATACTCCGGAAGAAGCGGGTAACGAAAAACATGATATTTACCTATGTGAAAAAATGAGTTACTTCTGTGATATGCCGCTGGAGCAGGTTAGAGAATTATCCGGGATGACGGATGATCTTTTTAGTCATTCCTTAGCAGCACTTCGCTTTTCACACCTGGCAAACGGTGTTTCACAATTGCATGGTGAAGTTAGCAGGCATTTGTGGAGCCGCTATCCTGGTATTTGTGAGATCAAAGCCATAACCAATGCACAAAACTGGTTGTACTGGGCAGACAAACAATTATACAAAGCAAGGGATGATGATAATAAGTCATTGTTTGATGACCGCAAAGATCATCTTAAAAAACGCGCTCTTGATATTGTGGCCGACCAAACAGGAAAACTAATGGATCCAAAAGTATTGACCATAGTTTGGGCCCGCAGGTTTGCTGGTTATAAAAGGGCTGAATTGATCACGAGGGATCACAAACGCTTTGAAGCGATGCTGGCCAATACAAAATACCCGGTACAGATCATATGGGCTGGAAAGCCCTACCCACTTGATTATCCTGCTATATCTGATTTTAATCAACTGGTGCATCTTAGCAAGGAATATAAGAATGTAGCTGTATGTATAGGTTATGAATTAACATTGAGCAAGCGATTAAAACAGGCTTCTGATATCTGGTTAAACAATCCGCGTGTTCCCAGGGAAGCAAGTGGCACCAGTGGGATGACTGCTGCAATGAATGGCGCTGTAAATTTTAGCACCAATGATGGATGGTTCCCGGAATTTATTAAACATGGAGTAAATGGGTTTGTGGTACCGCCAGCGGATTACGCGAACATGCATGTCCAGGAACTGGACGAATATGACCTCAATAAAATTTATGAAATCCTGGAAAACGAAATTTTGCCATTGTATTATGATGATCACGATAAATGGAGAGATATTGTACAGAATGGGATGAGGGATGTGCAGTTCCAATTCGACAGCAACAGGATGGCAAATGAATATTATGAAATTTTGTATAAATAAACAGCGATATATTTTCTATAAAAACTCCTTCTTCATTTTATCAATGCAAAATATTCAGGATTCGTCCCACATTCAATTTTAAAGAAACGCCGGATGCAAGCGTTAAACCCCTGATAGTTACAGTAGAATTAATAATTACTGTACCACCATTAATTACCACGTCGCTATTGGCGTCCGGCACCGCGTTACAACTCCAGTTAAGCGCATTTTCCCAGGCAGTGCCAGCATTTCCTGTCCAGGTATTTATAAACCGCAGTACAAATGTTTTACTGGGAACTCCGTTTACAACGCAGCGGTATTCATAATTATATAATGTAGAAGGCGCATTGGTTATATCTAAACTAACAGTGTTGGTACCGGAAAAAGTTGCGTTATCTGAAATATTAGAAAAATTAATGCTGTCACTGCTTTGTTGCCACTGGTATGTGGTACCTGTGATATTTGATGTGAATATTGTACTGCTTCCGGGGCAAATTTGTGTAACAGTGCCGGTAGAAATTGTGATTGACCAACCACCGGAAATGCTACCCGTAGCACCAACAGCAAAACTCATTACGTACAATGACCATGACCCATTTGCATCCAACCCGTTAAAAGTATTTGCAAAGGTGGCGCCATTCTCAGGATTGAAATATTCGGAACCCGGGGCGGGTGATGGAAAATAATCTCCAATATAATAGGAGGTAGGTTTATAATTACCGGTAGTCCAGGCTGTGGAATGAGGTAAGGATGATATAGCATCATCATCAAAACTATACGTTACATTATTCATTACATCGCCATCATCGCAACCATCCTGTAATAATAATGCAGATGTATTATTTGGAGCAACCAGTAAAATTCCTGCGTTTTCTGGAAAATCATGTGAAAAATTATTTATAGTAACTTTTATATGGGTTATTGGTCCTGCATTTCCGGATACACTTATTACAGATGGATAAGGTGTGGCGGTGCCAAAATTTTTAATAGTTACAGACGATGAATTGGCGAAAGTGGTTTGCCCGTTACTATAGTAATTGCACACAATACAAAATAAAAAAGAAAAAATAATAGGAAGGGTATAGCTGTGTTTCATAAGCTGGATTTTTACATTCTACGTAAAATAAATATATAATATAATAATTCATTTTCAAAGCGGATGGCTTGAAAATTAAAAATCATGAAAAGAGTTATTGCCGGTTGAAAGTAATAGAAGAGATAATATTAATTAGCATTAATAATTCAGAACTTCCTGGTATCATTTTTCGTATATCCTTATAATGATTATAATGAAAAATTTTCTTCATATTATCCGGTTCCTGTTTTTGCCGTTATTATTTGCTATAATTTTACCCGGCTTATATTCATGTAGTAAAGCAAATATGGATAATACAACTTATCAGCCTGTGCCTGCCAGCAACGCTGATACTACCTATAAAAATTATCTCGCCTTAGGAGATTCTTATACCATAGGCCAGTCTGTTTCAGAAGCAGAAAGATTTCCGGAGCAAACCGTGCAATTATTAAAATCACAGACTATAAAGATCGGAAATCCCTATATTATTGCAACCACCGGGTGGACGACCGGAGATCTTATTGATGCAATTAATAAAAATCCTCCACCCAATAATTATAGTGCTGTAACCTTATTGATCGGTGTAAACAATCAGTTCCAGGGAAGAAGTATCGATGAATATAAAACGCAATTTACTTTGCTTTTAAATCGTTCCATACAATTTGCAGAAGGCAAACCATCTCATGTTTTTGTTTTATCAATTCCTGATTATAGCGTTACACCTTTTGCGCGAAATTATGACACGGCTAAAATTGCAAGAGAAATAGACGCCTTTAACCTGGCAAATAAAAACATCTCTGTACAGCTTGGAGTAAATTATCTTGATATTACACCCATTTCACGGGAGGCAAAAAACGATCCTTCATTAATTGCAAACGATGGCTTACACCCGTCCGGTTTGCAATATAAAAGGTGGGCCGCATTGCTGGCCCCTTTGATGAAACCTTTTCTTCAATAATGAATTTTTATCTTTGCTTCCCTTGAAGCAATGATTACTCAAACTCTTTCCTTATATAAAAATGCATATGGCGGCTTATCCAAAAGTACATGGTGGCTAACGCTTGTTATGCTCATAAACCGCAGCGGCACTATGGTTGTGCCGTTCATGAGCATGTATTTAACACAGCATATTGGGGTAAGTATAAGCAAGGCTGGCTTTGTTATGAGCATGTTTGGTGCGGGTGCTGCTATAGGCGCTTTAATTGGTGGGCGACTTACAGACAGGCTCGGGTATTATTATGTTCAGATCTCAACTTTAATTGGTGGCGGCATCATGTTCATTGTTCTCGGGCAGATGCATTCATACACTGCGATCTGCGTTTGTACGTTTGCGTTAGCTATGGTTAATGAAGCCTTCCGTCCTGCCAATTCGGTGGCCATTGCATATTATAGTTCAGAAGAAAACAGAACCCGTTCGTATTCCCTTAACAGGTTAGCAATAAACCTGGGGTGGGCAGTGGGCGGAGCGATAGGTGGCATCCTGGCTTCTTATAATTATGGTTTATTATTTTGGGTAGACGGCTTCACAAATCTTTCTGCAGCTTTACTTTTATATGTTGTATTGGCGCCTTCACGCAATGTGGCTACTGAAGTAAAGATGGAACGCCCCGTAAATAAAAATAAGTCTGCTTATAAAGATAAAACTTATCTGTTCTTCATTGTCCTGGTATTTTTATTCGCAATGTGTTTTTTCCAGTTGTTCACAACCGTGCCGGTATTTTATAAAGAGAAATTTCATCTAACGGTATTCTATATCGGGATGCTGATGGCGTTAAATGGTGTAGTTATTACTTTGTTTGAAATGATAACAATTTTTAAACTGGAAGGAACTAGGCCCCACCTGCATTTTATTTCGGCAGGTATGGTGATGGTGGCTCTGTCTTATTTATTGCTTGATATTTCCTCAATAAACAAAGGCATTCTTGCGGTTTCATCGATCCTGATATTAACGGTGGGTGAAATTTTATCAATGCCATTTATGAATTCATACTGGATCAAAAGAACACAGAACCACAACAGGGGACAGTATGCTGCTTTATATACTATTGCGTGGGCTTCAGCACAGGCAACCGGCCCGCTCATCGGCGCATTAATAGCAGAGCACTATGGCTACAATACATTGTGGATTTCTCTTGGTGTAACCTGTATTTTACTGGCTTTTCTTTATCGCAGGTTAAAATAATTTTGTGTTTATCTTTTCAAATAATCATAAAAGGAAAGCTGCATGTAAGCCTTACCGTAATCAAGTTGCTCATCAGGAACATGTTTATCCCGGTAAATGATTTTTTTTGATACATTGTCAAATGTTATTGCCCCGGAGGGTGTTATAAATCCAAAGCCATCAAAAAAATGGTAAAAAGCAAATTGCTTTGCCAGGGGATCCAGCAAATCCTTTCCCCATTTAAAACAGGCAGAAGCAATGCCTAATTGTTTAAGCAGGGTTGTTATTATATCCGTTTGTGCACCGATGCTTGTATTTATTGTATGTATATTTTTTAGTGCCCCGCCGGTAAAAATTAAGGGTATCCTGAATTTAGCAGGTTTATCATTTGCGTCATCACCCGGCAGGCGGTGGCCATGATCTGCTACCATAATAATTAAGGTACTATCCCACCAGGGCTGCTTCTTAGCCTCTCTAATAAAATGCCCGATCGCCTGGTCGGTATAGTAAAATGAGTTCATGAATTTTGTTTCTTCATCACTCCCGGTAAATTTTGGTACAATCGGGATATCATAAGGTTCATGGCTGCTTAGTGTAAATAAAGTTGAAAAGAATGGATATTTTTCAGTTTGCAGATCTTTCAACAGGCGACTAAATAAAATATGGTCGTGCACCCCCCATTTTGAATTATAATATTTTTGATCAAAGTCATACTTGCTGATAAGTTTATCATATCCTGCATTAAGCAAGTAAGATTTTATATTCGAAAATTCCAGTTCACCTCCATAGTAATAGCCCGAATGATAGCCTTCCTGTTTTAATATTTTCGGAAGAAAAGGAAGTGTTTGCGTTTTGGCTGGAGTAATTATGATGGAAGGATGTTGTGTGGGATAACCACTCATGAGCGCTACTAATCCTTTTTCACTTCTGTCGCCGCTTGCATAAATATTTGTAAACAACATTCCATCCTGCGCACTGCTGTCGAGGTTAGGCGTAACACCCGGTACGCCTCCAAGGCAGCCCACAAACTTGGCAGTATAACTTTCCAGTATGATGAATATTATGTTGGGACGTTTGATGTTGAGAATTTTTTGCTGATCTGTTACCGGAGATGTGTAAAGTGTATCCAGGTATTGTTGCGCTTTTTCTTTTGAAAAATATTCATAAGGATTTTTTTTATTGTGATTTTTATTCAGCAATGCATGCATCACATTCCATGGAACATTAATGGCTGCATGGTTGGCGAACATCTTAACAGAAAAGTAAACACTGCTTTGATTTACCGGTATCTGTTGCAATCCACCCCGTATCGGCACAAATAAAAAAGCCACGTATCCCAGCGAAAGCAAGGACCATGATGCTGATAACTTTTTAGTTTTAACAGGGATATATTTTTTAAATAAGCGAATATAAATGAAGATGAAAAATGCTGACAACAACAAGAAAAAGAACATCAATAAAAAAAGAGGGGATGATGAAATGGTAGCTGCCATTTCCCTTGGTGAATTAAAATACTGCAGGGGAGTGTCATCCAGGCGGTAGCCCCATGCCTTGTACAATTCAGCATCTGCAACAGTTAAAAAACAAAGTATGATGGTTAATGTGATTGTGTAAACAGTGATCGCTTTTTTAATAATACCGGTATGAATGAAAGAGCTTAAAAAAAACAACAGGAAGGGGAAGATGCATAAGTAGGCTGAAAACGATGCATCCAACCTTAATCCATAAATAAATACTTTGGCAATTTCGCCGGATGACAGGAGGGAAGATTTATTGAAATGGTATAAAAGAAAAAATGCTTTATTAAAAACAAAAAACATTATCCAGTAAAAAAAATAAATCCAGGATTTTAAATATTTGTTCACCTGATAAAACTAATATAATTTAATCTTCTGGTTCCGTTCAATAAAACGTTAAAACCCGGCTGTATAAAATCCTGCCAGGAATTATTACCGTAACTCTTTTTTATATTTATAATTATGAAAAAACTTGTAAGTGTGTTTGCCCTTTCACTCCCGGTATTTTTTTTAGTCTTCTGCACTGCAACAACAGCAAAGCAAAATAAAATGTTGCCTAAAACTTCCGCGAATCAAAAAAGTTATGCTGTAATCGAGTTGTTTACATCGCAAGGCTGTTCCAGTTGCCCGCCGGCCGACAGGCTTTTGGGAAAATATGCTGACAAAGAAAATGTAATAGCATTATCGTTTCATGTGGATTATTGGAACAGGCTGGGATGGAAAGATCCGTTTAGCAATCCTGATTTTTCTAAAAGACAGGAAGCTTATGCATCCAGGTTCGGTGCTTCCGGTGTGTATACGCCACAAGCTATTATTAACGGGCAACAGGAAATGGTAGGAAGTGATGAATATAAAATTGCATCAGCCGTAAAAACATTTCAGTCGGCGGAAGCATCAGCAGTAATTATTATTGATGAAATAAAAACTGATAATAAAAAGGCTTTGATCACTTACTCTTCAACTGCATCAGAAAAAACATGGTTGAATATAGCCCTGGTTCAAAATAAAATAACAACCTCCATCAAGGCCGGTGAAAACGGCGGTGTGCAGTTAACAAATTATAATGTTGTGCGTAATTTTAGAACTATTGAAAACGGAGCGGGGAAGAATACAGTGAGTATTGACCTGGTTCCCGATATGGACAAAAAAGAATTCAGCGTGGTATTGTATTCCCAGGACCCCGGCAATTTTAAAATTTCCGGCGCAGTAAAAAGTGCTTTATAATATTAAAAAAGCTTTATAATATTAAAAAAAAAGCCCTGGATCATTGATCACAGGGCTTTCTCTTTCAAGAATAATTTATTTTTTTATTTCTTTTACAGAAGTGACTGTGGTAATTTTTGAGGTCATTGGCATTTCCTGGCCCATTGCTTCTACCGTACCAGAAAGATCAAGAGTGGTTGTTCTTTGTTTTACTATTCCGGTCATCAAGTCTACTAGTGCATTCCCTTTTACAGTTCCCGCGCTGGTGCTGGTAACTTCCATTCCCTGTGCTTCAGTTTTGTTTTGTGATTTTGTAACACCAGTAATATCAACATTTGCTTCATTACCCTTTATTTCTTTAATGATATAATTGTTTTTGCTGATAGTGCCATCCTTGTTGGTTGAATCACTCCATGTATATCCAACACCTGCGGTTTTTGGAATTACCTGGAAAGCCATGGCAACGCCATAATTTGCTTCCTGGATATTGCCTACAAACTTGTCCATCATACCCGTCATCGGGCTTGCAGTATTTACTTCTTTTTTCTTTTCATCTACTTTGGAAACCGTCAGCATTTTTGCCGTATTGTCAATGGTAACAGGTCTCGGAATATTGAAAACATCTTTCATGGACTGCCCCATCTCGCCATTCATATCTTCTTTTTTATCGGAATCAAAATTCATATTCTGCCCCATAAAACTCATATCGGCCTTTAGATTATTTACAGTATTGGTAAGATTATAATTATTGTCTTTTTTTTCTTTTACATCCATGGTATTCATAGTTGTTATATCAGCATTGATCTCAATGGTTTGGCCACCGGCTTCCTGGTTGATAATTGCTTTTACATGATTATCCATTTGCAGTTTTTGTCCTGTATTCAATACAATGGAGCCACTGTTTTGAGAAAATGCAAAACCGGAAAACATTATCATCAAAGAAAGAATAAGAGTACTTTTTTTCATTTTATGTTATTTTTAGGAACGGCAAATATACTTACACAAGTTATACTTCAACGTGCGTTAATAAAGATTTAACAGCAACATCTGTTTACTGGGTTTCTTTTTAAAATGTATATTTAAAAAAAACACCACAGTTTTAAATTGAATACTCAACATTATATCCTTATTGGTTTATGGATCGCCTATTGTGCATTGCATAGTGTTTTAGCTGATCAAAGAATAAAAGACTTCATTCAAAAAATGATGGGACGGCGTTATATTTTTTACAGGCTCATCTATTCATTTTTTGCTTTTATCTCTTTAGCACTTTTATTATGGTACCAGTTCACCATCAAAAGCTACTTGCTTTTTCACAATCTTTTTTTTCAAATGGCTGCGGGAGTTATAACAGTACTACCAGGGATCTTCATAATGATCGTTTGTATCAAAAAGTATTTTGTTGAATTGAGTGGAATACAGGCACTCGAAAAAAAGCCTCTTCACGTAACCTTGCAGCAAAAGGGATTGCATAAATACGTGAGACACCCATTGTATTCCGGTACTTTATTATTTGTATGGGGGTTATTTATCTTGTTTCCTTTCCTCAGTAATCTTATTGCATGTGTAATAATGCACACCTACGTATTGATCGGGATCTAC
>JACDBU010000134.1 GCA_013694745.1 Chitinophagaceae bacterium
CGTTGCCTGGCATTAACAAAAACTGGGAAGAATCTAAGTTTGCTAAAACAGGAGAAAATACTTCTCAACTATACAGAATTGGATACGGGTATAGTTCCATTGTTTGACAAGCCAATATCTGAACTGGTTCATGTATTAAATGTATCCTTGAAAATTCCTTACGTAATAGATCAAACATTCGATAAAAACCCAATCAATATGAAACTCCATTTGTCACCCAATGACAGCCCTGATACCGTTAGAACACAATTAAGAAAGTATGGTTTTGACCTAACACCTGTTGTCAAAACAATGGAAATGCTGGTTATAAAGGACGAGTAGATTAAAAATGAAAGCGGATATGTTGAAATCCGCTTTCATAATGTTCCAATAAAAACGATTTACTCCAATTACTGTTTTTTGTCGATTATTGGATTACTGTTGGGATCAAGTGCTGCCGTGCCAGGTTGATAAGAAGACCCAACATGGGTAAAACTGGTAAAAGCCTGCGCACAATTGGTTGATCCCAGCATATCACAACCGAATGGATCGCTACCCAAGGCCGGTGGAGATGTCTGGTTTTGTAAGCTACCACTCACAAACTGAAACCAATAATAACTGGTAAGTGGCTTTGGCTTCGTAAAGGCTGAAACACTTATTGCCATAACAACTACCATCAAACCCATTGCTACCTTTTTCATAATGGAATGTTTTAATAATTAATGATTGCCTACTCTGTTCTGCAGGTTTTCGGCAAGTCCTGTTTAGCAGGTTCTTTTGCAATAAGAAACTGCTGTTGCATCTGCGCAAATACAATAATGTAATGACGTTAATTAATGCTTATATCTGATCCAGCTTATTCTTTTATTACCACTAATAAAGCAGGACTCCAGATAGATAGCCGTTAATGTGAATGAAATAGAAATCAAATTGAATATGACATGACCCTTCCATCCTAACCTTGTTATTACACCTCCGCAGGAACAAGGTAAATTTGGCATATACAAAATCATATAAAGTATATAACCTGTAAACACAACAAGCAGCAGTAGGGAAAACCAAAGACCATACATTCGTGAACTGTTAAATAAAAGCATGCATGAGACTACTAATTCCATGATGGGAACCAATATTGATATAAATACAGAATTTCTTTTAATGAATGGCGATTGACCAATGACTGCCTCGAAGGCTTTAAGGTCTGTTAACTTACTATACGCTGTATAAACGAAAAGGAAGATTAGCAGATAGCTTATGACTTCAAGAATTAGTTGGTTTTTGTTTTTATTCGTCAATAGAATCATAGTCTGTAAATTCAGTACAAAGGTGCATGTGGACCTTAAGAATTTCCAAATAAAAGGTATTGGCAATCGGAAGTTTGTTATTGGCAAATGGAAGGGAGGTATGCCTATTTTTTTCTTATAACCTTGCCAGGTGGGTATCCATAATATTCACGAAACTTGGTAATAAAACTGCTTAGACCTTTATAGCCAATCTTTGCACTGATTTCCTTTGGATTCATGGTCGTTTCTTCCAGCAAACGCATAGCTTCTTTCATCCGCCATGCCATCTGGTATTCAAACATCCCACTATCAAACTTATCTTTAAACCCGTCCTTTAATTTCGTGGTATTCATTTGCGATTCAGCTGCGAGACCAGCAATGGGGAATTTTTTGTCGGGCTGGTTTCTTAGTCTTTCGGCAATCGCTTCAATTTTTTTCCATTCTTCGTCCGTTAAATGCAGACCTGCTGCCGGTATCCGGCCAATAGCAACACATATTAAAAAGAAATATTCGCGTGCCTTGTGCTGGAACATCAATGCGCTGTTCGCTTCATCATACGGTGATTTCAGTATTTCATTCGCGACGTCAATTATCTTATTGTTTGCTGTATGCGCCCGGTTGCCTAAAAAGAAATGTTTGTTTACCCGATGTGGGTCTAAAACCGGTTCTAGCAACTGGAAGAATGGAGCGTTCTCTTTTACAATTTCTGGTGACCAGTTAATTTCCAGGCTGTGGTAAATGATATTCTTTTCATAGCTCGCTACAAATGACTTCGCCTTACAGTGTAAAAGTGAGAACTGTCCGGCACTGAGTTTTAACAGCCCAAGGCCACTAATCTTATAATGGATATTATTCTTAATTGCTAAAAATGATACGAGCCTGCCTTTATTATGTGAAAAAGGGATTTTTATTGACCGGAATAACTCAATGAATTTAAAACGTATGGTAAAAAGCGGATGTTCAAATGTTTGTATTATAATGCTTCCAGATTCACCTGTTGCTGTAATGACTTTTGCTCCCCGCAATACACGCCCCCTGTATTCCTGTGGCAGCGTATACGCTAGTTTAAAAGCCCAATGCTCTGGTAAATTGAATTCGGGTTCCATACTGAATAGAATAAATGATATTTAGCAACAAGCATTACGTTATTCAGTTTTCTTAAAATTAATAATTATTTATTGTAGGAACCAAATCTGTTGATCTTACATAGTGTTTGTTTAATGAAAAATAAAACTTTTGGATTAGAATCGTGTAAGTCGCTAAACTGAAATACAAGTTTCCACTTATTAGTAGAAGGGTCAAAGAGGAATGCTTACTGAAGATTGCTGGAACGTGATTGTTTGAAAAAGTAATAATCGCCAGTGTTGAATTTTATTTTAAGGAATTGTATAAGT
>JACDBU010000010.1 GCA_013694745.1 Chitinophagaceae bacterium
ATATTATACCGATTATATCGACAATATCATGAAAGTAAACCGGGGTGATATTCAAAGATACATTGCAAAATATATAACGGGCCAGCCTTATGTTGCGGGAATGATAATAAATGCAGAGATGAATAAAGCATCAAACACTTCCCAGTTCTTTAAACCTTAATCAATCCTAGTACATACTATAAATATTTTTTATGAAACATATACAGGCGTTTAAGCAATATTTTTCCCTTTTCCTTTTGATGATCATTTCACTGTTTTCTTTTTCGCAAACAAAAGCTCCTTATGAAATGAACATCAGCGGCGTAAAGGTTATCGTGCAGCCAAGTAATAATGAAATAGTGGAGATACAAACCATTATAAAAGGTGGTGTTCAGAATTACCCTCTTAATAAAGCAGGAATTGAAAGTCTTGCTATGTCTGCATTATCTGAATGCGGAACAATAAAAGATGATAAGAACAGTTGGAAAAATAAACTTGAAAAAGTAAGCGCGCAGGTTTACGGATTCACTGGTATGGACTATGCCACCGTTACTATGAATTGCATCAACAGTGATTTTAATACAGTGTGGCCATTATACGTGGATGCATTAGTTACCCCCCGTTTTGATGCCAGGGAATTTGAGCGTATAAAGCAGGATGCAATAAATAATCTTAAAGCCCAGGCCTCGCAACCTGATTATGCTATAAATAAATTGGCAAAACAAACAGCATTTTCGGGTCATGATTATGCAAAATCCCCGGAGGGCACAGAAGAAATAGTAGGTAAATTAACACCTGTAGAAACCAAGGCTTATTATACTTCAATTCTAACCCGTTCAAGATTACTGATCGTTGTGGTGGGTGAGATTGATAAAGCGATCCTTGAACAAAAGATCACTTCCATGCTGGCTGCAATTCCTGGTGGGAGACCTTTTATTTTAAGAAAAGAAATGTATAATCCAAAACAAAACACTTTTAAATCTGAGAAAAAAGAACTGGCCACAAATTATATACAGGCAGTTGCCGGGGGACCAAATCCAGGTAGTGCAGATTTTGATGCGTATAAGCTGGCCATGAATATTTTTTACGATCGCAACTTCTTAGAAGTTAGAAGCAATAACGGTTTATCCTACGCACCATATAGTTATTTTAATGGTGGCACAACTTCTTCATCAGGCATTGGTGTTTCTACAACTGAACCAGACAGGTACATCGCTGTTGTAAAAACGCTCATCAGCAAAACGAAAAAAGATGGCTTTACGCAATCGGAAGTAAAGGACTGGAAAACAACTTACATAACGGATTTTTATTACAAGCAGGAAACCAACAGCGCACAGGCAGGAGCATTTGCAAACAACGAGATATTACACAACAACTGGCGCAGGTCATTAACCTTGAAAGACGATATAAAAAAAGTGAATGTGGCAGATGTAAATAAAGCTTTTAATAAATACATGACCAATTTAACATGGGTTTACCAGGGTGATCCTTCTAAAGTTGATCCTACACTTTATACTTCAGATACAAGGGAAAAACTACCCCCCTCAAAAATGGTAAAGACAAAAATAAACTGATAAAAAGATCTATCTCCTGCTTGCTATCAACAGGTTGAGATCGGTGTATTTGAGATCGAAACGCTGGCTGAGGTGAAAATTTGTGAGCGCGCCTTTGAATAAATAGATGCCGCTGCGGATATTTATCTTATACCATACAAGGTTCTCAAAGCCGCCATCATCGGCCATTTCAAGCATAAGAGGCATGAGAACATTGCTGATGGATTGAGATGCTGTACGGGCAAACCCACTGGGAATATTGGGCACACAATAATGAATAACATCATATTTTTTAAAGACCGGTTTTTCATGTGTAGTGATCTCAGATGTTTCAAAACATCCACCGTGATCAATGCTTACATCTACTATCACACTGCCGGGGCGCATGCGGCTGACCATTTCGTCCGTAACAACAATCGGGGTTCTTCCGCCGGAAGATGACAATGCGCCAACCGCTACATCGCAAGTTTTTAATTGCTTGGTTAAAATGTTGGGCTCTATAACGGAGGTGTATAACCGAACGCCGATATTATTCTGCAATCTTTTTAAACGGTAAATACTATTGTCAAATATTTTTACACTGGCCCCCATCGCAAGCGCAGTTCTTGCCGCATATTCACCCACAATTCCGGCGCCTATAATGATAACTTTTGTTGGCGGAATGCCGGAAATGCCACCGACCAAAACACCTTTCCCGTTATTTGCATTGCTCAGGTACTGGCCGGCTATCAGCATAACAGCGCTACCGGCAATTTCACTCATACTTCGTACGATAGGGTTGTGGCCACTGTCGTCCTTTAAATTCTCAAAGCTTAACGCGGTAATTTTTTTCTCCATCATTTTCTCCAGGATCTCCTGCTTCATAACTGCCAGGTGAATAGGGGAAATGATAAATTGATTGGGTTTAAGCAATTCTATTTCATCTTCCCCAACCGGTGCGCTTTTTACAAGAATATCACAATCAAAAACTTCTTTTTTGCTTTGCACAATCTTTGCGCCGGCTTCGCTGTAATCATTATCAGAATAGCTGGCGCCAATACCAGCTTTGCTTTCCATAACAACCCTGTGCCCGTTAGATATCAATACACTTACCGCTTCAGGTGAAAGGGCAATGCGGTTTTCCTGGAAGGAAGTCTCTTTAGGGATCCCTATAAATAATTCTACTTCCCGGGGTTTTACATCCAGTGTTTCTTCCATTGTTTCGTAAGTGAATGAAGGCGACACAAATGGCTTTGTACTTGGCATGGAAGAAAAAATTATATTGAAATGTAAGAATTAAAAATGGATTTTCAGGGAAGTTTTATAACCAGTTTTCTTTTTTTATCCTCCGCCATTTCAATGATAACAGAAACCGTATTTAAAGGGAGAAGTGCAAAAAATCTTTCAGGCCATTCAATTAAACTCAAATCCCCGCTATATATACAATCTTCAACACCGGCATTGATCACCTCCTCGCGATCTTTAAGCCGGTAAAGATCTATATGATTAATGGTTTTGAAACCTGATGCCTGGTACTGATGTATTATGGAATAGGTGGGACTGCTAATATTATCTGTAACGCCAAGTTGTTGGCAAATACTTTTTATGAGGGTGGTTTTCCCAGTTCCCATTGCTCCATAAAAAGCTATCACTTTATTTTCACCGGATAACGAAAGTATTTTTTTTGCAGCGCTGCTAATTTCATCCAGGCTATAAATTACATCCATCTGCAAATATATTTTTTAAGAATGTAATTCGCGAATAACAATGGCAGGGGCTTAAGCTACTTGCTACCGGGGGCTAAAGCACCGGCTATTCATCTGATTTCAAACTACCCACGTATTTATCGGATCTAACTATTTTAATTCTTACCGGGGGCTAAAGCCTCCGTCTATTCATCGAACAGTTACATTGATTAATAAAAAAAAACCAAAACCTGAATTCGTATGAATAGACCCTGCCTTTAGGCTGGGGGAAATTTAGTACCGGGGGCTAAAGCCACCGGCTATTCATGGAACGACTACATTGAATATTATAAAAAAACCAAACCTGATTTCGCATGAATAGACCCTGCCTTTAGGCTGGGGAAATTACAATGTACTCTGCCCTAAAACTTTCCGCATTAATCATTTAATTTTATTGCTCCGGATTAAATCAATAGTGGGTGCAGCCTTTTAAACAAATACTTAAAAATTACTGGGGATACGATTCTTTCCGTCCCCTGCAATTAGAAATAATTGCATCTGTGGCGGAGGGCTTAGATACACTTGCGGTACTGCCCACCGGTGGCGGCAAATCCATCTGCTTCCAGGTTCCGGCCTTGCAAAAGGATGGCATTTGTCTTGTGATTAGTCCGCTGATAGCTTTGATGCGGGACCAGGTTGAGAACCTTGCTCAAAAAAATATACCCGCATTATTGATCAATTCAGGAATGAGTTTTTTGGAAGTAAAAAAGAATTTGAAAAATGCCGCCTACGGGAATTATAAATTTTTATATGTTTCTCCTGAGAGACTGGAAACAAATTTGTTTCTTGAATTTTTGCCATTGTTACCTGTTAACCTTATCGCGGTTGATGAAGCACATTGTGTTTCACAGTGGGGTTATGATTTTCGGCCACCTTATTTACGCATTGCTGCCCTGCGGCAACATTTACCTGGGATTCCCATATTAGCGTTAACTGCTTCCGCTACAAAAGATGTGCAGGCCGACATTTGTGAAAAGCTTGCCTTTGAAAAAGATCATAAACGTTTTCAGCAATCCTTTGAAAGACCCAATCTTTCTTACAGTGTTTTTAATATTGCCTCAAAACAAAACAAGCTGCTTGAAGTTTGTAAAAAGGTTAATGGCAGTGGAATAGTTTATTGTAAAAGCAGGAAGCGTACAAAAGAAATTGCGGATCTTTTAAACATGCACGGGTTCAATGCAGACTTTTATCATGCCGGACTGCAGCCCGGCATCCGGACAGCAAAGCAGGAAAGCTGGAAACAAAATAAAACCCGGATAATAGTCTGCACAAATGCTTTTGGAATGGGGATTGATAAAAGTGATGTTCGCACAGTAGTGCATTATGATGTACCCGATGCTTTAGAAAACTATTACCAGGAAGCAGGCCGGGCAGGGCGCGATCAAAAAAAAGCCTATGCTGTTCTGCTGTATAATGCATCAGAAACAGATGACCTTTCAAAACAATCTGCCATTAGGTATCCTTCAGCAAACGAGGTAAAGAAAGTTTACAAAGCATTAGTGAACTACCTGCAATTGCCCGCCAATAGCGGGGAAGGGATATACTTTGATTTTGATATTAATGATTTCGTAAAAAAATTCGGCCTGGATATTTATACAGCAAACTATTCGCTTAAAATACTTGAGCAGGAAGATGTATTATCTTATAATGAGCAGGTGTTTTTACCGGCTACCCTTGTATTTACAGCTGATAAAGATGTGATTCATGCATTCGAAAATAGTCATCCTGCACTCGGAAATGTTATAAAAGGATTGCTTCGTTCTTATGAAGGCATTTTTGATTATCCATGTCCCATTTTTGAAAAACAACTTGCAAAATTTATCCAGGCAGAAGAAAAAAGCCTGGTGAATGATCTCAAAAAACTTCAGCAATTTAGGATCGTTGATTATAAGCCACAAAAAAATAAACCACAACTATTTTTTTTACGAAATCGTGTCGCCACAGAAGATTTTCAGATCAACACAGCAAATATTTTAAAAAGAAAAAGCGCCTTCGACAAAAGGGTTGATGCGATGATCTCTTATGTAAATAATACGCTTGTTTGCAGAAGTAAAATGATCGGTAATTACTTTAGTGATGAAAATATTAAAGCCTGTGGTGTTTGTGATAATTGCATCAACCAAAAGAACCTCGTAATAACTGCAGAAGAATTTAAATTTATAACTTCCGCTATCTTCCAGGCAATTAATGATATTCCTCTTTCAATGAAAGAGCTCCAAAATAAATTGACAAATATTAAAAAAGATAAAACCTGGAAAGTGGTGAATTATCTTGAATCAGAAGAAAATATCTTTATCAGCCAGGAAGGAATGATCAATAGATGCGACAATCATAAACAAAAAAAAGGGACCCAGATAGAAATCTAGTCCCGCTTTAAAATCCAATATCCTATGAAAAACCGTAACGAAGATAACGTTGTATTTACTAATCTGCAAGTATTTTTCCCAAATTTTTACACAAATAGGATAAATAGATAGTAAAACCCCGTATCGGCGTATATTTTAAAGGATTATATTTTCGTCATCACAATATACCCGGGTTAAAACCAGCTACCTTTCTTTGAACTTTTACCCCCTAAGCCCAGTGACCCCAGTAACGACCGAACTATAGTTGTCCCGGCTGTTCTTACTATGCTTTTTACGATGGAATTATTGGCAACTTTTTCCAAAGTGCTTTCTTCCGGTTTGGTTTTACTGGTAGTTTGTTGTTTTTCCGCTGTATTGGTTGCTGCCTGGTTCAGTTTTGCTGTAAGCATTTCAAATGCACTTTGGCTATCAATTACCTGGTTATATTTTGCGGCGAGTTTTGAAGCGGAAACAATGGTATTGATCTCAGCATCTGTTAAAATATCCATCCGGCTGCGGGGTGCACACATCATAGTGGCTGCCAGTGGAGTAGGAATCCCTTTTTCGTTTAATAAGGTTACCAATGCCTCCCCTATACCCAGCTGTGTGATCAGGTCTTCTGTTTTATAAAATGTTGTCTCAGGATAATTCTGGGCCGTTTGTTTTATCATTTTTCTATCGTCGGCTGTGAATGCCCGCAGCGAATGCTGGATCTTTAAGCCCAGCTGTGCAAGCACACTGGCGGGTATATCCATCGGGTTCTGGGTACAAAAATAAATACCAATACCCTTTGAACGGATGAGCTTTACGATGGTTTCAATTTCTTCCAGCAATGATTGAGTAGCTTCCTGGAATATCAAATGGGCTTCATCTATAAATATTATCAGCTTTGGCTTATCAACATCACCCGCTTCGGGACAAGTGGCATAAAGTTCTGCCAGCATCTGCAACATAAAAGTGGAAAACAACTTTGGCTTATCCTGAAGGTCGGTTACCCTCAGGATGCTGATCATCCCTTGTCCGTTGTCACTCATCCGCATGAGGTCATCTACTTCAAAACTTTTTTCGCCAAAAAAAGTATCTGCACCCTGTTGCTGTAATTCAATAACTTTTCGTAAAATGGTCCCGGTAGAAGTGGTGGAAATATTGCCATACGTTTCCTGCAATTCTTTTTTCCCTTCGTTACCCACGTATTGTAGCACTTTTATGAAATCCTTCAGGTCAAGCAAAGGCATTTTGTTATCATCACAATATTTAAATATCATAGCTACAACTCCGCCCTGGGTGTCATTTAATCCCAGTATCTTGGTTAAAAGCACCGGGCCAAATTCACTAACGGTTGCCCGTAAACGAACTCCCTTTTGTTCACTTAAGGTTAACAACTCTGTCGGAAATTTAGCCGGGGAATACTGCATTTTCAATTCTTTGTACCGCTCCGTTATTTTATCATTGATTGTGCCCATAGCCGCTATGCCACTCATATCTCCTTTAATATCCATCAATAAAACCGGCACGCTCGCGTCACTTAATCCTTCGGAGATCATTTGAAAGGTTTTTGTCTTCCCCGTACCCGTGGCACCTGCCACCAACCCGTGCCGGTTCATTGTTTTGAGCGGAAGAAAAACTTCGGCTTCGGGAATCACTACGCCATCGAGCATAGCAGCTCCTATTTTTATCTTTTCGCCTTTGAATGAATAGCCATCCTGTATTGATTTGATAAACGAATTTTTATCTGGCATTTTTAATATTTTATGAAAGTTACCATGACACAGGGAATGTTGAACAAAAAATTTAGCGTTAATGTTTTTATATATTGAAATAATTATTAAATCCATTCCCAAAAACTAAATATCTTTATCCACTAATTTAAATTTATGGAGAATAAAAAACCCAAAATACTTTTGTGTGAAGATGATACCAACCTCGGTATGGTTTTAAAAAATTATCTTGAATTGAATGATTACGATGTGGTATTGGAAAGGGATGGAAGACTTGGCCTTGCCGCTTTCCAGAGAGAAAAATTTGAGATCTGCCTGCTGGATGTTATGATGCCAAATATGGATGGATTTAAAGTTGCCGAATCCATACGGGATGTTGATCCGGATATGCCGCTGTTCTTTATTTCTGCCAAAACCATGAAAGAAGATATCATCCAGGGATACAAGCTTGGTGCCGACGATTATATTACCAAACCTTTTGACAGCGAAGTGCTCCTGCACAAGATCAAAGCTATCTTAAAACGCAATGAAGAATTGCACCGGGAGGAAGCCAATGCTGAATATGACCTGGGGAATTATCATTTTAATCCACGGCTAAGGCAGCTCATTATTGATAAAAATGTACAGACACTTTCACCAAAGGAAAATGAATTGTTGAAAATGTTGTGTGAGTACAAAAACGACCTGTTGCCAAGAGATGCTGCGTTAAAAAAAATATGGGGCAGCGATACCTATTTCAATGGCCGTAGTATGGATGTTTATATAGCCAAACTACGCAAATACTTACGCGAGGATACCAATATTGAAATTGTGAATATTCATGGAAACGGCTTCAGGCTGGTAGCTCCATAATAACCTTTGATTAATATCAGAAAAAAATTCTCCTTTTTTCAGGCTGTATACAATTTTTTTGTATTTTAGAGGATAATCTATTTTACACAACCAAAACCCAATATTGCTTAATGAAAAACTTTTTATTTTCCATTTTGTTTTTTGTTGTATGTATGCTAACCGCATACCTTTCCAACGCACAAACACGTGTTGACCCGGCAGCTTCCGATGACGATGCCGATATCCCATCATTCATAAAAAATAAACCGGCCAAAGATGCTTATCTAAAAGCCAGGGAAGATAATATCAATACCATCCGTGGATTACCGTGGACTTTACCATATAATCCCAGGGTGAAAGCGATCAATGAAATGAAAATACAGGAACAGAAAAATGCATTAAACCGCAGTTTTTTAGTACAGTCTCCCAGTTGGGTTGAATTAGGTCCTTCACCTATACCTAATGGTCAAACACAAGGTGTTGTAAATGCTGTTAGCGGCAGAACTGTATGCATAGCAATTCATCCAACTAACCCCAGCATGGTGTATGTTGGCACTGCAAATGGTGGCATTTACCGGACAGTAGATGGTGGCACTAACTGGACCCAGATTTTTGATGGTGGCCAGTCATTATCAATTGGTGCACTGGCAATATCTCCTTCAAATCCATCTACTTTATTTGTTGGTACGGGCGAAGCAGATTTATCAGCTGATAGTTATGCTGGTGTTGGTTTGTACAGGATCGATAATGCCGATGTTGCTCCCACGCTGGTTGGGCCAATCAATCCCCTCGTTACAACAGGCATTGCAAATACATCTGCTTTCAGTGCAAGAGCTATCAGTAAAATTTTAGTTGATCCTGCTAATGGAAATAATATTTATGTTTCAACAACTTCAGCCCAGATAGGTAACCCGGGTGGTGCTCCTTCAGGTACTATACCGATCATAGCATTGAAAGGCATTTACCGTTCTACAAACGCTTTGTCTACATTAGGAAGCATAGCATTTACGAAACTAACGGTAACGGCTACTGGCAGTGTAGCGCCGGATGTAACAGGTAACACTAATGTTACCGATATGGTTATGGAACCAGGCAATCCTGATAATATTACCTGCTGGGTTTATGGTTTTACATCAGAAGGAGGAATATGGCATACCACTAATGCAAGTGCTATAACGCCTACTTTTACCCAAACACTGGCAATAGCAGCATCTATAAGAGGTTCTTTGACAATAGTACAGCAGGGAACAGGACCTTCCAGCGTGGTATTGTATGCAGCAACAGGTGAATCAGCAAGCGGTACAAGCTGTACAACCGGCTCAGGTGCAGTAAGAAAATCGAGGGATGGTGGTGTTACCTGGTCTGCCAAACTGCAGGGTGGTGGCGGTTTTTGCGGAGGTCAGTGTTTTTATGATCTGCCCATTGCCGTATCTCCTGTTGATTCCTTAACGCTTTTATTAGGCGGTTCGGCTTTAGGAACTTGCAGTTCGATAATGAAACGTTCAACAGATGCAAGCGCAACATTCATTGATAAAGGAAATGGTTTACATGCTGATGAACATGTTATAGCATTTGCGCCCTCTGATGCAACGATCGCATATACTGGAAATGATGGGGGTATTTTTAAATCAACCACAGGTGGAACTACCTGGAATAGTATAAATACAGCAGGTTTTAGTGCTACCCAGTTTCAAAGCATCGCTGTTCATCCCACCAATACAAGTTTAACCATTGGAGGAACACAGGATAATGGAACAAATGCAATAAAATCTGATAACTCACCTTTCAGGGTAGATTTTGGAGATGGTGGTTATGCGGCTATTGATCAAAATGGTGGTGCAGTGAATGCTACAATAATGTATCACACTTACTTTAATCAAACAAATAACCTGATTGGTTTTGCCAGCACTATTCTTGGAGAAACTGCCACAGAAGGATCGCCTTCATGGAAATTATATGGCTGTGGCGGAACTGCAAATGGAATAACCTGCTCAGATGCAACATTGTTTTATGCACCCCTTGTTTTAGGGCCAGGTTCACCTGTAAATAATGTTTATTTTGGTACCAATAAATTATACAGGTCAGTGGATACAGGTATTGTAATGACTGTCGTAAGCCAGACCATGGCAACAACCATTAGTTCTATTGCAATTTCAAAACAAAATGATAATGTTAGAATAGTAGGATTATCTAATGGGAATGTTTTTGCAACCGTAACAGGAGTTTCCCCTTTAATAGCAGTTACCCCACCAATTGCAGCAGCCCGTGCTGTAGGGCGTGTAGCGATTGATCCGACAAATGCAGATGTTGCCTATGTTACTTAAGTAGGCGCCTATGGTTTGCCATTGGGCCAGCGTATCTGGAAAACTTCTAATTTAAGTGCAGCCACACCTACCTGGACGGTATCTGGCACAGGCATTCCTGATGTTCCTGTTAATGCTTTTGCAATAGATCCGGGTAATTCACAAAATGTATTTGCCGGAACCGATATCGGGGTATATTCTTCTGTTGATGCTGGCCTTACATGGTCATCATACAGCGCAGGATTACCAATTGTACCTGTATTTGATATGGTTGTACATCCCGTTAGCAGGGTTTTAAAAATTGCCACACATGGCAGGGGGTTCTGGCAAACAACTCTTGGCGTTTTACCGGTTACCTTTACTTCATTCACAGCTACAGCACGTAAAAATGGTAAAGCTTATCTTGAATGGTATACTGCAAGTGAGTACAATAATAAAGGCTTTGAATTGCAGGTTGCTTTAAAAACCAGCGTTAATCCTGTGTGGAAAAATGTTGCTTTCGTAACTGGCAGCGGAACCAGCACTACTCCTAGAAGATATGGATACGAAGATGCGCCTACAGGAGGAAAAAAATATCTGTATCGCATTAAGCAAATTGATATTGACGGCAATTTCAAATACTCCGAAATAAGAGAAGTGGAATTAAAAGATTTTGATTTCGGCGTTTATCAAAATTATCCAAACCCTGCCGCAAACAGTACACTTATAAAATACCAGGTTTCTGAAGATGCAAATGTTTCCATCATTTTGTACAATAACCTTGGAGAAAAAATAAAAGTATTGGTGAACGAAAAGAAAGAGGCCGGTATTTACCAGTTAGAAGTTAATACATCTTCATTACCGGTAGGAAAATACTATTACAAATTTGTTGCAGGCGATTTTTATAACACCAAACAATTGATGATCAGTAAATAATTAATCAATAAAAAATAAAAAGCCACAAAATTATAATTGTGTGGCTTTTTTTTATTTTTTATCTCAGGAAAATAATAACGGACCACCTGTTTTTCCAAAAGGTATTTTACCCAAATGTTCATATGCTTTTGGGGTAACTTCTCTTCCACGAGGTGTGCGCATAATGAAACCTTCCTGTATCAAAAACGGCTCATACACTTCTTCCAGAGTCCCGGTTTCTTCTCCTACCGCTGTGGCAATAGTTGTTATTCCTACCGGGCCTCCTTTAAATTTTTCAATGATCACAGACAATATCTTATTATCCATTTCATCTAGCCCATGCTCATCTACATTTAATGCTTTTAATGAATGTTGTGTTATGGCAAGATCGATGGTGCCATTGCCAAGCACCTGGGCAAAATCGCGAACCCTTCGTAATAAACCATTCGCAATACGCGGTGTACCACGGCTTCTGCCCGATATTTCAGTAGCCGCATCCGAAGTGATCTTTGTATTCAGTATGGCAGAAGAACGCAGAATTATTTTTTGCAGTGTAACAGCGTCATAATACTGCAGGCGCGATTTGATGCCAAACCTTGATAACAATGGCGCCGTTAATAATCCACTTCTTGTAGTTGCACCGATCAGGGTAAAAGGGTTTAGATTTATTTGTACACTCCTTGCATTTGGCCCGGTGTCGATCATGATATCTATCCGGTAATCTTCCATGGCAGCATACAAATATTCTTCCACCACATTACTAAGCCGGTGTATCTCATCAATGAATAAAACATCATTGGGCTCCAGATTGGTAAGTAACCCTGCCAGATCGCCGGGTTTTTCAATAACCGGTCCGCTGGTTTCTTTGATATTTACTCCCAGCTCATTAGCAACAATCCTGCTTAGTGTTGTTTTCCCCAACCCCGGGGGGCCGTGAAAAAGAATATGATCAAGCGCTTCATTGCGTTGCTTTGCGGCCTGGATAAAAATGCGAAGGTTGTCTATTATCTGTGCCTGCCCGCTAAAATCCTCAATAACGGCAGGGCGAATATTATTCTCAAACTCTTTATCAGCAGAAGTGAGTGAATCCTTATCCTTATTTAAATTTTGATTTAGCATTTGGTATCTTTATAAGCTTTGTAAAACTAAACATTAAAACTAAAATACTTTACAAATGAAAATCGGCATACTGGGTACGGGAATAGTTGGGAATACTATCGGTACTGCACTTCTTAAAAAAGGGCACCAGGTTATGATGGGCAGTAGAAATGCAAACAATGAAAAAGCTGCGGCCTGGGTAAAAACCAATGACAGCAAGGCTTCGCAGGGATCTTTTGAAGATGCAGCGATATTTGGAGAAATTATTTTTAATTGCACAAAGGGCGAGCATAGTATAGAAGTAATAACTACAGCGGCAAACAATCTTGCTGGCAAGATTTTGATAGATGTTTCTAATCCACTTGATTTTTCAAAAGGAATGCCACCCACATTATTTTTATCAAATGATACATCGCTTGGAGAAACCATTCAAAATAAATTTCCTGATTTGAAAGTTGTTAAAGCTTTGAATACTTTGAGTTGTACAGTTATGATCGATCCGGCTATAATTTCCAATGGAGATCATAATCTTTTTATTTGTGGCAATGATATTGATGCAAAAAAAATGGTAATACAATTATTGCACGATGATTTTGGCTGGAAAACTGAAAACATCATTGATCTTGGGGATATTACAAATGCAAGAGGTACTGAGCAAATATTACCATTATGGATCAGGTTATTTATGGTGTTTGGAAATGCCGATTTCAATTTTAAAATTGCCCGGTAATTTAATTACATAATAAAAATATTTCATCACCTCTTAAACCCGCTTATCACCATTAATCATATGTAGACGTACAAACATGACGAAAGAAGCTATTTTTGAAAAATGTTAAAGCGAACTATCAGATATTGGATATGCCAGGTTTTGGGGTGGGGAGGGTGGACAAGCATTAACCTGTTTTTTGTTTATTTGTTTGCCAGTGATATGTACCTTAAACCAATTGGGAAAAAGCATGTCTTTTTTGCGGCATTGTTCATCGAATTTTGCTGGTTCATATTAGCTACACATTTACTGCGGTTGGTTTTAAAAAAAGTGCAATGGATGCGCTTGCCGATAACCAGTGTATTTTCAATTTTCATTATTGGCGTTACCTTAACCGGCCTCACTGTTTATTACGGGGGAAGAGCCACGGCGATAGTAACAAATTATTCACTGGTGGATTATGAGAAAAAAGAAGATCTCCAAAAAGCAATCCGCGAGGAGCAGGCCATGAACCTGGCAGGCACAAATTATTACCAGCATGAAAATCCCGCCCCGGATTCAGCATCATTATCCCACCTGCAATCGATAAAAAGAAACACGGGCTGGTATAGAAATACAAATGGTGAATGGCAATATGCAGATCAGCATAAAGGAAGATTTTGGTGGGATTTGATTTTTACATTTATACTGGTTGCCCTGTGGTTATTGCTGTACATGGTTTGGCATTACCTGCAAAAAAATCAAAATGACCAGGTTGATAAATTAACGCTTGAAAAAACCGTAAAGGAACTGGAGCTTAAAACCATAAAATCTCATATCAACCCGCATTTTATTTTTAATTCGCTAAATAGTATACGTGCATTGGTTGATGAAAACCCGCAACGTGCACGGAAGGCCATCACAGAGCTTTCCAACATATTGCGAAGCAGTATGCAGGTTGAAAAGATGGAAACAGTGCCTTTGCAAAAAGAGCTCGATATTGTAAATGATTACCTGGCACTGGAGCAAATGCGCTTCGAAGAAAGATTAAGAGTGGAGATGTGTATAGATGAAGATACTTTGGAGCAGCCTGTACCTCCAATGATGCTGCAGACACTTGTAGAAAATGCCATTAAACACGGCATAAGCAAGCATATAGACGGTGGTTTCATAAAAATTATTTCAGATTTTAAAGATGATAACCACGAAATGATCGTACAAAACTCCGGGCATTTAAACGGTGATTTAAATGAGAATGGTTTTGGAATTAAAAGTACCGAAGACCGGCTAAGGTTTTTATACCTTGGCAAAGCACGCTTTGAAATAAAAAATATTGATGGCGATATGGTTCAAAGCAAAGTTACTATGCCGGTTAAATGGTGATTGGTAAAAGAATTGAAAATGCAAAATTTAAAAAACCTTTTCAACATAAGCTTTACAAGAATAAATCATCATACAACGATTTACAACGCACAATAAAAGTTTATGCACAAAGCAATTATTATAGACGATGAACGCCTGGCAAGAAATGAATTAAAAAAACTTTTACAGGATTTTCCTGAAGTGGAAGTTATTGGTGAAGCCACCAATGCCAATGAAGGAATTGATAAGATCGAAACCCTTAACCCTGATATTGTTTTTTTAGATATTCAGATGCCGGGCAAGACAGGTTTTGATATGCTTTCAGAACTTGAGCTTGCACCCCACGTTATCTTCGTAACTGCGTATGATGAATATGCTTTAAAAGCCTTCGAGGTAAATGCGCTCGACTACCTCATGAAACCGGTTGAGCCCAAACGCCTGGCAGATGCCTTGATGAAGGTGAAACAAAAAGATGAAGAAGAAGAATTTTCAGGTGGCAATGTTAACAGGAGCCTGCTTTGTGAGCACGACCAGGTATTTGTAAAAGATGGTGAACGCTGCTGGTTTGTAAAGCTTAGCGAGGTGCGCCTTTTTGAAAGTGTGGGCAATTATGCCAAAGTGTTTTTTGCTACCAATAAGCCGCTGATTTTAAAATCATTGAACTCTCTTGAAGAAAGGCTTGATGATAAAGTTTTCTTTCGTGCCAACCGTAAACATATTGTTAACCTTAGGATGATAGATAAAATTGAACCCTATTTCAATGGTGGTTTATTACTTGAATTGATCGGCGGCGAAAAAGTAGAAGTGAGCCGCAGGCAGGCAGTAAAATTTAAAGAAATGATGAGCCTGTAAATTAATGATCAATTGAGCTGTAAGATGATTTTATATAATCACAAACCATTAAAATTTTTAGATGAAGAAAAATATTAATACAATTTTTACTGTCACTATTTTTTGTCTTTGTGCAATGGGATCACCGGCACAATCCATTGATAAAGTTATAAATGCAGTTGAAGTTGAGCGCATAGAAAAGACCCTTTCTTCAGATGATATGAAAGGGAGGAAAACATTTTCCCCCGATATAGAAAGAGCTGCAGATTTCATCTCCGCGGAATTTAAAAAAGATGGACTGCAATATTTCCAGGGGATGAAGGATTACCGGCAATCATTCAACATGATAAAAACAAAATTCATTTCTGCAGAGGGAGATTTTGATGGTGCTCCGCTGGATGCCAAAAATATCATTGCCTTCACTACTGATGCAGACCTTACGATCAACAACATTTCCGGGTATGAAAAAATCTTTATTGCAGCCGATTCAAATTTTATCAGGAATGCCTTAAAGTATGTACAGTCCGACAAAAATTACCTTCTCATTGTTGATACGGCTAACTCACTTGGGTTTAACAGGTTAAAAAGATTTAAACAGCAATCGCTGAAAAGAGCTAATGGTGTTGTTTTTGTTTTGTCATCCTTAAATCCTTTGAAATATAATCTTCACATCCGGCACGAACTTTCCGAAGCCGGTCTTTCAAATGTTGTTGGCATACTCCCGGGCAAATCTAAAAAAGATGAATACGTTGTTTTCTCAGGGCATTATGATCATCTTGGGATCGGGAAACCGGATGGCAGGGGTGATTCTATCTATAACGGCGCAAACGATGATGCAGCAGGCACTACAGCGGTTTTAATGCTGGCAAAATATTTCAGCCAGTTAAAAAATAATGAAAGAACATTAGTATTTGTTGCCTTTACAGCAGAGGAGATCGGTGAATATGGTTCGCAATATTTTGCAAAACAAATAAATCCTGATAAGGTTGCAGCCATGTTAAATATTGAAATGATTGGCACAGACAGTAAGTGGGGAGCAAATTCTGCTTATATAACGGGGTACGAACGATCCGATCTTGGAAAAATATTACAGGCAAATCTTACTGGCTCTAAATTTCATTTTGAACCCGATCCATACCCCGCACAAAATCTTTTTTACAGGAGTGATAATGCATCGCTTGCTGCAGTAGGTGTTCCTGCACACACCATCTCAACATCAAAAATGGATAATGAACCAAATTATCACAAACAAAGTGATGAGATAGGAACCCTTAACATGAATAATATGGCCGAAATAATCAAAGCCATCGCCATCAGTTCTAATACCATCGTTAGTGGAAAGGATACACCGGCAAGAGTTGCAAAACAAAACAGGTAGTTTATCCGTTTGTTGTTTCTTGTTCTTGTTTTGATGACTTAAATTTTTTGATGGACTTTCGAAAACAGAAACATCCTAAACCCTAACCGTTACTGAATGCACAGCCTCTGCCATTTCTCTTATCAGATTTTCATCTTTCTCAATGGCATTGCCAACAACGATTACGTCGGCGCCTGCTTTACAATTTAAATATGCTTTTTCAGGATCTGTAATTCCCCCACCAATTATCAAAGGAACAGAAATACACTGTGATACTTTATCAATCATGCTTTCCGTTATCGGCCTTTTAGCACCGCTTCCGGCATCCATATAAATTAATTTCATACCCAGCATTTCGCCGGCCATGGCTGTGCACATGGCAATTTCATTTTTATCTGCAGGCAAAGGAGTAGCATTTGATATATAAGAAACGGTTGTAGGTGCACCGCCATCAATTACCATGTAGCCCGTGCTCATTATTTCCAGTCCGCTTTGCTTAACATAGGGTGCGCTCACCACATGCTGCCCGATCAACAATTCGGCATTTCTTCCGCTGATCAAAGAAAGATATAAAAGTGCATCAGCGTATTTTGATACCTGGGTTGGACTTCCTGGAAATAATATTACAGGGATATTGCAGGATCTTTTTATGAATTGAACACATTCATCTAAATAATTTGATATCACCAGGCTTCCTCCCACCAAAAAATAATCAACCCTTGCCGCAACTGCGAGATCGATCAACTGGGCCATCTTTTGATCATTTACCTTATCAGGATCAACCAAAACTGCAAATGATTTTTTGGCAAGTTGTTTTTTATCAGTCAGTGAATTGTATATCCTGTTTAACATCTGGTTCCGGTTGGTGAATGCAAAAATGTAAAATTTTTAGTTCTTATAAAAATTTCTATACCAAATTACGTATTAATTACAACTACAGGTTGTTTTGACCATACAACTGTTTATTTAATAGCTAATTTTATGCAATGGCAGATATTTCTAAAGAAATAAAATTTAAAACGGCACGAAGCGGGGGTAAAGGCGGGCAGAATGTGAACAAGGTGGAGACCATGGTGGAAGGATATTTTGATATCGATAATTCCGCATTGCTTAGTCCTGATCAAAAAATAATTCTCTCTTTAAAGCTTGCCAATAAAATCACTGACGCAGGTTTACTGCAAGTGAAAAGCCAGGCCGAACGATCTCAGCTGGGCAACAAAGAACTGGTCATAAAAAAAATGAATTCCCTGGTAAGTAAAGCATTGATCCTGCAAAAGAAAAGAAAACCTACAAAACCATCTAGGGCGGCAAAAGAAAAAAGATTTGAAAGCAAGAAAAAAACAGCAGAGAAAAAAGAAGGTAGAAAACGGGTACAGCTATAACCATTCTTAACTTCGTATACGCTTCACTGTTATAGACGGATTCCTTGCATCGAAATTAAAGAAAGCTGCTGCACCACTTTTTAAACTTTCCTTAGTCCGGATTAAGAACAGGCATTATAGGATATAAGATTATATAAGTTAATTTTGAATTTAATAAAAAGCAATAATTGAGTAGTATAAAACAGTTGGCATCACAAACTATTTGGTATGGCGCAAGCTCAATTGCTGCAAGATTTTTAAATTACCTGCTCACCCCCTATCTTACCGCAAAGCTTACAG
>JACDBU010000143.1 GCA_013694745.1 Chitinophagaceae bacterium
GTATTAAGGAATTGCATCTAAATGGCAATTATCCAATACCGCTCCCCTTTTTACCAACAACTAATTATAAAATGCATACGGCTCAATCTATGGTAAGTAAAAACCATTGCTGCGTACATTGCGAACAATCAATTGTGAACGTAGCCTTTGCAACCTTTTGTTCCTTTTTTAATCGGCCTGAATGAACGTTATCACAATACCAAAGATTATAGTACTCCTGAGTTCAAAATTAAATTAAATGAAAAACATCTCTTCCTGCTCTTGCTTTTTTTTTATTTTGAAGGGTTGGCCCAAAAATCCCATGACCGGATTGATCTTTTTTTGTTGCCATGTTATCGCTATTAGTTTTTGGCATCCTAAATATTGTTGCAGCAATCCGGCATAAATCTGTCAGAACAAAATTGATAACCATTGGGATTATTATTGTGTTGTATGGCGCCACATGGTTGATTTTGAATCACTATTGTCCAACAAAGTATGTGGAAAATGATATAAAAAAGGTGGTTCAAAAGAACCACCGGGATTAGTAAGTTTGAGTTACCACACTTAAGCCTACTAATATGGATAAAGATAAAAAATTTGTCGGACAGCCGCTGCTTTCTCAGATTTTTGATTTAATTCCTAGTTCTGTGATAATAAGGTCAGCCAGAAAACATAAGGCGAACCGATATTATAAGGCCTTACCGCTTCGGGTTCATCTTGTCAGCCTGTTATAGGGGGTATTCAGTTATTGCAATGGTCTTAGGGAATTATGTGAGGGAATGCTGGCTTATGAGGGCAGGCTGCAGCACCTGGGATTAAACCGTTCACCAGCACGAAGCACCTTGTCAGATGCAAATAGCAAAAGAAGTTTTGTTGTATTCGAGACGATATACGAAGACCTGGTTAAACAGTACCATAGCTTTATCTCGGACAGCCGGTTAAAAGGATTAAGCATTCGTAACTTAAGAATTATAGACAGTACGACTATTCAATTGTTTAGCGATATTTTACAAGGCGCAGGCCGGAATCCGACACGCAGTGCCCGCAAAAAAGGAGGCATTAAGCTACATGCAATGATGGATGCATTTAGCGGGATAACAGAATTTGTTCGCATAACAGAAGCCAGGCAGAATGATAGAAAATTTTTATACGAATTGAAGCCAGTGGCTGGCAGCTGGTTGGTGTTCGATAAAGGTTACACAAATCATCGATACTACTCCAAATGGAGTAAAGAAAAAGTTTGGTTTGTGACGCGGATGCGGGAAGATGCAGATTATCATGTTTGTAAGGTATTGATTGACAGAACAAAAAAGAAAAAGGCCACGGGGGTATTAAAAGACCAGTATATCACGGTAGCAGAAAAGCACGGTAATACCTATATAGGTCGGCTGAAGCTTAGAAGAATTGTCTTTAAAACGCTTGAAGGAAAGGAATACTCATTTGTGACGAACAATTTTAAAATATCTGCAGCCGAGGTAGCAAAAATCTATAAAAACCGGTGGATGATTGAACTATTATTTAAGCAGATAAAGCAAAATTTTCCACTTCGGTATTTTTGGGGCGCAAGTCCCAACGCAATCAAAATACAGGTATACTGTGTTATAATGGCCCAATTACTAATGGTAGTGCTACGTAAAAAGGCGGCAACAAAAAAATCATTCGCCAATATGATTACCGTAATAAGACTGCATTTGATGAGCTATGTAAACGTTTTGGAGTTTATGAAGAATACGTACAAAGCATGGAGAAAAACACAACGCGTCATTTGCTTTTAGCACATAAAAACGGGGGGGGCTACTCTCCTGGAAATTATACAATAATAAAAATCGATAAAACCATGGATACACAAAGGTTTGATCAAAATTACCTCTGATTTTTGTCGGACAACAATAATTTTTTATTTAAAATTGGGTTTTGCTGAGGTCCCATTTGGCACCGATATTTGCTTTGATGGCTGGTGTGCCAGCGTAACCGGAGCAGACCATCTGAGCGGCAGCAGCAGCACTATCCTACATGTGACAATGTCCAACCACGCACGCGGCATTGCGCAAAAACCTGATAACTCGCGTATTCATCTGATAGACGATACCGTTTACCGCTATGCAGCGATCAAAACAGGAAGCGTTCCGCTACATACGCGTTTGCAGTTACATGAATCGCTAAAAACTACGCTAACTTTTTCCGTTTCTAAAAATGCCAAAGGCCTCAAGGCGCTGATCGAAGAAGGTCCGTTCATAGCCAATTTTGTCTTTCCGGGAAATCAGCAGGTATTTTTAGTGAGGTAAAAGGTTAATCAGAAAAGATTTCTAAAATGCAATGTTCAGCATTTTACTGTGATGGCTTTCTTTTATGTTGACGAAAGACCGCTTGATATTTAAAGCCATTCGTAATTTGAACATACCCATTTTATTGGTCTTACTTTTTTTTATCGCGCATTTCAGGTAACCATCATTAATGAACATGTGCCTTCGGAAGAGGAGAAAGACGCTTATGTGCCGTTACCGCAAGTCCACCATGTAGAAAAAACGGAAACAAATACGGTTTAAGAAATTATCAAGCAGGATGTAAAAGATATCGTGAATGAGGTGATGGAGAGCGTGTTAAATGTTGAAAGGAAAAGACATTTGCATGTACGGAAGAGCTAAACTTTGCTTACCGTAAATAAAAATACACAAACTATTGAACGGTTTTGAGATATTTATGTATGTTGATTGTGTTTGTTTTGGCAATCTTGGGATCTAGGACGCCTTTAAATAAATAACGCTTGCGGTTAATTCCGTCCTTTATTTTTGGTGTTGTAAATGACAGGTGTTTAGCTTTGCATTCAGTTCCGTCCCGGCAATCGGTCTGCTCAC
>JACDBU010000027.1 GCA_013694745.1 Chitinophagaceae bacterium
GAATACAACTTACCCGCAGTTTAGGGAGCAATCTTACCAACTCATTATATATACTGGATGAGCCATCAATTGGTTTGCACTCACGCGATACGGCAAGATTGATAAATGTGTTGAAGGAATTGCGGGATCTTGGTAACACAGTGGTTGTTGTTGAGCATGATGAAATGATGATGCGCGAAGCCGACCATATTATTGATATGGGTCCATTAGCCAGCCACCTGGGTGGCGAAGTAGTTGCTGAAGGTGATTATGATGAGATCATTTCAAACCCCGAAAGCCTGACAGGGAAATATTTAAATGGTGTATTAACTATTGACCCTCCCAAAATTTTACGAAAGTGGAACCGCTCCGTCACCATACTTGGTGCAAGGCAAAACAATTTGCAAAACCTTGATGTGGTAATTCCATTAAACGTTTTGTGCGTTATAAGCGGTGTTAGCGGAAGTGGAAAAACAACGTTGGTAAAACAGATTTTATACCCGGCATTAAAAAAAATAAAAGGCGAGTTTGCGGAAAAAGTTGGCTTGCATAAAGGCATCGACGGCGATATAGATTACATAACACAGGTTGAAATGATTGACCAGAATCCTATTGGTAAATCATCGCGTAGCAACCCGGTCACTTATATAAAAGCTTATGATGAGATCAGGGATCTTTTTTCGAAACAACCACTGAGCAAGATGCGGGGATTTTTGCCAAAGCATTTTTCATTCAATGTTGAGGGAGGCAGGTGCGATGCCTGCAAAGGTGAAGGAGAACAAATTGTTGAGATGCAGTTTTTAGCCGATGTGCATTTGTTATGCGAAGTATGCGGTGGAAAAAAGTTCAAGGAAGAAGTACTTGAAGTAACCTACAAAGAAAAAAATATTTATGATGTGCTGGAATTAAGCGTGGATGATGCGGTAGAATTTTTTTCTGCTGCAACCGTTGGTAAAGAAGGAATGGATGTTGCCAAAAAAATTAAACCTCTAAGTGATGTAGGTTTGGGTTACATAAAATTAGGGCAATCATCTGATACACTTTCCGGCGGAGAAGCGCAGCGGGTAAAGCTTGCATCGTTTTTAGGAAAAGGAAAATCGCAGGGGCATGTATTGTTTATTTTTGATGAGCCCACAACCGGTCTGCATTTTAATGATATAAAAAAACTGTTGGCTTCTTTTAATGCGCTCATCGAACAAGGCCATTCAATTTTAGTTATTGAACACAATACAGACGTAATAAAATCTGCCGATTGGGTTATTGATCTTGGTCCGGAAGCTGGTGATGGTGGTGGCAAGCTAGTTTATGCCGGTGCGCCTGCGGGTTTAAAAAAAATTAAAGAAAGTTTTACAGGGAAGTATTTGTAGGCGTCCCTGCAGGGGCCACAAACCTAATGATCACCTCAGCCGGTTGCTATCCTTAATCAGTTTATCATCTTTATAAATAGCCCGGGCAGCAAATATGAGGCTGATTAAAATTACCAGGTGAAAAATAGCCCACAGGTCAAGTGTTCCCTTTGAATATAAAAGTGTTTGGCGGTAATAAATAAAAAGTAATAAACATTCTAATAAAATAGCAATTATGCAGATACGAAATTGAACAGTGCGGTGTTTGTATAAAAAAAGGTTGATTAAAATCCCGCCACCCATAGCGCTGGTAAGAACGGTTAATAAAAAATGATCAGTGGCCAGCAAAGAATGAAAGCTGTTGTCTGCTATCAGGGTGCCACTGTAAAATGAAAATTTTAAGGTTAAGAAGATCGCAATTGTAGCGAGGATCATCCAGATGGTTTGTACCCGTTGTATCATAGTATCATTTTACAATGCGAAAGTAATTGGAGTTGACTGATTGTAGCAACAAATTTTTTAGTTCCTTTATTTTAAAGTTCCGGGTACAATGGAAAATCTTTCATTAAATGATGAACATCATTTCTTACAGAAGCAATGGTAGTCTCATTATCTATATCCATTAAAATTTTATCTAAAAGGTCAACAACCGTTTGCATGTGTTCTTCCTTCATTCCTCTTGTGGTAATGGCAGGAACGCCAATGCGTATGCCCGAGGTAACAAATGGGCTTTTATCATCAAAAGGCACCGCATTTTTATTTAATGTTATGTGCGCCTTATCCAGTGTTTCCTGGGCTTTTTTGCCAGTGATGTTTTTATTTCTCAGGTCAATAAGCATTAAATGATTATCCGTTCCGCCACTTATCAGCTTGTAATCTTTTGCAACAAAGGCTTTCGCCATTGCCTGTGCATTTGATTTAATTTGTTTTGCATAAGCAGTAAATTCATCCGTTAATATTTCGCCGAACGATACGGCCTTTGCAGCAATCACGTGTTCTAAAGGTCCGCCCTGGGTGCCGGGGAAAACCGCCATATCCAGGAGGTTACTCATCATCCTGGTTTTCCCTTTCATGTCTTTTAATCCGAATGGATTTTCAAAATCTTTCTTCATAAGTATTATTCCTCCGCGGGGTCCGCGCAATGTTTTATGCGTGGTGGAAGTAACAAAATGGCAATGTTCAAAGGGAGAATTCAATAATCCTTTTGCAATTAAGCCGGCGGGATGCGCCATATCACAATATAAAAAGGCACCCACTTCATCAGCAACTTTTCTAAGCCTGGCATAATCCCAGTCGCGACTGTATGCCGATGCACCGCAAATGATAAGCTTCGGTTTTTCAGCGCGGGCTTTTTCTTCCAGCATATCATAATCTACCAGGCCGGTATCTTTATTTACACCATAAAAAAAAGGGCGGTATAATTTACCTGAAAAATTTACCGGTGAGCCATGTGTAAGATGTCCGCCCATGCTAAGATCTAATCCTAAAATTTTATCACCCGGTTGTAATATGCCAAGCATTAGTGCAGCATTTGCCTGGGCACCACTGTGGGGTTGTACATTAGCATATTCACAATTAAATATTTGTTTCAACCTGTCTATCGCGATCTGTTCCGTTTGATCAACATATTCGCAGCCGCCATAATATCTTCTACCGGGATATCCCTCTGCATATTTATTGGTAAGCACTGTGCCCATTGCCTGCATAACGGGAAGTGAAGTAAAATTTTCTGAAGCGATCAGTTCTATTCCCATCCTTTGCCTTTCCAGTTCTTTCTTTATTAAATCAAATATCAATGTATCCTTTTGCATGAAAACAAGTTTTGACAAACGTAGTAAAAATGTGCGATGTACGATGTAAGATGTACGATTTTAAAGTTATTGCCACTTTATACCGTGTGCACAATATTATCGTCTCATACTCTATCTCACCTCCGCCAGTAAAGGGTTTACGGTACATCGTACATATTCATTAACTTAGCAACTTGTTTTTTGAGGAGATTGGAAATAAATCAGATTTTGATGAAGGCTATTATTCCCGTTGCAGGGGCAGGCACTAAATTACGTCCGCATACATATACACAGCCAAAAGCATTAATTCCCTTAGCTGGTAAAACCATTTTAAGCATAAATGTTGATCAGCTGCATGATGCCGGTATTAACGACTTTGTTTTTATTGTTGGCTACCTCGGCGAAAAGATCCAGGATTATATAAATGATAAATATCCTGATCTTACCTGTCATTTTGTTTACCAGAATATCCGTAAAGGAACTGGACACGCAATAAACCTTACCCGCGAAATTGTAGGCGATGATGATATTTTTATTGCCCTGGGTGATACCATTTGTGAATACGACATTAATGAAGTTTTAGCTTCTCCTTATTCAATGCTGGGAGTAAAAAAAGTGAATGATCCGCGTAATTTTGGGGTGGCCGAGATCGGCGATACCGGCTTTATCAACAAGGTTGTTGAAAAGCCCGCCATTCCCAAATCAAACATGGCGCTGGTTGGTTTATATAAAATAAAAGATACCTCGTTTCTTTTTAACTGTCTCAACAACATTATCACCAATGATATAAAAAGTCATGATGAATTTAATCTTACCGATGCACTTGAATGCATGATACTGGCTGGCGCAAAATTTAAACCTTTCAAAGTTGAGAACTGGTTCGACTGTGGCAAAAAAGAATCATTGCTGGAATCAAATGCCACCCTTTTAAAAAAATTCGGTGGTAGCATTGGTGAAACGAATGCTTTTGAAAATACGATTTTCATTCCGCCTGTAAGTATTGCTGACGGCTGTAACATAAGCAATTCGATCATCGGCCCAAACGTAGCCATCGGTGAAAGTACGATCGTAAATTCCTGTATCATGAAGGATTCGATCATCGGCTCATTCTCGAAATTATATGATGTGGTGCTTGATGATTCCCTGATTGGTAACGATACGGAGATCAGGGGTGAGACCCGTTCTCTGAACATCGGCGATAATACTGAAATTGATTTGGGCTGATAAATCTTCAAATCAGCTGAATATGTTTACCAACCGTATTACCCAACTTTTCCAAATTGAATATCCCATTATACAGGCTGGCATGGTGTGGACCAGCGGCTGGCGTTTAGCCGTTGCCGTTAGTAATGCCGGCGGCCTTGGATTAATTGGCAGCGGGAGCATGCAGCCCGGTGTTTTGAGAGAGCATATCCAAAAATGTAAAGAGGCAACCACCAAACCCTTTGGCGTTAATGTTCCTTTACTGTATCCACGGATCGATGAGCAGATAAAAATTATCATAGAAGAAAAAGTGCCAATAGTTTTTACCTCTGCAGGAAACCCGGCCGCATTTACAAAGATCCTGAAACAGGAAGGGATAACTGTTGTGCATGTTGTGAGCAGCAGTAAGTTTGCTGTTAAAGCAGAACATGCAGGCTGTGATGCAGTAGTAGCTGAAGGCTTTGAAGCAGGCGGTCATAATGGGCGTGAAGAAACCACCACCATTGTACTGGTGCCTCTGGTATGTGAAGCAGTAAAGATCCCCGTGATTGCTGCAGGAGGAATTGCAACCGGCCGGCAAATGCTTGCGGCTATGGTGCTGGGGGCAGAGGGTGTGCAAATAGGCAGCAGATTTGTTGCCAGCACTGAAGCCTCATCACATATTAATTTTAAAAATGCGGTATGCGGGGCAGTGGAAGGAGATACAATGCTTAGCCTGAAAAAAGTTATGCCTGTACGGCTGATGAAAAATGATTTTTTTAATATTTTACAGCAGGCAGAAACGAAAGGCGCAACAGCAGACGAACTTACAGTATTGCTTGGAAAAGGACGTGCAAAAAAAGGCATGTTCGAAGGAGATATGGAAAATGGCGAATTGGAAATAGGGCAGGTGAGTGCATTAATAAAGGATATCAGATCTGCCGGGGAAATTACCTCCGACCTGTGGGAGGCTTTCAGTAAGGCTTTACAAAACCCACTGAAATAAAATCTTATATTTGTCGGATTATTAAAACTATTGTAAATCAACCCTTATCAAATGATTTCGAGCAAAGGTAAAAAGGTATGCAGGCAGCTTATTATTTCATTCATCAGTATATTTTTCTGCTTCATCTTTTTTTCTGCTGATTCCTTTTCTCAAAACCCGATCGAAATCCCTTCACAAATAGACCCCAACCTGCTCAAAAACTATTCTCCCACTGAACTGCAAAAAATGCTGCAGGATAGGAACCAGGTTCCCACAAATGCAGGGCAAGATGTTCACAACAGAAGAATAAACGATACCAAAACTAACACACGTAATGAAAATGATACTACTAAAAATAATAATGCAAGGGGATCAAGCAACCCTGAAGATGTGTATGGTGCCGACCTGTTTCAGAATCGCTCGATCCTTGAGTTAACGGAACTTTCAACGCCTCCTCCGGATTATCCTATTGGTGTTGGAGATCATATTATTGTTTCATTATGGGGCGGTGCAGATTTTGAAACTGATTATGTCGTAGCGAGGGATGGTGCGATCTTTCCACAGGGCATCGGGAAAATAACGGTACAGGGATTAACATTCGAAAATGCCAGCGCGGTTATCAGGGACAGGTTCAGGCGGGTTGTACCTGCATCCACAAATATGTCGGTAACAATGGGCCAGCCGCGGAGTATTGTGGTAAATGTTTCCGGTGAGATAAACAACCCCGGCCCGGTGGTAGTTTCCGCATTCTCAAATGCACTAAACGTTATTGCGCTTGCCGGTGGATTGAATGAGTATGGCAATATGCGCAACATTCAGATAAAAAGAAATGGCAGGCTGATAGATTCAATTGACGTATATAAATATTTAACCCGCGGGGATTTTGGACAACACCTTTACCTGGAAAATAATGATTTTATTATTGTCCCGATCTATGATAAAAAAGTGCTCGCTTCCGGCCAGTTTAAAAGGCCAATGTATTACCAGCTCAAGGCGAACGAAGGCACCAAAGATCTCCTCAGGTATACAGGCGGGTTTACGCCTGATGCATATGCTACCGGCGGACAAATTATCCGAACCGTAAATGAAGAGCAAACAATTAAAAATGTAAACCTCCTGGAGGTAACGGATGAGCCATTATTTAACGGCGACCAGGTTGTGGTGAATCCTATTAATCCGGGCCTGGTAAATAAAGTGGTAATTCGTGGTGAAGTTGCTTATCCCAATGCATATGAATTGCGAAAAGGCGACAGGTTATTTGATGTGATAAACAGGGCGGGTGGCATAACTCCAAATGCTTATATACAAAGGGCATATGTTTATAAACATGGCGCAGATTCATCAGTGTTGCATGCTGATAAAGTAGATATTTCCCTGGCGGATCTCAATAAGAATCCAAACAGTATTTATAATATAAAGCTTGACCCTAACGATGTTATACAAATATTTAACCGCAACCGGTTTGCTGATAAAGAATTTGTTTCGATAGAAGGTGAAGTAAGAAACCCGGGAACTTTCCCGCGATTCGGTAATATGACATTAAAGGATATAATTTATTTTGCTAATGGCATAAAACCGTCGGCGGAATTTGGCCGTATCGAAGTATCCAGTATTGTTGATATTGACTCTGCACAAAACGGTTTAAAACCTACCCGCACCACCGTAACATCGTATAACATTCAACCTAACCTGGAA
>JACDBU010000028.1 GCA_013694745.1 Chitinophagaceae bacterium
AGATGCGGTGGCGGCTCCTGCAAAGAGCAAGACAGCGCATCTTTTATACGGAAACAATTTAACGGTCAGTCATGAAAATTAAAACGTAATAGTCAAATAAAGTGTCAACTTTTTTAGGGACAAGACATAAATATACTAAGCCTCTATGCCCATTGTGTTTATCCTTGAACTATAGCAGATAGTTACATGGATTAACATCAAAATATAGCGACCTAATACCAACCCCAATTTGAATAATCTGCACTACATTGCACAAATAAAAATCATACATAAAATGAAAAAGGGTTTTCAATTGATTGCAGGGCTTTTGTGCTTACAAGGAACAGTATTTTCCCAGGCGCGTCTTGTGGAAAAGGTCACTAAAAAGGGAGATGAGATTGTTATCCCTTACGAAAAATATATTTTATCAAACGGTCTAACGGTGATAGTACACGAAGATCATAGTGACCCTATTGTACACGTTGATGTAACCTACCACGTAGGATCTGCCCGTGAAGAAATTGGGAAGAGCGGCTTTGCTCATTTTTTTGAGCACATGATGTTCGAAGGCTCAGATCACGTTGCCGATAAACAACATTTTAAAGTAGTTACTGAATCTGGCGGCACGCTAAATGGCAGTACCACTTTAGATCGTACCAATTATTTTGAGACCGTACCAAGCAACCAGCTGGAAAAAATGCTTTGGCTTGAAAGTGACCGCATGGGGTATTTATACAATGCCGTTACCCAGCCAAAATTTGAAATACAAAGATCCACCGTAAAAAATGAGCGTGGCCAGAATTATGATAACCGTCCGTATGGCCTTGCCGGCGAAGTAGCTTCCAAAGCTTTATACCCATATGGCCATCCCTATTCATGGCTTACCATTGGTTATGTTGAAGATCTTAACCGGGTGAATGTAAATGATCTTAAAAATTTCTTTTTAAGATGGTATGGCCCTAACAATGCAACCCTTACCATTGGTGGTGATGTAAATACAAAACAGGTGATCACCCTGGTTGAAAAATATTTTGGTCCCATTCCCCGCGGTCCGGAAGTGTCACCAGTAAAGTTGCCATCGGTAACACTTACCAGCGACAGGTATACAAGTTATGTAGATAATTATGCCAAGCTTCCACAGTTGAGGATCGTGTATCCTACGGTGCAGGAATTTAATACAGATATGCCGGCGCTTGCTTGCCTGGCACAGGTTTTAGGCCAGGGCAGAAATTCAGTTTTATACCAGGACATGGTAAAAACTCAGAAAGCATTAAATGCAAATACGCAGAGCAGCTTAAATGAACTGGCTGGTGAATTTATTATTTCTGTTGTTCCTTATCCCGGAAAAAATCTTGCTGATATGCAGTCTCTTGTTAAGGATGCAATGCTTGATTTTGAGAAAAGGGGTGTTACAGATGATGATATTGAAAAGTTTAAGAACGGGTACCAGTCGCAAACCATAAACAGGCTTTCCGCGGTTAGTGGAAAAGTATCACAGCTTGCAGCATTCCAAACCTTCACCGGCAACCCAAATATGATCGGTAAATTATTAAGTATGTACAACGCGGTTACAAAAGCTGATGTGATGAGGGTTTACAATCAATACATAAAAAATAAACCTGCCGTAATTGAAAGTGTGCTGCCAAAAGGGAAAGAAGATCTGCGCGCAGCTGCAGATAATTATGTGGTAGACCAGTCCAATTACAAAAGACCTTCTTATGGCTATGAAGGGCTTGCATACAAACAACCCAAAGATAATTTTGATCGTAAGCCTATTCCGCCTTCCGGCCCAAACCCCGTTATAAAAGTTCCTGCCTTCTGGAAAAAAAGTTTAGGAAATGGAATGCAGGTTATAGGCGTTAATGATACAGAAATACCTTCAGTATCAATGAACATTGCTTTACAGGGAGGCAGGCTTGCCGAAGAACAGACAAATCTTTCTAAAGACGGGCTGGCGGCGCTTTTTGCCAGCATGATGAATGAGGATACAAAAGACCATAGCAGTGAAGAATTTAGCCTGGCCTTACAAAAATTAGGCAGCACGATAAATGTAAACAGCAATAACGACCAGATCGTTTTTACAGTACAGTCCTTGTCGAAAAATCTCGACAAAACACTTGATCTTTTAAAGGAAAGAATGTTGCACCCGGGATTTAAAGAAGAAACTTTTAACCGCCTCAAACGGCAGCTAACGGAAAGCATTCGCAATGCAAAGAGCCAGGCGGCAGTTGTTGCAGACATTGTGTATGACCGGGTAAATTATGGCACCAATACAATTTTGGGCTTGCCAGCATCCGGCACAGAAAATACTTTGAAGAATATAAATTTCAAAGACGTGCAGGATTATTATGATAATTACATCACCTCTAAAAATGGTTACGTTGTAGTGGTAGGCGATATAAAAGAAAATCAAATTTTACCAAAGCTCGATTTCTTAAGCCAGCTTCCTAATAAAAATATAGTGTTGCCGGTGCTGCCATCCAATGTACCAGCTGTAACTAAGACAAAGATCTATATTGTTGATATCCCAAAGGCGGCGCAGACAGAGTTCAGGGTTGGATATCCGACCAATTTAAAATATGATGCAACCGGCGACTATTACCGGTCATTTTTATCAAATTATAACCTTGGTGGCGGATTCAATAGCCGCCTTAATTTAAATTTGAGGGAAGACAAAGGCTGGACGTATGGCGCCAGCAGCCGTTTTGCAGGTGATAAATATGCAGGCACTTATACTTTTAGCAGTGGTATAAAAGCCAGTGCAACAGACAGTGCACTTGCTGAAGTTATTCGTGAAATAAACGCCTATAACCAAAGCGGGGTAAAGAACGATGAATTAAAATTTATGAAAAATTCAATAGGCCAGAGTGATGCACGCAACTACGAAACTGGTTTGCAAAAAGCGGCTTTTGTAGGCAGGATATTATATTATGATCTATCCCCGGATTTTGTTTCACAGCAAATGAAAATAATGAATGGACTTAGCGTTTCCGATGCTGATGCGGAAATAAAAAAATACATTGATCTTAATAAAATGAATATAGTTCTTGTAGGAGATAAAAATTTAATTTTGCCGGGACTTGAGAAAATGGGATATGATATTGTAGAGCTGGATGCAAATGGTGATCCGGTAACACAATAAATATTTTAATTATAGAATACTTCTTATTTCGTCATTAACTTTTAAAATATATAAAAATGAAAAAACTATTATTATTCCTAATGATCATGCTAACAGCAGGCATTGCAGTTAACGCACAGGACAGCAAGGACAAAGTAAAAAAAACATCCTCTATTCCGCAGAAAGTGCATAACACCTTTAGCAAACATAAACACCATAATGGTTACAAAACGAAACATGAGCACGGTGGAAAAATGCATAAGCATAAAGTGAATTATAAAAAAGGCGAGATATCAAACAAGACCAAAACAGATTAATTTTTGTATTTATAAAGAGGCCGTAACGGAAGTTGCGGCCTTTTTATTTAAATAATTGCCGATCAACCAAAAATTACAATGGATCCGAAGCGTAACATGTTTTATTCCGGCACAAGCGGGTTGGTGCTCCCGGTGTCGAAAATACAGTACCCGCCTGCATTCCAGGGTAAGAGCAGGCTAACATATTATGCCTCATTTTTTAACAGTGTAGAGATCAACAGTTCTTTTTATAAAATTCCCAGGCTTTCCACCGTTATTAACTGGGCAGAAAGTGTGGATGACGATTTTAAGTTCACCTTCAAATTAGCCAAAGTCATAACCCATGCAAAGGGGCTGGATTTTAAAGCGGCAGATATTGAACTTTTTATGCAAACCATATCGCATATTGGTAACAAAAAAGGATGTTTGTTGGTTCAGTTGCCACCGGGGTTGAAGATTAAAAAATTTCAGCAGGTGCAAAACCTTTTAAAGCGTATTGTTGCTCCTGATCCGTACCAGGTCTGGAAAGTTGCTATAGAGTTCCGTGATCAATCATGGTATAATGAAGAAGTATATGATATGATAAATGAGTATAATGCCAGCCTGGTTATACATGATCTGCCTTTATCTGCTACGCCATTAACAACATCCAATGCTACTTTCAGGTACCTGAGATTTCACGGTCCAGGCGGCCGTTACAGGGGAACTTACACTTATGATTTTTTGTTTCAGCAGGCGCAAAATATAAAAGTATGGTTAAGTGAGGGAACCGATGTTTACGTGTATTTTAATAATACTATGGGTGAGGCGTTTAAAAATTTGCAGACGTTAAACTGTTTACTCAAATAATTCTTTTATATCATTCACCCAGTAATTGCATTTTATTAATGTCGTTTTTTTAAATAATACAATTGTATAAAAATGAAAATACTATTATTACTTTTCATGATCGGATGTTATTGCAGGATGATAAAATTTTTGAGATTAACAGCATTAAAAAAAAATTCGCATGACCGATTATTTAAGATCCATTACAGCAATATGTATGTTTTGATATGAACAAAGACACATCCACCAAAGACCCCCGCCTGATATCGTATAATACTTTGCGAAAAGCAATTGGGTGGATGGGTATCAGTTTGCCTGCAGTTATGATAGCAGGAAATTTTTTGTGGGGTCATTGCTCCAGCCTGCAGGACTCTAACAGCCACTACTACTATACGGTAACAGGCAATTTGTTTACGGGCATATTATGTGCAGTTGCGTTGTTCTTACTTGCCTACAAAGGATTCGACAGAACGGATCACATTACATCTTCATTAGCGGGCTTTTTTGCCCTGGGAATTGCCATGTTCCCTACAAACGATAACAGCGCCAACAGCTGCGCCATTATTCATCTACCGATAAACGCCATTCGCAATTATATTCATTACTGTTTTGCTGCAGCATTCTTTATTAGTTTGGCCTGCATATCACTTTTTCTTTTTACAAAAAGTAAAGGATATAAAACCAAAGAGAAAAAATTAAGGAACAAAGTTTACAGGAGTTGCGGTATCATTATTTTTATTGCCGTTTTTCTGCTCGCATTATACAGTTTCTTTGGAGATCACTTTCATTCATTTGGAAAATATAAACCGGTGTTCTGGCTTGAATGGATCGCCCTTGGCGCATTTGGCGCTTCGTGGCTGGTAAAGGGAGAGCTGATTTTAAAAGATAGTCATAAGAAAACAACTCCGAGAATCTAAAAGCTGTGTGGCTACTGCAGTGGCCACACACTTATCCGGGCAAATAGATCTTTCATTGTTTCATAGATGAATTAAATAAAACGCATACTTTGAAATGGTAATTGGCTTGACGCAACTCAACAATACAATAAACGAAGATTATTAGTATTAATAATAAATAAATATAAAAATTACATTTGCGTGTAGTTAGGTAAATGCAAATGTTAGCGGTAATGTGAAATGACGAACTACTCACTTTAAACATGGCAAATATGATTTTTAAAAAATGTGTTCCACTCTTCTTATTTTGTCTCGTTTCATTTTTTAGTTTCGCTCAAAAAAATGAAAAGAGAATAATGATGGCAATATTTGCCCATGCTGATGATGAAGCCGTATCTAACGTAACTCCTTTGCTTACAAAATATGCACAAGAAGGACATACCGTATATCTTGTAGTAGCGACAAAAGGAGAATTAGGAGTTGCTAAACATGCTAACATTCCTGCGGGTGACACATTAGCTATGACAAGAGCGGGTGAAGCTGCATGTACATGTGAGAAATTAGGAATAAAACCACCTATTTTATTAGGACTCGGTGATGGTTCTTTAGCAAAAGATTTTACTGGAAAACCGTTACACATAAAGCTGGACAGTCTTTTCAGATTGTATAAGCCAGACATTGTGATTACATGGGGACCAGACGGCGGGTATGGACACATGGACCATCGTATCGTTCATAACGTTGTTACTGAACTATTTCAATCAGGAGAATATTTTAAACCTCAACAGTTATACTATACAGGTATCCCAACAGAAAACTGGAAACAAACACCAAACTTTAAGACTTGGGTTAAAGAAATGTTTGCAATTTGGAAGCCAGTAAAAAAAGAATATCTGCCAGTACGTATTAAATGCAGCAAACAAAATATATTAGACGCCTTAGCAGCTATGCGATGTCATAAATCGCAATTCTCAAAAGAAGAAATGGAGGATATAAAACTTTGGATGACCAACACTAACAGAGACACAGTTTATTTAAGACCTTTTATACCGATAAAAAAAATATCATACAGCTTATTTTAGTGAATACACAAAACCACATGCCGCTATCCTCAGGTTAACGTCTCAGCGGGGTTTTCATTTTTATAAAAAAGACACGAATAAAAATAAGCATACGAAAATGAAACCCCGATGCTTGCAGAGAGTTGAAATTATATTACTGTTTTTCCTAACTTTAGCAGGATGGCTATAAAATATAAGCATTTGGATATTTATTCAATATACTTCTGCACATTCACCTGTTACAATTGGATGAATCTTTTTGAACTAACTAAGAATTATGATCCTCCTTTTCTCAGCAACGCCTCCGATAGGGTAGTTGCGTCTAAAAAAAAATAAATTACCGTAGAGTTGAATATAAAAACGCAACGTCCTCTGCTCACACACAAAAGCTCAAGGAGAGACATTGCTGGGAAAATTGTGTAATAATTAAATGCGCCGTGTACTTGCTTCGCTAAACCCAACGCAAAACACACGGCTAAGGATAAATGTTGGTGATCCAGGCGCTAAAGCCATCAGCACAAGAAACTTTTTCTCAGCAACGTCTCCGATAGGGATGTTGCGTTCAAACAAAAATAAGATGCCGTTGAGTTGAATATAAAACGCAACGTCCTCTGCCAGCACACAAAAGCTAAAGGAGAGACATTGCTGAGAACATAATAATGCAACAACCATTTTAAAAGCGAAAAATATTTACCCGGCTGTTTTCCAGAAACGGCTTAAAGACCTCGCATTCAATAAGGAAAACGAATTACGCAACGACCTGATAAAATTATGTGATGGTTTTACCGGCCTGAAAATATTTACCAGCCTGGTTTCGGGTGCGGTCTCAATTTGTTCCAGCAGTCTTTGCCTTACGTGCATGTTATTTATACCGGCAATATCACAGGCGCGATTAAAATTAATATGCATGGCATAACCCATCAGAAGGTCATCTACATTTTTGTATTCAGGAAATCGTATATAACTTTTTACAAAATAATATTTCCTGTTACCAACCGGTTTGCTATAAGCTTTGTAAAATTTTTCCATACTCCATTATTTAGTTTTATCTGATAGTCGATTTCTCCTATGACTAAGCCATGGGAAATGGTTTTACAAGATGTACTAATTGAATATAGAGGCGTTTATGAAAATCGCCATGAAAATTTCAGAGGATGAAAAGTGGAATATAAAGGATGATCAGAGGAGATGTGGAACGAGTAAGGTAGCCAGGGATTATAAAAGTACAAATTATGGACCAGTCTTGCAAGTATTTGGATAAATAAATTTTTTACTACGTCTCCATCATATATTATTGTTATTGGAACCCTGCCAGATGATGCAACTGAACAGGATCATAAATATTACCATCTTTTATAACAGTAGTTACCCTGCGGATGTTCCTGATATTTTGCAGCGGGTCGCCATCAATAATGATAAGATCTGCTTTTTTGCCAGCTTCAACAGAACCCGTAACCCCGCCCATTTTCATAACTTTTGCCGGGGTAATGGTAGCGGTTTGAATGGCCTGCATAGGTGTTAAACCCGCTTCTACATAAAGTTCCAGCTCCCTAAAGAGACTGTAGCCTGGAAAATCCATATCTGTACCGGCAACAATTGTAATACCAGCCTTGTACAATTCAAATACGATCTCTTTCATATCCTTCATTATAGATCTTCCTCTGGCGATAGCTTTTTCATCAGACATGCCGGTATTGATGAATAGCGGTTTCATAGGCTCGGGTAAGGTAGCAAAAGCAGGTTCAATGATCGTAATGCTGTCTTTTAACGACCGCAGGGTTAATTCAAATACACCCACGGTTGGATCTATCACAACGTGATGTTCTTTGATAAAATTGATCACCGCAACATTTACTGAGTCGGAAAAATTTATCGAGTTGTCAGGCTTGTTCTTTTTCATTGCAGAATAAACATATTGCACATGATTCACCATATCCATTCCTGAATCAACACCTTGCTGCAACGTCATGTTGAAAGGAATATGGCCAGTTACTGTTAGATCCTGCTGGTGTGCTTCATCACATATAGCTTTTACGATAGCAGGTTTTACAGAGCTGTAAATTTTTATCTGCACAAAACCATTTTCCTTATAACGCTGCACGGCGGCTATTGCTTCTTCTTTTGTATCAGCCTGTATGATGCCCAAAGCAAAAGGCCCTTTGCCATCAATGATGCCTGCTTTTAAAATATGCGGACCAATGCCTTTTCCTTCGTCAATTGCATTTTGTATGGAATTAATGTAACCAAATTCATTACCGCAATCCCTTACGGTTGTTACACCTGCGGCGAGATATGCGGGCCCCCATTCTGCCTGTTCAAAATGTGCGTGCATATCCCACAACCCCGGCAAAATGGTTTTACCTTTTGCATTTATGATAAATGCATTTGATGGAATGGTAAAAGATCCCGTAACGCCTGCATTTTTAATGATCCCATTTTCAATGAGTACAGTTGCATTTTGAATAGTTGTATTATTTACTACATCCAACATAGTTCCTCCACGTATGGCAATAACGTTGTGTTTTTGTACAGAAGGTGATTGCGTGTTTGTAAATAATTTCATCCCATACATAGCCGCTTTTTCAATTAGCGTAGGTAACATAGGCTCATATTGCTCCAGCATCATTTCCTGTTTATCTCCTTCTGCATCATTTGTTATGAGGCAAAATAATTGTCCTTCTTTGTTCGTCCATAATAATTCATTTCCCCATATCAATCCTTTTATAACATATCTCTCCAGTACTATCTTACTATTCTTGAAAAGAATGGTATCCTCGCCATCTTTTTTTATCTGCACGGAACCTGAAGGAAGCATGTTTATAACAGCTGGCCGGCTGTGCTTTTTCCAGTATTGCACTAAAAGCATTTGTGCTGTTGCAGGCGAATAGCCAGCAATGGGAAAACTATTTTGTTTTAATACTTGGGTTGATAAAGTACTGTCAACTTTTATTACTGCAGACCTGTTATGAATTACAATGGAATCATTTACCGATGAAAACCTGGAGGTACCACCTTTAATTCTGAAAGAAACTGGCTCCAGCACAGAAGTGAGTAGTATCGTGGCTTTCAATGGAACCGGCGAGCCCCTGTCTACATATTTAAAATCGATCTTATAACTAATTATGCCATCACTTTTAGAAACACTATATTTTTCTTTACCAATGTTTTGTTCAAACTTATGAAGCAGGAAAGTGCCGCTGTCGGTAATTACAGGTTGCGAAAATGCAGCTGCCACCAGCAACAGGGAACCCAAAACCATAAATAATTTTTTCATGATGAAAACATACATATTATATACTGAAGTACAAAATGCATTCATAAAAAATATAGTATGTTGAAAGATATTTATAGTATCTACAATTTTTTAAAACATTTTCAATTTGTTCATGATTTATATTCAACCATCAGATCATATAAATGCACGTAATTTTACGATATATATTTCGTGCTATTACGAAATTTATTACATCAGCAGATCTGGCCTAAAGCAGAGTGGCTGTGATTAACAGGGTAAAAAAATTAAAAATAAATGGGGCTATTTTATTACCACATACAAATAAACTGATATATTTATCCTGTCTTTCACAAACCAAAAAAATCATGCGTAAAATTTTATCTACCCTTGTGGCAGTACTTTGCTTTACATGTATGTATGCCCAGAATAGTGAAGTTAGAGGCGTTACCATTACAGGTATAAAAGGAATAAGGAAATCGATTGCTACATTAATGGCTTATGACAAAGCACATCCAATCCCTGCGAATTTTAAACCCAAACTAAGGCCGGAGCGCGAAGGCCCTGAACCAAAAGGCCAGGCAGCCGGCGCAAAAGCAGTAAATAAATTCGGAACACTGGTAATTCCCGGAGCAGCCAGAACAACGGCAACCTCCGCTCCCACGCAAAGCGTATACAGTAACTTCCTCACCATTTGGGGAAATTATGGAACCGGTATTGCAGGCAGGGAATCTCCTTATACACCGCCTGATAATTGTGGCGATGTGGGTACTACACAAATTATTGCAACAGCCAATACACGCATGAAAGTGTTTACCAAACCTTCCCTTACCGGGCCGGCCTCACTTACACCCACTGGCACATCTACTACAACATTAACTGCTGTGGTGAATGTTGATCTAAATTCATTCTTTGCAAACAGCGCACTTGGGATAACCAGCATGAGTGATCCGCATGTGCGTTTTGACAGGCTTACGGGGCGCTGGTTTGTTGTGGCTATTGAAGTTGATCACAATACAAATAATTATTGCGCTGTTGCAGTTAGTGACGGACCAACCATAACAGCCACCAGTAACTTTACTATTTTCTATTTTAATGTTTCTCAAACGGGAGGTTCTTCAGCAGACTTCTACGATTATCCAACATTAGGCGTTGATAAAAATTCGTTGTACATCGGTGGTAATATGTTTGCCAATGGAAGCAGTTTTTCCGGAAGTAATTTATGGGTGATCAATAAAGCAAACCTTATTGCCGGGACCCTTACTGTAACTGGTTTTCCTCATGGAGTTACCAATACAAATATGTACACACCGCAGGGCGTACACAATGATGATCCTTCAGCAACCAGTGGATATTTTATTGGTGCTTCACAAACGGTATTTTCAAAACTTGTTATCAGGAGAGTTACTTATTCCGGAAGCACTCCATCATTGTCGGGAGATATTGCACTGACAACTTCAACAACTTATACTCCTAAAACAGTTCCAACCTTAGGCGGTATAGCGATAGATGGTGATGACCGCAGGTTGTGCGCAGCCATGATCAAGAAAAATAATATTACCGGCTCTACCAATTTATGGGTAGCACAGGGAACATTATTAAATATTTCTGGTGTAGGTGGTTCCGGTGGTGACCGTGATGGCGCATTATGGATGGAGATAGGCAATCTTGCAGGTACGCCAACAATTTTACAAGCAGCTACAATGTATGATGGGACTCACGCTGCTGCATCAGCAGAATATTATACTTATCCAACAATAGCATTGAGTGGCCAGGGACATAATTTGATGGGCTTTACTTCTGCAGGTCCTGCTAAACACGCACAAGCTGCAACTTCAGGAAGATATAGAACAGACCCGGCTGGAAATATGCAGGCACCTGTTGATTTTACAAATACAGGATCTACTTACAGTCCCGGAGCAAACCGCTGGGGCGACTATACACAAACAGTTGTTGATCCCAGTGATGATATGACAATGTGGACATTCACAGAATATGCACCCACAACCAATGCCTGGGGCGTACGTGCAGGACAATTTAAAGCACCACTACCAGCAACACCGGCATTGGCTGCAATACCGGCCTGTGGCGCAACCACAAATGTTACCATCAATGGAACTTCAACCTTAAACTCAGAATTTTTTGACCCCGGGGCAGATGCCGGCGGACCAGGATTCAATCATCTTACGGTTACAGTTAGCGGACCAAGTGCTGTTACCGTTTCAAATGTTGTGTTTGTAAATCCTTTACAGCTCACTGCCAATTTTACTGTTCCGGCAGGAGCCGCTTCGGGTACCTATACCGTTACGGTAACCAATCCCGACGGACAAACATCATCAACCACATTCGATCTTAATTGCACACCAGCGGCATGTGGTAATCCAACAGGATTAACTTCATCAAGCGTAACTGCTTCGGGTGCATCCTTAAAATGGAATACGGTTCCAAGTGCTACAAGTTATAGCGTGGATTATAAAGCAACAGCTTCAGGTACATGGATAAATGCAGCAACTGTAATAATAGATACAACAACAACCCTTGCAGGATTAGCTTCAGGAACTTCGTATGATTGGAGAGTTGTGACAACTTGCCCTGCAGGAAACGGAAGTTATGTTTCTGCTCAATTCACAACACTTACTGTTTGCGATCCTCCAACTGGTTTAAATACTACTGCTATCACAAGCAGCAGCGCTACAGTAAACTGGACTGCGGTAAGCGGGGCATCAAATTATGATGTTGATTACAGGGTAACGGGAACGGGTACATGGACAACCGCGGTAACGGGAACAACTTCACTTTCACAGGGCTTATCCATCTTAACAGCTTCCACCAATTACGATTGGCAGGTTAGAGCAAACTGTTCTGGTGTTGCAACAACATATACTTCATCTTCTTTTACAACAGCTTCGGTTGTTGTTTGTCCTGATCAGTTTGAACCAGGTAATAATAACATATCAACGCCAACGGCAGTGCCAGCAGGTGTTACAACGGCTCAAATTGGTTCAGCAACAGACGTGGATTATTATAGCTTTAGTACAAGTGGTAATAAGAGAAATCTTAAAGTTACCCTTACCAATCTTCCCGCTAATTATGATCTCACTTTGTACAGCAGTGCAAATGCGCAACTAGCAACTTCAACAAATCCGGGTACGGCTGATGAGGTAGTAACGCGTAATACAAACAAAGCAGCTTCTTATAAAGTTAAAGTTGCAGGTGTATCCGGAGCATTTAGCTCAACGCTATGTTATACACTAACCGTAACCGTTAGCAACAACACATTCACTGCTTCATCAGCTGATGAATCAATAAATACAAGTATAGTAAGAAGCGGGTTAAAATTATACCCCGTACCAGCTACGAATGCGGTAAACATTTCTTTTGATGCATTTGCAAAAGGCAATGCTGATATAATAATTGTGAACCAGCTTGGACAGCAGGTGCTTACTAAAAAAGTTGCTGTTGACAATGGAACCAATTTTAATACGTTAGATGTAAGCCTCCTTAAATCCGGCGTTTACACAGTTAAAGTAAATAACGGTAAAGACATACAAACAACAAAGATGATCATCAGTAAATAACTGATCCTTGTCTATTTAAAAAGCTGCCCCAAAAAAGGGCAGCTTTTTTATTTTTATTATATCCCTGAACAAATTATAAAGAAAAAGTCCACAGCATTTTTGAAATGAGGCTAAAACCGCCAGCTTTTCATAGAACTGTTACATTGATTATTTAAAAAAATCAAAACCCAAATTCACATGAATAGACCC